>UQWV01000124.1 GCA_900544845.1 uncultured Collinsella sp. | reverse complement strand
GGTGTTAATTGCTGTTCGCTTGCGGCCGCGAACGCGGCGGTGCCCAGGATGGCTGCATCGGCGACTACTCCCGTCACGGTGCGTCCCAACGTGGGCGATCCGGTCCAGACTCAGGATGGCCCCGTATGGCACGAGAACCCCGAAGCTTTCGCGCGCGCATGCATCGAATGGAGGCATGCCGGTGCCGCAATGGTGGGCAGTTGCTGTGGAACTACGGCAATCACTACGGCAGCGATGGCCGAGGCGCTCGATATATAAAGGGTAAAACCGCTCCATACGGGGCGGTTTTTTTATTGCCTGCATGTCCTCGGCAGCATTTGCCCAAATGGTGAATGCTGGTGCCGGCAGGTTGCCGAGTGCGTGTTGCGGGTATACCTCACGCGTACCATGATCCAAACACTGTGAGGTGTCTGCGCGTGTGCGCGATAATTCATTTTGGAACTGACGGTTGGCGCGCTCGCGTCGATGAGGACTTCACTGCCGATAACGTTGCCCGTATCGCCGATGCCGTCGGCGAGTTGTGGCAAAAGACCAATCCGGGCAAAACGGTATATATAGGGTTCGACACCCGGCCCCTGGCGCGCGAGTTCGCTGAGCTTGCGGCGGGCGTGCTAGCAGCGCACGGGCTAGACGCCGTGCTCGCTTCGCGACCTGTTCCGACCCCTGCCCTTACGTGGGCGGCGGCTTATGACGGTGAGGCGTGCGGCGCGCTCATGGTGACGGGGTCCCATCATCCGCAGGGTTATCTGTGCCTCAAGATTCGCATGGGTGACGGCTCGACCGCCAACCAGGATGTCATCGAAGAGCTCGAAGAGACCATGGCTCCCGAGCCAATGGGGATCGAGGGGCAATATCGCACCGCGGATATCATTCCTGACTATATGCAGGCGGTGGCATCGTTTGTCGATGCCGAAGCCATCCGCGCCGCGCACCTGCGCGTGGTTGTCGATCCCATGGGCGGCGCAGCCCAGGGCTATCTAGCCGACTTGCTGCGCGAGCTTGGCGTTGAGGTGCACGAGATTCACGTCGGGCAGGCGTCTGACCAAGAAGATATCTGCCCCGACCCCGTTGAACCGTGGGTGGACGCTTGCGAGCGCACGGTTATCGAGGACGGAGCTTGCGCTGGCCTGGTGACCGACGGCGACGCCGACCGTATCGGCGCGGTTGACGAGCGCGGCAGATATATACATCCGCATCAGATCATGGCGCTCGTTTTGGGCGACTTGGTTCAATTTCGTAATTTGGAGGGGCGCGTCGTCGTCAATCTTTCATGCTCGACGCTCGTGCGTCGCATTGCCGAGGCGCTTGGCTGCCGCGTGACCGTCAAACCAGTCGGTTTCAAATATATAGCGGCAGAGATGAAGAAGGGCGGCGTCCTCATGGGCGGCGAAGAAGCCGGTGGTATCGGCATCGCCGCGCATATGCCCGAGCGCGATGGAATCCTCGCCTGTCTGATTCTGTGTGAGCTTATGGCAAAGACGGACGCGCCTTTGGGCGTTCTGGTCGACCAACTCGAGGACAGTTTTGGTAAGACGAGTTACGGTCGACGCGATTTGCGCCTTGAGGCCGAAGATGCCGAAACGTTACGAACCCTGCTGCCGGGCGTAAACCCCAAGTCGATTTGTGGCAAGGTGCCGCAAAACGTTAGTCATATGGATGGCTTGCGTTTGGCATTCGAGGATGACACGTGGCTGCTGGTCCGTCCTAGCGGGACCGAACCAGTGGTGCGCGTCTACGCCGAGGGGTTCTCGGTGGAAGAACGTGATGAGTTGCTCGATGCTGGCTGTGCTTTAGCTAGGGGGACGTATCCGCTTTAACCATGAGACTGCCTTATATAAAGAGATGCTCGGCGAGCGGTAGGTAACGGTTGGCAAACGTTAGTCGGATTCCAAGATGTGTAGGAAATGTGTACGCCCAGATTCCCGCCCCCGGCGCCCCTCCGGTCTGGCAATATATCTCCTTGCCGCGCGGCCCGGTCGGACCGGATCAGCCGCGGGGCGTGCACCTTGAGAACCGGATACTGCGAGGATGGACAC
>UQWV01000123.1 GCA_900544845.1 uncultured Collinsella sp. | reverse complement strand
CCAAACCTACCATTTAGGGACAGGTTTATTTTGGCAGGTTAGCCGATTGGCTCGGTGTATTTGGCGCGGTCGGTGCGTTGGATGCGCTTAGAGACATGGAGCGGTCGGCCGTCGGTGTCGTAGACGTAGTCGGTGATCAGGATCAGCGCCTGCCCGCGCTCGACGTTGAGCAAAAACGCCTCGTTTTGCGAGGCATAGCACACCTCAAAGGTCTTGTGCCCCTGCGCCGGCGCGCGATGGAATTCTTGGCGCAGCGTCGCGTAGAGCGAACCGTTGATATCGCGATCGATGAGCGTCTCGAAGCTTGGCGGCAGGTAGGTGGTCTCCAAGCACAGCGGCACGTCGTCCAGGTAGCGCAGGCGGACGAGTTTGACGAGCTTGCTGCCCACGGCGGCGTCAAAGAACTTAGCTATGCTGCCGGCCGCCTTGGCAAAGCCCGAGTCCACGGTGCGCGTGGTGGGCTTCATGCCCTGACCTTCGACCTGCTTGGTATAGCTCGAAAACACTAGGTTGTTCTCGTGGAGCGCGGGCGTGTCGGCCACAAAGGCGCCACGCCCGCGCTCGGTGCGCACCAGGCCCTCATCAACGAGAACCTTAAGGGCGTGGCGCACGGTGCTGCGCGACAGCCCCGATTCGTCCATGAGCTCCATCTCGGACGGCAGCTTGTCTCCGCGTGCGTAGATGCCGGCGGCGATGCGGTCGCGAAGCGTACCCGCCAAGCGCTCGTATTGGCTCAGTTTCTTTTTAGATGAAGCGTTCATGCGATCAGCCTATATCTAACTTGTATGCTTATCTAAGCAAGCATGTATTCAACACAACAATAAAACCGCTGGTATCGAGCTACCGAAAACCTTACCAGCAAAATTTCTAAGACAAATATAGCATACAACTAGTCGACATAATCAAAACATGTATGTAACTTGTATGCCATCGAGAGCATCAAACGAGAAGAAAGGCTGATGCACGATGACTACTCAGGAACAGGTTAAGGACGTCGTCTCCCAGGTTTTGGCTGACAAGGCAGACAAGGGCGGCATCAAGCGCGTCGTGTGGATTGGCGCCGGCGGATCCAACGGCGGCAACTATCCTGCCCAGTACTTTATGGAGCACGAGGCCACGCAGGTCGTGAGCTCCAGCTACACCAGCAACGAGTTCGTGCACGCCACCCCGGCCTACGTCAACGAGAACACCCTGGCCGTCGTCGTGTCCATGCGCGGCACCAAGGAGACCATCGTTGCCGCCCAGGTCGCCAAGGACCACGGCGCCAGCACCATCGCCATCTATGTTGACGAGTCCGGCCTCACCGAGGTCTGCGACTACAAGATTCAGTACGACAGCTTGGCCGTCGACGAGTCCTGCATGGGCCGCACCAACTCCGCCGTCGTGACCATGATCGCCATGGAGCTTACGCAGCAGACCGAGGGCTATGCCGAGTACGAGACCGCTATGGCCGCCTTCGACTTGGTCGACCCCATCTATCGCAAGGCCGTCGAGTATACCCGTCCGCTCGCTGCCAAGTGGGCCGAGCAGAACGCCGACAAGCCCTGCATCAACGTCATGGCTCAGGGTCCGCTCTTTGGTGCCGCCTACGTCTTTAGCATCTGCAACGTGCAGGAGATGCTGCAGATCGACTCTTGCACCATCAACACCTGTGACTTCTTCCACGGCCCCTTCGAGATCCTGGACAAGCGCACCTCGCTGTTCCAGCTCATCAGCGTCGGCCGCAGCCGCTGCAACGACGAGCGCGGCATCCGCTTCGTCAACCAGTACGGTGGCGAGCGCGTCTATCAGCTCGACGCCAAGGAGCTCGGCCTCAACGACATCAAGGACAGCGTGAGCGAGTACTTCAACCACCTGATCTTTGCCCCGATCCTCAACAACGTGTATATGCGCGCGCTCTCCGCCGTCACCCACAAGGACTACATGACGCGCCGCTACATGTGGAAGCTTGAGTATTAGTTACGCGGTTTTACCAAACCGCGTAACGGATCGACGCTGCGCGGTCCGCATTTGGGCAATCTGACGTTCAACTTCAAGGGCGCGACCAGAAGGTCAGCGCCCTTTCGTTCAAGACTTTAGTCTGCTGGCCGCGCAGCGGCCAGCTTTAAACCACCCGCTACGCGGGTGGAGACAAACGGCTTTA
>UQWV01000122.1 GCA_900544845.1 uncultured Collinsella sp. | reverse complement strand
CGCATGCGCGTGATCGAGGTCACGCCGGGGCTCAATTTTCAGCCGTGGTGGGTGATCGGCAATCCCGACAAGTGGACCTATATTGCCGCCGGCGTGATCAAGGACGGGTTCAAGTCGTTTGCGAGCGGACACACGGCGCACGCGGCAATCGGCCTCATGCTCGCTGGGCTTCCCGCGACGGCCTTTAAGGAAAAGCCGTCGCGCCGCCGGGTGGTCTTTTGGACGGCGGCTGTGGTCGCGGCGCTCGTCGCCTTTGGCCGTATCGTGATCGGAGCTCACTTTTTGAGCGACGTGAGCTGCGGCTTTGCCCTGGTGTTGGCGCTTGAGTGCCTTGCCGCACGCATTGCATATCCCAACGGCGTACAATAGCTCCGTTTGAATGATCTGGCCGATACCCGATAAGAGAGGATTGCCATGCTCGCGTTTAACAACGACTATTCCCACGGCGCACACCCGGCAGTGCTGCAGGCGCTCGTCGACACCAATATGGAGCCGCAGCCCGGTTATGGTACCGATGCACACACCGAGCGTGCCAAGCAGCTTATCCGCGAGGCCTGTCAGACCCCCGATGCCGACGTGTTTTTTCTGGTAGGCGGCACGCAGGCCAACGCGACGGTGATTGATATGCTGCTTGCGCCCTACGAGGGCGTCGTTGCTGCCGAGACCGGCCACGTCGCCTGCCACGAGGCGGGCGCCATCGAGTTTGGCGGCCACAAGGTGCTCACCATCCCCGGCTACGAGGGCAAGATGCACGCCGAGGACCTCGAGAACTATATCCAGGTGTTCTACGAAAACGAGAGCTTCGAGCACACGGTGTTCCCGGGCGCCGTGTACGTGAGTCTATCGACCGAGTACGGCACGCTGTACTCCAAGGCCGAGCTCGCGGCGATTCATGCGGTATGCCAGAAGCGCGAGATTCCGCTGTTTGTGGACGGTGCTCGCCTGGCCTATGCGCTGGCGGCCGATGAGTGCGACATTACCCTGCCCGAACTGGCGCAGCTGTGCGACGTGTTCTACATCGGCGGCACCAAGTGCGGCGCGCTCTGCGGCGAGGCTGTGGTGTTCTGCGGCATGCACGCTCCGGCACATCCCATTCCGCGCATTAAGCAGCACGGCGCGCTGTTGGCCAAGGGTCGCCTGACGGGCGTGCAGTTTGAGGCACTCTTTACCGACGGCCTGTATTTTGAGATTGGTCGCCAGGCGATCGAAACCGCGCAGGCGCTTCGTCGCGTGCTGCACGAGCGCGGTTACCAGTTCTTCTTGGAGACGCCGACGAACCAGCAGTTTGTGATTCTGCCCAACGAGGACATGGCCCGCATTCGCGAGCATGCCTCGATCGAGTACTGGGAAAAGTACGACGAGACCCACACGGTGGTGCGCTTTTGTACCAGCTGGGCCACGACGCAGGAGGACATCGACGCGTTGGCGGCTGTCCTGTAGCCTGATGTAATGACGAGGGCCGCCTTGCGCTGGGTTTGGCGCAGGGTGGCCTTTGCTTTTGGGGAGAAGGGTTGTATGACCGAGATGTCCGAGCCGACGATTCGCCTGGCGACGCCCGAAGACGCGCCGGCGTTGCTTGCCATCTATGAGCCGTATGTGCGCCAGACGGCGATTACTTGCGAATACGAGGTGCCGAGCGTTGAGGAGTTCGCCGGGCGCATCGAGCGCACGCTCAAGCGCTATCCGTATCTGGTGATGGAGCTGGACGGGCGTCCGGTAGGCTATGCCTATGTGAGTCCGCTCAACAGCCGCGAGGCATACGACTGGTCGGTCGAGACATCGATCTACCTGGCGCGCGACGTGCGCCACGGCGGGCTGGGCCGCAAGCTGCACGACGCGCTCAAGCAATGCCTGGTCGCGATGGGCATCACCAACATGTGTGCCCTCATCGCCGTGCCGCACGACAAGGACGACGAGTACCTGACGCGCAACAGCCAGGACTTCCATGCCCATATGGGGTATCGCCTGGTGGGTGCCTTTGACCGCTGCGCCCAAAAGTTCGGCCGCTGGTACGACATGTGCTGGATGGAGTTGGTCCTAGCCGAGCGCGTCCCCAACCAACCCAAACCAACCTGGTTCCCCGACCTCCCCAAACCTACCATTTAGGGACAGGTTTATTTTGGCAGGTTAGCCGATTGGCTCGGTGTATTTGGCGCGGTCGGTGCG
>UQWV01000121.1 GCA_900544845.1 uncultured Collinsella sp. | reverse complement strand
ACGGGCATGCCGTCGACCATGCGCGGCGCGCGGTCAAACGTGTTGGAAACTAACAGCAGCAGCTGGCCGTCCTCTAATCGCAGGTCAAAGTCGACGAATCGCTTTCCTTGGGGTGCGGCACTTGCAGCGGTGATAGCGTTTTCCAAGGCATTTGAGAGCACGCTAAACAGGTCGGCGTCACCTACGTGGATGGTTTCGGGTACGGTGGCGCGCAGGTTGGCGGTAATGCCGTTTCTATTGATATCCGAGTTAAATGACGAAAGCGCGATGTTTACGGTCTCGTTGGCGCAGAAGCGGCGTACGGCGGTGCGATCGCCGACTTCGCAGAGTTCATCGATGCGTTTGAGCGCCTCGTCGGTGTGGCCCTCCTCAATTAAAGCGGCCAGGCCGCGTAGGAAGTGGCGCATATCGTGGCGAAGAATCGACAGCTCGCGCCCAGATTGACGCCAAGCCTCGAGCTCTTTGATGGCGGCGCTGTCGCGGGTTTCGAGCATCCAGCGCTCTCGCTCGGCGGTTTCCTTTTCTTCGTATTCGCGCAGGTAAACGGCAAGAAACATAAGGTAGAAGGCACAGAGCGCAAAGGCCAAAAACTCAACCGTCACCACCGAGCCCGAGTGGAACAGCGTGGTGTAGACGTTGGTGGCATAGTCAAAGACGTAATAGACGAGCGGCAGGATTAAAAGGATGCCCAGCTCGGTGGTGCTTTTAATCGCCAAGCGCGGACCGATGTCGCCGGCCCAATGCAACAGGACGGCAAAGACGGCGAGTGTGGTCGCGATGCGCGCCAGGTAGTACGCGATCTGAGAATCGGTTGCGGCAAATGCGGCGATGCCCATCCAATTGCTGAACTGGCAGCTCAGATAGGCACTCGTAATGCCGAGCACGGCAAGCAGCGGGCTCAGGCGGTAGCGCGCGCACAAATAGATGACGAGCGGCAGATGCACGACGAGCGGATATACCTGGCGGGCGAAAAGCTCGCCGCCGACGGCATTGGCGAGGCCAAATGCGCATCCGGTTACGGCACCGACCAGCACCAGTTCAAGCGCATGACGCCGGTTGATCTCGACACCGCACAGCGCCGCCGAGGCAAAGACGCCAAAGAGCAGCGTCGTGGCGTGGTGGATTGCCCAAAGGACCATTTCGATCGAGGAGACCATCAGTGTCTCCCACCCTCAAAGCGCACCGCAAAGTAGGCGTCTTGGAATCCCTGCTTGCAGCTGCGCGAAAGCGGGATGCACGCGCCCGAGCGCATGACGATGTCCGTGCGGTCAAAGTGATCGATATTGCGCAGGTTGACCTGGTAGCTGCGGTGGCATTTAAAGAAGACCGCGTTTTGCTCCAAGCGGTCCTCGACGCTGCGGAACGACTCGAGTGCCTCGATATCGCGTCCGTCGCGCAGGTGGAAGACCACGTGCTTGTTGCGCGCCTCGGCATATTCGATGTCGGACAGGCGCAGGGCGTGGTAACCAAAGGACGTTTTGATCACGAGCTCGTCGGTTGCCGGCGGGCGCATGCTCGAAAGCTCGTCGAGTAGCTGTGCCAGGCGTTCGTAAGACACGGGCTTGAGCAGATAGTCGAAGGCGCGGACCTCGTAGGACTCCAGTGCAAACTCGGGCGATGAAGTGAGAAACACCAGACGCACGGCGGTGTCGGCCTGGCGCAATTCGCGCGCGGTGTCCATGCCGTTGACGAGCGGCATGATCATGTCGAGCAAGATGATGTCGGCGCGCGATGCGGCATGGCGGGCCAGCAGGTCCTCGCCGCGCGTGACGAGCGCAACATCGACCGCCGTGCCCGTCTCGGTCGACCAACGGTCGATCATCCGGTGCAGTCTATCTAGAAAAGCGACGTCGTCGTCGCAGGCAATAATCTTGAGCATTCTGAGCCCCCTTAGTAGTTCGATTTTGCCACATTGGGTGCGGACCGCTCGCGGAGGCGTGTCCCATTTGCGCCCCACGTCGTGCAACTCGCGCCGAGCGGTATTGCGGTGGCGAAAGATGCCTCCTGCGCTATCGAGAGCTCGGCTATCCTCAGCTTGCCAGTTCGAAAATGGACCTGCCGCATGATCGAATCTTTATTTCAACTTTACACCTAGGTTTACAGCTGTCTTGTCAGCTGTAAACCTAGGTGTCATACTAAAGCCCCAAGATTCGCCAAAAGAGAGGGGCCTTGATGGCACAGAGCGCGAACATGGATGCGTCGGAGCTTGCACGCGA
>UQWV01000120.1 GCA_900544845.1 uncultured Collinsella sp. | reverse complement strand
GTAAGCTGTCCGATCTGTCCGGCAACCATCGCCGCTACATCGTCAATGGAAAGCGGAGTATCCGATCCCGAAGCTGCATACGACATCATCAGAAAAGGTCGTCTTTCTTATTCGCAGGCGCTGAACCTTGCGAAGGCGGGTACAGTCGAATCCATTACCTACGACGCCGCGACGGGAGCGATTGGATGCCTCTCTGCATTCGGGATTTCCTCGTTGTGTTAGACCGCTTTGGATAAGTGTCCTGCACGCAGTACACGCGACGGGGCCCCGGTTGCGACAATTCCATCATCAGGAGAGATGGAGGTTGCAATGGAAGACGTGCTCACCCAGCTGACGAGGCAGTTCCTCCCGCAGATGACGGCTGCCGAGAAGAGCAGGGCCCTGAGATCGCTCAAGGCGCTGATAGACGCGGAGCTTTTCGAACTCGCGGCAAGCGAGGGGGCGGAAGACGATCCCGACAGAGCCTGCCCCTGGTGCGGCTCCCCGCATTACGTGAAGAGGGGGCGAGACGGGCGCGGCCGTCAGCGGTTCCTCTGCCGAGGGTGCGCCAGGACCTTCACCGACGCCGCCATGCGCATCTTCTCCACCACCAAGCTCGACAGGTCGGCCTGGATGAGGTTCGCGGAGTGCCACGTGGACATGCTCCCGCTGCGCGAGTCGGCGGAAAAGTGCGGCGTGTGCCTCAAGACGGCGTTCTTCATGCGCCACAGGCTGCTCGAGGCCATGGCCAAGCGCATGCCCGCCTTCCGCGTGGAGGCCGGCGGCGGGGCCGAGCTCGACGAGTGCTTCTTCAGGGAGAGCTTCAAGGGAAACCGCTCCAGGTCGGAGTCCGGCGTGCCCAGGAAGCCCCGCGCAAGGTCGCAGGGAACCGACGGGCACGAGAAGATATGCGTGCTCACCGGCATCAACGACGCCGGCGACATCTTCTACGAGATCGCGGGGAGGGGCGGCCTCGACGAGGCGGCAGCCAGGGAGCTGCTCGCCGTCAAGCTCGCGGTCGGCGCGATAATCTCGACGGACCGTGCGCACGTGTACCGCCGCGTCCTGCCCGCCCTCGGCGTCGGCGCGCACATCGCCAGCAAGAGGGAGGAGCACGCCATCAACAGGGTGAACAGCCTCCACTCCCAGATGAGGCACTTCATCGGCAGGTTCCGGGGCGTCTCCACGAGACGCCTCGAGAACTACCTCGCCTGGTTCAAGTGGACATGGTGCTTCAAGGTCCGCAGGAGCGCGGACGAGCTCGCCGAGCTCATAGTGAGGCAGGCGGCCCGCGGCACGTACGAGAAGACCTGGCGCCAGTACAAGGTGACCCCCTATCCGTTCTACGAGTACTGGATCAAGCAGGCGAAATGGGACTCGCGTGCGCGAAGGGCCATATACGGCGTGGCGTGATGTCCAGGGCGGTCTGGCGCAGCGCATCTGCGGCAAGCGCTGAAGTCGTGCCCCGATGCAAATAGCAACAGCTAGCGATATTCTTCGGGAACGTCGAAACCGTACTCACGGCATAGGAGCATGACATCGTGGGCGTCGTGCTCGTCATGCTGATAGCCCAAGTGAAACAACAGCTGGCTTTCGGGGTCGATGCACGACACCTCCACCTCGCCGATGCGCCCCCTCCCCGAAAAGACCTCCCCGGGAAAACGATCTCCCTGATACAGAATATCGCCATTCTCGGCGAAATCGAAGCAATGCAGGTCGACGATGCGCCCCGCCTCGTCTTGCCACACCGTGTGATCTTCGGTGGTGAAAGATGCAGCCACCTCGGAAAACCCCTCATCAGCAATTAGATCCACGAACCTTTGGTAATCCCCGCGCTGAACGAACAGGTCGATGTCGTTATGAGCCCTGGTCTCACGCCCGACAAGCGCATCGACGCCCCAGCCGCCATCAAGATATACGCCAATGCCCGCACCTGCGGAAAGGCCGATTATCCAACACGCATCATCCTTGGTGACCATAGGAGCTCCTTCGCTTTCGCCTGCTATTTAAGCAAGAAAGATTATATAGGAAAAGTCCCAGTATCCAAAGTGGTCTAACACAACGGATTTCCTCGATTGTGGCGTTTGCTCAAGTACTATGGAAAACAAAGGACCCGAAAGCTGCGGCGAAGACCGCCCTTTGGACTGGCTTGAAAGTATACGGGTTGAGCTTTGCCGGCAGCATCCTGGCTTCTCAGATATCCCGAACTGGAGCAGCGAATGCCCTTCAACCCGTGGCTGTTAGCCTCAGCCAAAA
>UQWV01000119.1 GCA_900544845.1 uncultured Collinsella sp. | reverse complement strand
TTCCTGGCGCTGGGCGTGCCCAACCTGAGCATCTCGGGCATGGCGCTGTCCATCGCCGTCGTGGTGCCGTTCCTCAACATGACCAAGCAGTTCTGCGGACAGATCGGCCAGATCTCGCAGCAGATCAACGCCGTGGTCATGGGCCTCGCCGGCGCCGACCGCATCTTTGAGCTCATCGACGAGGAGCCCGAGGCCGACGAAGGCTACGTGACGCTCGTCAACGCACAGGTGAACCCCGAGACTTGGGAGTTCGAGGAGGCTGACCACCACACCGGCATGTGGGCATGGAAACATCCGCACCGCGCAACCGGCGAGATCGAGTACGTGCCGCTGCGCGGTGACCTGGTCATGGACAACGTGGACTTTGGCTACACGCCCGACCACGAGGTGCTGCATGGCGTGTCCGTGTTTGCCAAGCCGGGCCAGAAGGTCGCGTTTGTCGGCGCCACCGGTGCCGGCAAGACGACCATCACCAACCTCATCAACCGCTTCTATGACATTGCCGACGGCAAGATTCGCTACGACGGCATCAACGTCAATAAGATCCGCAAGGCCGATCTGCGCCGCTCGCTGGGCGTCGTGCTGCAGGACGTGAACCTGTTCACCGGCACCGTGATGGACAACATCCGCTACGGCAACCTGGACGCCACCGACGAGGAGTGCATCGCAGCGGCCAAGCTCGCGGGCGCAGACGACTTTATCACCCGCCTGCCCGACGGCTACGACACCATGCTCACCGGCAACGGCGCACAGCTGTCGCAGGGCCAGCGTCAGCTAATTTCGATCGCCCGCGCCGCCGTCGCCGATCCGCCGGCGATGATTCTAGACGAGGCCACGAGCTCCATCGACACCCGCACCGAGGCCATCGTGCAGGCGGGCATGGATAAGCTCATGGAGGGCCGCACGACGTTTGTCATCGCGCACCGCCTTTCCACCGTGCGCAACTCCGACGCGATCATCTGTCTGGATCACGGCCGCATCATCGAGCGCGGCAACCACGACGAGCTGATCGCCAAGCGCGGATATTACTACCAGCTGTACACGGGTGCGTTTGAGCTGGAGTAGGACCGGTTACTGACGGAGGGTGCCCCGTGGGCGGCCCGTCGTTTAAATCGAAATAAAGGTTAGTGAGGCCCTGGCCGTTTGGCCAGGGCCTCGTTTTGTGTAAGCTACTTGAGGAGTTGGGCCATGGCGTTGACGAATTTTTGTACTTGAAGGGTGGGCTCGAGCGGGTAGTGCAAGAAGACCGGCACCTCGCGGCCACATAGGAACGGCACGCCTACAAAAGCCGGGTGCACGCCCGACCACGCCCCGCAAGTGAGCACTGCATCGCCCTTTTCCTCCGCCTCGTTAAAGAGCGCAAAGTCAAAACTGTCCACGTCGATCACGTCCACGCCGCCATCGGCCAAAAGATCGATGCGCAGGCTGTCCATGGCGTCGTTGCCGTGGCGAAGCACGCGCAGGCGCATGCCCTCCAAGTCGGCAACCGTAATGCGATTCTTGCGCGCCAGCGGGCTCGTGCGCGGCAGATCGATATAAAACGGCACGTTGACAATGCGGAGCTTTTGGCAGGCATCACCCCAGCGTGGGGTCGAAAAACTCGACTGCACCACATCCACTTCGCGACCAAGGCTGCGCATGACGGTCTCGCGCTCGTCGTAGAGATCGCTTACCGGCACGATCTCAAATCGCAGCGACGGTTCCAGATCGTGGATGCCCGACCACATCGACAGCGTTTGGCGCCCCGGGCACATCATCGACACGCCCAGGCGCACGGCACCGCCATCGCCCGCCGCGCGTCGGGCACGGCGCAGCGCGTCCTCGGACTGCCGCATGATCGAGCGCGCGTCGTCCACCAGCAGTGCGCCGGCCGGCGTCACCTTGACGCCCGAGTGCGAGCGTTCGAACAGCGTGATGCCGAACTCGGCCTCGAAGCCCGACACCTGCTTGACGAGCGCCGGAGTCGACACGCGCAATTTTGCCGCCGCACGCGAGAGGCTTCCCAGCTCTGCGGCGGCCGATATGGCCTCAAGTCGTCGATCGTACACGTCAATCTCCTGTTTTCGCGCCCGTAGCCACATGGTGCCACAGGGGGTCGTTTTCGCAGGTTACGCGCTCAATTGAGCATAAACTGCATCGAATGGTGTAAACCTGCGGTTAACGCCATTCTAACAAATAAGCAATTCACCTGCGCAAATGCAAAGCATACGATAACCAGCGAAAACCACGTGGGTCGATTAATGGGAGCGACCCACCGGGAGGCACAAGAAGGGAAGTTCCTATGAGCAATTGGCTTAAGCTCGAGGGCGATGTCTGCGCCGTGAC
>UQWV01000118.1 GCA_900544845.1 uncultured Collinsella sp. | reverse complement strand
ATCCGCTTCCACTGCGTCATTTGGCCCGCCATGCTCATGGCCATCGGCGAGGCCCTGCCCGAGCACGTCTTTGCCCACGGCTTCCTGACCGTGCGCAATGCCGAGACCGGCAAGGCCGAGAAGATGTCCAAGAGCCGCGGCAACGCCATCGCTCCGCAGGACGTTATCGACATGCTGGGCGTCGAGGGCTATCGCTACTACTTTATGACCGACGTCGTCCCCGGCACCGACGGTGCCATCAGCTTCGACCGCATGGAGCAGGTCTACAACGCCGACCTGGCCAACAGCTGGGGCAACCTCATCTCGCGTTCGCTCAACATGAGCGGCAAGTATTTTGACGGTTGCGCGCCCGCCAAGCCCGCATCGTTCGATGCGTTCGACAACCCGCTGGCAAAGATCGCCGATGGCCTGGTCGACCGCTACATGGCCAAGATGGACGTGCTCGATTACGGCGGAGCCAAGGATGAGGTCATGGAGCTCATCCACGCCGCCAACCACTACATCGAGGACTCCGAGCCTTGGGCACTTGCCAAGGACGAGGCCAAGGCTGACGAGCTGGCGTTTGTGATCTACAACCTGCTCGAGGCCATCCGCATTGCCGCTCACCTGCTGATGCCGCTCATGCCCCAGACTTCTGCCGAGGCTCTGCGCCGCCTGTCCTGCGAGGACGAGGCCGCGAGCGACGACCTCAAGGGCATTTGCACTTGGGGCCTGCTTGCTGGTGGTCAGCCCGTCGAGAAGGGCGATCCGCTGTTCCCGCGTCTGGCGTAGAGACCGCGCGAGCGCCATATCGGCAATTTGCTGTGTAACGGTAAGGGCATGGCCGCAACGGTCCATGCCCTTTTACTTTACGATGCAGCCACCATGTTAAGGAGGCAACCATGACAACTTCGCCTTTGGCAAACCCCACGGCAACTAGGGAGCTGCTAGAGGAGTTTGGCCTTGCGACCAAGCATCGCCTGGGCCAAAACTTCCTGATCGACAATCATGTGATCGAACGTATCTGCGAGCTTGCCGAGCTTGCAGGTGACGAGCGCGTACTCGAGGTGGGTCCGGGTTGCGGTACGTTGACACTTGCGTTGCTGCAGGAAGCGGCGTGCGTTACGTCCATTGAGGCCGATCCCGAGCTTGAGCCGGTGCTCGATGCCCACGCCGCCGACTATGCCAACTTCCGCTTTATCATGGACGATGCGCTCAGGGTGACGCCGGAGCAGATTGAGCAGGCTGCGGGCGGTGAGCCGACGGTATTTGTCGCGAACTTGCCCTATAACGTGGCGGCGACGATCATTTTGCAATTTTTCCAGACGATGCCGGCGCTCAAGCGCGCCGTCGTCATGGTGCAAAAGGAGGTTGCCGATCGCATTGCCGCAGTGCCGGGCAACAAGACCTATGGCGGCTATACGGCAAAGCTTGGCCTGTATGCGCAGGTGACGGGTCGCTTTGAGGTGCCGCCGCGTTGCTTTATGCCGGCGCCACACGTGGACTCGGCCGTCGTGCGTATCGACCGTGTTGACGGTGTGGTGCCCGAAGGACTCGATCGCGAATTTGTGGCCCGTGTGATTGACGCTGCATTTGCTCAGCGTCGCAAGACCATCCGCAATTCCATGAGCGCCAACGGCTTTGCCAAGGACGTGCTCGATGCCGCCTTTGAGGCTTGCGGTATCGCACCCACCACGCGCGCCGAGACGCTCGACGTCGCCGCCTTTGTGTGCCTGGCTCGGGAGCTTTTCCATGACGCTTAATGCCGAACGCGTGACGTTTACCAAGAAAAAGAAGACGGTTGCTTGTCCCGTGCCCTTGGCGCCGCTTGCCGACACACATGCGCATCTGCTTTCGTTCTGGGGCAAGGATGTGCCCGAGACACTCGTGCGCGCCAAAGCCGCGGGCATCGACCTGTTGGTGACGGTCTTCGATCCCATTGCCGATAAGCGCAGCGTGACGGACTATAGCGACTGGCTGACGCGCGAGATTCTGCCGATGCAGGATATCCCGCAGATCAAGTATCTTGCCGGCGTGCATCCGTATGGCGCGCCGGACTATACCGACGACGTTCACGCACAGGTCGTTGCCGCGCTCGATGACCCTTTGTGCGCCGGTATCGGCGAGATTGGTCTGGACTACCACATGGATTACGACGACGACATCGCGCCGGCGCCCCACAGCGTGCAGATTGACTGCATGGCGCGCCAGCTCGAAGTTGCCGTGCGCCGCAATGTGCCGGTGGAGCTGCATCTGCGTCACGAGGACATGGACCAGGAGCGTACCTCGCACGTGGACGCCTACAACGTGCTTCGTGAGGTGGGCGTGCCCCAGGCCGGTTGTGTGCTGCACTGCTTTGGCGAGGACCGCGCCACGAT
>UQWV01000117.1 GCA_900544845.1 uncultured Collinsella sp. | reverse complement strand
AACGGCCGGAACCGAGAACTCGCGGGCGGCGGCAACGAGCTCCGAGGTGCTGGAATTGACGGACAGCGCCGTTACCTGCAGTCGATCGGCATGCTGACGGCACACGTCGAGTGCCTGCGTGCCGATAGAGCCCGTACAACCCAGGATGGCAACACGAAGGCGTCCATCGGAGCCATACGTCGTCTGGAATGACATTACAGCACGCCCCCGATCATCAAAAGCAGCTGCGCGGTAATGCAGCCAAAGATAAGCGAGTCGCTACGGTCGAGCATGCCGCCATGGCCCGGGATAAGGTTGCCGGAATCCTTGACGCCCACGCCACGCTTGATGCGCGACTCAATGAGGTCGCCGATAACGCCCAGGATGGACACGACCAAGCCGCACAGCAGCGCATAGGGCAGGCTGAGTTTGTAGAAGTGCGTCGCCCACAGGATGAGCCAAATCAAAACCGAGCCCAGAATGCCGCCGACAAATCCCTCCCAGCTCTTTTTAGGAGAGATCTTGGGAACCATCTTGTGCTTGCCGATACGGCTGCCCACGATGTAGGCAAACGAATCGGAGACCCAAAGGGACGCGCAAACGCCCACCGAAAGCAAGGCGCCGGCAAAACCGGGCACGGCATCGCGCAGCAGCACGATAGCCGACAGCATAAAGCCAGTGTAGATGGGACCCATGAGCGTCACGGCCACATCAGAGATGCGGGTGCGCGGCGACCAGACATACCAAATGCCCACAGCGAGCATCAGGGCAAAAAGCAGGGCATTCAGCAACATCGAATCGCCCAACGCCGACAGCGGAAAGAGCACGGCGGCAGCGATACCCATGCGCTCGTTAGCCATCTTGCCATCGAGCCTTGTCATACGGAAAAACTCATAGCAGCACAGACCGCTCATGACGGAAACAAAGATGGCCGTGGGCACGATACCCAAAACCAGGCACAGGATAAAGACAACGGCGTAGACGATACCGGCGGCGGCACGGGTAATAAAGCCCGCCAGCCACGAACCGGTGCCGCTCTTCACTGCAGGCGTTCCCGCAGTGGCAGCTTTGCGCGCAGGCGTCTTGGGAGCAGATGCCTTGGGACGATCGGACACGATTAAGCCTCCTCGGTCTTGCTCAGTCCACCAAACCTACGGTCACGGCCCTGATAGGCCAAAATGGCGTCGACAAGGCCCCAACGATCAAAGTCGGGCCAATAGGTATCGGTGACGTAGAATTCGGAATAAGCCACCTGCCACAGCAGATAGTTCGAAAGGCGCAGCTCACCAGAAGTGCGAATCACAAGCTCAGGATCGGGAAGGCCGGCGGTATAGAGGTGGGAAGCCACCATGTCGTCATCAATTGCGCCAGGATCGATCTTACCGGCGGCAGCGTCGAGTGCGATCTGACGGACAGCGCGGGTAATCTCGGCACGCGCGCCGTAGTTGACGGCAAGCGCCAGCGTCATGCCGGTGTGATTGGCGCACTCGGCAAGACCGCGTTCAAAAACGTCGCGGGTCTTCTTGGGCAGCGCGGAAATGTCACCCAAAAAGACAACGCGCACGTTTTCGCGCTTCAGAAGCGGCAGCTCGTCGATAAACGTCTTGGCAAACAGGTGCATCAAGACGTTGACCTCATGCTGCGGGCGGTTCCAGTTTTCGGTAGAAAACGCATAGGCCGAAAGCACGTCGACGCCCAGACGCACGCAGGCGGTAATAATCTCACGAAGGGAGACGATACCCGCCTTGTGGCCCTCGGTGCGTGCAAGACCGCGCGATGTGGCCCAACGACCATTGCCGTCCATGATGCACGAGATATGGTGCGGAATGTTATTGAGGTCAAGGTCGGAAAAACCGACGCCCGCAGGGGCGTCGGCAAAGTACTCGACCAGTTTATGCTCGTCGTATTGCACCTTAGATCTCCATGACCTCGGCTTCTTTTTCCTTCAGAAGCTCCTCGACCTTGGCGACATACTCATCGGTGTGCTTCTGGACCTTGGCCTGCTCGCGACGGACATCGTCCTCGGTGAGCTCCTCATCGCGCTCAAGCTTGTTGTTGAAGTCGCGACGGATGTTACGGATAGACACCTTGGCCTGCTCGGCGTACTCGCGGCACTCCTTGACGAGCTCGCGACGGCGCTCCTCGGTGGGAGCCGGGAACGGCAGACGAACGACGGTGCCATCGGAGTTGGGGGTAATACCCAGATCGGAAGCGCCGATGGCCTTGACGATAGCGTTGATGAGTGCCTTGTCCCACGGCTCGATGAGCAGCATGTGGGCCTCGGGGGTCTTGACGGCGGCAACCTGCGTGACCGGCGTGGGAACACCGTAATAATCGACGGTGATGTCGGACAGAATGTTGGCATTGGCGCGGCCGGTACGGACCTTGGAGAAGTTATGCTTGAGGGACTCGAGCGACT
>UQWV01000116.1 GCA_900544845.1 uncultured Collinsella sp. | reverse complement strand
CTTTTTAGCGTTGGGATGGATCTCAACATCCATGCATCTTCTCCTCCATCTTACCCAATTTCGTATGACGAAAGTCCGCTGTCGCCAATTCTTAAGCCGGCACGCGTTGGAGAGCAGGGGTCGAAACAATGATTGAAGAGCGTTCTAGTGCGGCCCAGGCGCCGGGGTAGGAGCACATACGCCAGGGACATACGTTTTCGTAGCGCGCGAGGATATTGCCGTCGCGATCGATGAAGGCGATGTCGATGGGATAGGCCATAAAACACGTGTGGACCGAAGAGCAGCGTGGAAACGCCATGACGAGCGGCAGGCCGTTGGCGGCAACCGGACGCCGTCCCAGCATGCCGCGCAGGCGCATGACAAACGACTCCGCCACCGCAAACTCGGCCGGCGTCCAACCCAGCCTATTGAGTGCCCGCGCGTAGGCGATGTAGGACGAGACCGCGGTCACATGACCACCCCCGGACGCCACGGATCGACCGTCACCGCGCGCTCGTGCGACAACGTTGTCGGCGCCCCCAGCGGAACGCCAGCGATGCTGAGAGAAGTCGGCCACGGCTCATAGTGCATGGTGCAGGTGTAGGTCCTAAACGTACCGGATAGGGAGAGCAGGCCACCATCCGATGCCTCCGCGCCTTGCTCGCTCGACACTTCGATCTGCAAGTCATAGCCTTTCATGGCATTCAGAATTTGAGTCTGAACCGTCGCCGAGGCATCGGCAGAGCTTTCGTCGCCCTCCCCCTCCGACGCCACGGCGTGCGCCAACACGATGTCGGGCACCACGCGGTCGAAGCGCGCGACAGCGCTGGCAAAGATCATGACGTTGTATACGATGAGTGCCAGCACCAGCAAAACGGGCGTAACCACTGCCATCTCCACCGTCGCTTGGGCGCGCTCCTCGCGCAGACGCATGCGGATACTCATTCCGACCCACCGCCCAGAGCGCCAACCAGCGTGGCGACATCGACGGTAAGCGGGATGGAGCCGCCGCCGGGCAGAGGAATCTCCGCAAGTGTGAGCACCGTACCGCTGATGGTGCGTTCGACTTGATATTCCAACGCCTCGCAAAGCGCCTTGGGATCGGTCACGCCCAACGGAATACTTCGCAGCTTGTCTTGCGCTTGAGAGAGACCGGCAATGTCAGACCCCGGGCTCTTAATGACGTTGGCGGAATCGGTCAGCACTGGCTTTCGCAGGCGCAAGTCGCACGGTTCCAGACCCAACGCCGCCACGGACGCCGAAACGGTATCGCCGAGCCATGATGCGATGGAGCCCAACGCGCCGCTGCCCCCTCCTAGGCCTTTAATCATCTCGTCCATAAGTTCGTCGGCCGAACCTTGGATATCACCGTATCCTACGAGCAGCCGTCCCCAAACATCCATGACGCCGTCGAGTACGCCGGCAACGCCACCCGAGCGTTCCTTCAATGTCGAGAAAAATCGCGAAAGCACGTTGTTTTGCGCCGTCGCCTCATCGGGCGCCAGCACCGCGGCAGAGATGGCACCGCGACTGCCAAGCTCAACCGCCGTGTTAAACGAAGAGTTAAGTTGATCGGGGCTGGCAATATCACCCGAAACTGCAAAGGCGACTACGCCGTTGCGGCCAGGTGGGGCGATACGCGGACGCTCGCCCGAAAGCGCTTTAATGGCCTGGTCAAACGCATTGCTCACACGGTCGGTCTCGTCTTCGGTCTGACGTTCGAGCTCGAGCTCTTTGTTGCGGCATTCGACGTAGCCTTCCAGGGCGTCTTTAAACTTGTCAAAGTGATACTCGAAGCCGTTTTCGATAGAAGTTGAAGGCGCCGCAACAGCACCAAGCGACGAAACGCCAAAATGGCATTTGCTGCATTTATCCTGTCCATCGTAATCGGCAACCGAAGCAAATCCGCTCGGCGTCCCTTTCTTATAGTTAGGGCAGGTCGTCCCGTAATGCAGATACGCCTTGTCATCGTTCACGCTCGTCGGCCACACCGCATCGGTATAGAGCTCCGTCGCCCGAACCTCATCAGAGTTGCGCGGCAGCAGCGGAATATAGGAGGAAACCCTGTCTCCGTTCTCGGTTATATGTGCCCGATCGACCTCCGCGCTCGCATAGGTATAAAACGCCTTACGCGCCGCAGACTCTGCCTTCATCTCGACACTCGAGCCGTGGGGCTTCTCATTTGTCAGACGCCAATGGTAGTAGTCCTTCGCGCGATCAAGGGCAACTTGGGGCTCCCACGTAACGCTCGATGAGTAATGCGGATTTTGAACACCGGAGAGATCCGTTAGGCTTTTCGCACGCTCCCACATGCAAGAACAGCTGCCGACCGAGCCCTTGTCAGACCCACCACAATCCGCCAGCCAAGCACGCTCTTTAGCCTTCGCCGTGTCCTCAGAAGCCTTCCGCAGCTCCTCGGCCGCACCCTCTAAATCATCTGATGTGTC
>UQWV01000115.1 GCA_900544845.1 uncultured Collinsella sp. | reverse complement strand
TCGGGCGCCAAGTCCGACTACGACTCCACGTTCTCGGTCAAGGCAAAGGAGCTCAAGAAGACGGTTTCAGGCATCCTGGACTCGCTGGATGGCATCTCGGGCGATCTGGATAGCGCCGTAGACGGCCTGACCAACGCATCCGGTTCGCTGGCAAAGGGCCTCTCCAAGGCCGCCAAGCTGGTCAACAAGGCTTCCGATCAGCTAGGTGAAGCGTCCGATAAGATCAGTGCGTTTAAGGATGAGCTCGATGGCGCCCTGATGTCGGACGACCTTGCCACGATCAAGACGATGATTGGCAACGATCCCGAGGGTTTGGCCGTGTCGCTTTCCGGTCCCGTCGCGCTCGATCGCAAACCGGTCTATCCGATCCGCAACTACGGCTCGGCCATGGCGCCGTTCTACACGATTCTGTCGCTCTGGGTCGGCTCGATCGTGCTGGCGGCCATGATGAAGGTGTCGGTTGACGATGAGCTTATCAACGAGCTCATCCCCGTACGCCTACACGAGATCTACCTGGGTCGTTACTTGTTCTTTGGCGGTTTGGCTCTGCTGCAGGCAACGCTCGTGTGCGCGGGCGACATCCTGTTCTTTGGCATCCAGTGCGACAACCCGCTGCAGTTTGTGCTGGCGGGCTGGGTCGCGAGTCTCGTGTTCTCCAATATCGTCTACACGCTTACGGTTTCGTTTGGCGATATCGGCAAGGCGCTCGCAGTCGTGCTGTTGGTCATGCAGGTCGGCGGTTCGGGCGGCACGTTCCCCATCGAGATGACCGGCCCCGTGTTCCAGGCGATCTATCCGTTCCTGCCGTTTACTCACGGCATCAACGCCATGCATGCCGCCATGGCTGGCGCCTACCATATGGAGTACTGGGTTGAGCTGGGCATTCTGGCGAGCTATCTGATTCCGTCGCTGGCCCTGGGCGTCGTCTTCCGCCGTCCGGTCATCAAAGCCAACGACTGGATCATCGAAAAGCTTGAAAGCACGAAACTTATTTAGTGCAACAGCGTGACATCGACGAAACATCGAGGTTTACTCTGCCGACGCTTTAGTGGGCTGGATTGCGTGGGCTGCTTGGTTGTTGCTACAGTAGCGGGGCGTGCCGGGGGTCCGGTGCGCCCCGTTTTTATTTGACCATGAGGCGGCACGCAGCCATACGCGTGCGGACACCACGCCCAGATTGAGTGTGAGGATGTTCCATGGCCCAATACGCTGCCAACGAAATCGAAAACATGCCCGATAGCCCTGTGGCCCGTGAGGATTTGGGCGCGGGCGGTATTCCCAGGGGCGCCGGCGCACGCTCCCCGCTGTTCTGGAAAGTTTTGCTACTTTCGGTGGCGGTCATCTGGGGCTACTCCTTTACCACTATGAAGGACGCACTCGGCACCATTCCGGTGTTCGAGCTGCTCTATGTACGCTTTCTGCCTGCAGCGTTGGTCATGTTTGCCGTCTTCCGCAAGCGCATCACTGCACATTTCAACGCTCGCAATCTGATCGTTGGCCTGAGTATGGGCGTGCTCATGTGGGCGGCCTATGCGTTGCAGACGGTCGGTCTGGCATATACTACGGCGGGCAAGAATGCTTTTTTGACGGGCACGTATTGCATCCTCGTGCCGTTCGCGAGCTATTTTCTGAGCGGAGAAAAACTCACCCGCTATAACCTGGGCGCGGCACTGCTGTGCTTGGCGGGCATTGGCTTGGTGGCGCTCGATAGCGTCGAGTTCAACATCGGTGACGTCATTACGCTGGCAGGCGCGGTCTTCTTCGCCATCCAGATGGCGGTGACCGCCAAGTACGGTCGCAAAATGGACATCAACGTTATCACGTTTTGGATGTTTGTGGGCAACGGCGTGCTGAGCCTGGTTTCGTCGCTGTTATTCGAGACCCAGGCGCCTCTGTCCGTGTGGACGCCGAACTTTATCGGTGTGATGGCGTTTCTCTCGGTGGGCTGCACATGCGTGGCTCTGCTCATCCAAAACGTCGGCCTGGCGCATGTCCCGGCTTCGACGGGCTCACTGCTCCTTTCGATGGAGTCGCCTTCGGGCGTGTTGTTTTCGGTGCTGCTGATGGGGGAGGCGCTCACCTCGCGCCTGCTCGCCGGCTTCGTGCTTATCTTCCTGTCGATTATCTTGAGTGAGACTCACTTCGATTTTTTGCGCAAAAAGCCGCGCCCGCAATTGTAAACAACTTGTTGCGCCGCCCTCCCGGGGCGGCATTTTTTATGCGTCGCCCTTAAAGTTGTACCTTGCACTTTATGCTATCAAAGTGCTTGCTGCAAAAACGTTACTGGAGGGCATCTATGGCACCAGCTTTGTCCGATTTTCAACCGCAACCAGCGCCCAAGGCTACCGCAGCGGCGCAGGCCGCTATCGGTGACGGTCTTGTTGCAGAAGCTCAGACTTTTGCAGACGAGCTTGCTGTGTGGCGACACGATCTACACCAGATGCCCGAGCTGGGTAACAACCTTCCGCAGACGTCCGCCTTTATCCAG
>UQWV01000114.1 GCA_900544845.1 uncultured Collinsella sp. | reverse complement strand
GTCCTGCGTGCTCGCCTGCGGGCCACAACAAAAGGCCACGATTGCGCTCACGCGTGAAGGGACGAACGGCGAGGCAACCTGTTTTGTGTCGCAGCATATCGGCGATGTTGAAAATGGCGGGACCTTCGATGCCTGGAACGCCGCGCGCACGCGCTTGGAAAATCTCTTTGATTTGGCGCCCGCCGCCTTGGCCTGCGATGTACACCCCAGCTATCTATCGGGCCAGTGGGCGCGCGAGCAGGCACGGGAGCACAACCTGCCGCTTATCGAAGTCCAGCACCATCATGCGCACATCGCGAGCGTCATGGCAGAGGCGATTGCCGCAGGCCGGCTTGCGCCCGATGCGCGTGTCCTCGGCATCGCCTTCGACGGCACGGGTGCCGGCACTGATGGCACCATATGGGGCGGTGAGTTTCTTGTCGCCCGTCTCGCCGATTTTGAGCGCGTCGCGCATCTGCGCACCTGGGCGCTTCCCGGTGGCGCCGCATCCGTACACGATGCCCGCCGCAACGCCTTTGCCCTGCTCAGCGAGCTCGACCTGCTCGAGCACCCGGGAGCCGCGGGGCTCTTGAACAGCCTTGACGAGCAAACGCGCAGCATAACGGCAACGATGATCGAGCGCGGCATCAACAGTCCACGCACTAGCAGTATGGGTCGCCTGTTTGATGCCACAGCCGCCATTTTGGGCATTTGCGGCCAGGCAACCTACGAGGGTGAACCCGCCATCGAGCTCGAAGCCGCCGCCTGGCGCGCGCTCGACGACGAAATCGCCCATTTTCCCGACGACAACGCCGGCTATTCCGCATCTGGCCCATCGTGGTTGGACGGCCCCGATGTGCTGGACCAGAAAGCACTCTTTGAGGCACTTTTGGAGGGAATTGAAGCCGGAGCGCCCGCCGACAGGCTCGCACTCGACTTCCATGTCACCGTCGCGCGCTCCTCGGCGCGCATCGCCACCGAAATCTGCGCGCGCGAGGGCATCGACACCGTCGCGCTCTCGGGCGGCGTGTTCATGAACCGACTTCTGCTTCAGCTCCTCGCCCGCGAGCTCAAAAGCGCAGGCCTTACTGTCCTTGTCCCCCACACCGTACCCGTCAATGACGGCTGCATCGCCTACGGTCAGGCGGCGGTCGCAAGCGCTCGTCTTGCGCAGATAGCATCGCAGTAGCTCGCCCTCACACGCCGCTGTGCCCCACCGTCTCACAGGCGTAACGCGTTTGCCCGCGAACCCCGCGAGCGCTACCATCAACTGATGGATTATTAAGCGCCCATCCAGCGCAAAGCGTATAAAAGAGGAACATTATGTGCCTTGCCGTTCCCGGTAAAGTAGTCAAACGCGACGATGACCTCAAGGCCACCGTCGACATGATGGGCATCGAGCGCCCTGTTTCGCTGAGACTCGTGCCGACGGCGCAGGTAGGAGACTATGTTCTCGTGCACGCCGGCTTTGGCATCCAGATTGTCGACGAGCAGGAAGCGCAAGAGACGCTCGAGCTTGTTAATGCCATGTCCGAGCTGGTCGAAGAAGACCAGCTTGCCACCAACCCGGCCGAGGCATACTAGTGGCGGCCGAGCAGCCGGCGCGCTCCGGTATCGATTTCTCGGCATTCCGCGATCCCAAGCTGGCTCGCGAGCTCATCGAGCGCATTCATGAGCTTGTCGGCGACCGCGCCATCAACCTTATGGAAGTCTGCGGCACGCATACCGTGAGCATCGGGCGCTATGGCTTTCGCTCCATTATGCCGGCCGGGCTCAAGCTGCTGAGCGGACCGGGCTGTCCCGTCTGCGTCACCGCCAACCGCGACATCGACCACGCGATCGCGCTCGCCAACATAGACGGCGCCATCATCACCACCTTTGGCGACATGATGCGCGTGCCCGGATCGTCCACCTCGCTCGCTGCGCAAAAAGCGGCAGGGCGCGACATCCGCATCGTCTACTCCCCGCTCGACGCGCTCGACATTGCCGAGCAAAACCCCGATCGCCCGGTCATTTTTATGGGCGTGGGCTTTGAGACTACGACGCCCACCATCGCCGCCGCCATTTTGGAGGCCGATGCACGCGGACTCCAGAACTTCTCGGTCTATTGCGCCCACAAGACCACGCCGCCGGCGCTGCGCGCCATCGCCAACGACCCCGAGACGACCATCGACGGCTTTATCCTGCCGGGACACGTCGCCACCATCACGGGCCTGGCGCCCTTTAGCTTTTTGGTCGACGAGTTCTATACCCCGGGCGTGGTCACGGGATTTGAACCAGTCGATATCCTGCAAGGCATCTGTATGCTGGTCCAGATGGTTGTCGAGGACAGGCCCGCGATTGGCAACGCCTACCGCCGTGGTGTTAACGCAGACGGCAACCCCGTGGCTCGCCAGCTGGTCGAGCAGGTGTTTGAGCCATGCGACACCACGTGGCGCGGACTGGGGCCGATTGCCAACTCGGGCCTTTCCATCCGCCCCGAGTTCTCGCGCTTTGATGCCCGTACCCGCTTTGACGTGCCCGTCGAGGAGACGGTCGAGCCGCGTGGGTGCCGCTGCGGCGACGTGCTGCGCGGGGCCATTACGCCGAGCAGCTGCCCGCTCTTTGGCCGCACCTGCACGCCCGAGCATCCTGTCGGACCGTGTATGGTGAGCTCCGAAGGCAGCTGCGCGGCACACTA
>UQWV01000113.1 GCA_900544845.1 uncultured Collinsella sp. | reverse complement strand
TTAGAGGACGGCCAGCTGCTGCTGTTAGTTTCCAACACGTTTGACCGCGCGCCGCGCATGGTCGACGGCATGCCCGTGACCCGGCATGCGGGCCACGGCTTTGGCACCAAGAGCATCAAACTTGCCGTGGAGCGCATGAACGGCAACTGTCAGTTCCGCATTAACGACGATCGGTTTGAGCTGCGTGCTGTGATGTAGAAGTGCGGCGCCGATCTCGAGCCCGCCAGACAATCGCTCGCCGGCGCCAATCCGCTACAGCGGCGCGGCTGCCGGGGTCAGCTGCTTGATGTATGCCCACATGCGCTGCTTAGCAGCCTTGTCGGTGAGTGCTGCCTCAAAGCCGTCGAGTGCGAGCACGCGGCGGCCCTGCACATGGGCGACCAGGCCGGGCTTGAGCATGGCGGTGTCGAAGTCATCGATCGCCACAAGCATATCGGCGTAGGTCTCGCGCATGGCGTCAGCCGCGTTGTTGTCGAGCAGCAGCACCGCCTCGGGGTCCAAAGCCTCAAGCGCCTCACGGAACAGCTCGCACGGCAGAGTCTCGCCCACCGCGACCGCTCCGTCACCCACGCCGGCGACGCTTGCCAGCACGCAAAAATCCTCGGGCGCGTAGCCGATGGCCCCAAGCGCCTTGCGCAACGCCGCGCCATCCGGGCCGGCGGCAAGCTCGCCACCCGAACGCTCGGCCTCGTCCAAATCGCCTTTGACCAGCACGATCGGCGAGCACGCGTTACCCGCGATACGCACGCCACGGCCCGCGAGCGATGCGAGCTCCTGCTCGGTCGCCTGGGCGATGGCTTCTTTTTTCTGGCTTTGTGACGTGGACATGCGCTCTCCAATCGTTTGCGTGCCCACCATTATATAAAAGAGCTGCCCGCGAGTGGTTGCTTTGCGGGCGGCTGGGTATAAGCACGGTCGTACTGAGTTTTACGCGGCTGAGCCGCGTCACATTATGGAGGTCACCATGGCTGACATTAAGCAGATTACCCCCGAGAACTTCGATTCCGTCGTTAACGACAGCCTGCCCGTGCTGGTTGATTTTTGGGCACCGTGGTGCGGGCCCTGTCGATCCCTCTCGCCCATCGTTGACGAGGTTGCCGATGAGCTGGCGGGCAAGCTTGCCGTTGCCAAATGCAACGTCGACGACAACCAGGACCTGGCCATGAAGTATGGCGTCATGAGCATCCCCACGCTGATTGTGTTTAAGAACGGCGAGGAGATTGACCGCTCGGTTGGCGCTCTGCCCAAGGCGAGGCTGCAGGCGCTGCTGGAGAAGCATCTGTAATACGCTTGTTACTTACTCGCCGTCTATGAGCGCTTTTGCACCGCTCGCCAGACTTCTGGATGCATCGAGTGCAACCACGGATAGTATGGTAGTCACAAACAGCCCCCAGTGAACGGGTGCGGGTCGCACAGACTCGTACCCGTTTTCTTATGCAGCTGCGCGCAGAGCGGGCGTAGTAAAATCTGAACCACTGAACTGCCCCATACAAAAGGAGATTTCCCATGCATGATGTTGGAATGAACATGAGCCAGCTTGCCATGAGCGTCAAGCAGGTCGACGACACCATCGAGCTCGCTCACGAGTGGAGCCATCAGCTGCTGCATGCGACCGAGAATTTTGACATGGAGCGCATCGGCGCCAAGCTCGAGGCCGCCATGGCCGCGCTGCACGAGGCCCACGACGCACTCGAGGGCTACGAGGAAGCCATCGAGGCCGACCACAACTCCGTCGGCTCCGTGAAGCTGGTGTAAGGTGGCCGAACACGAGCACGGCTGCGGGTACGAGCACGAGCATCCGCACGGGGCGGACGGTGACGCGGGCTGCCACTGTAGTGGCTCCGGCTCCGAGCTGGTCCGTTTTTCGGTTACCGCACCCGACGACCTGCTGCGCCGTTTTGACGAGCAGATCGCACGCCGCGGCGACGTGGCCAACCGATCCGAGGCCGTGCGCGACCTGATTCGCGCCTCGATCGCCAAAGAGCAGATGCGCACGCCCGATGAGCACGTTATCGGGTCGCTCACTATGATCTACGACCACCATACCGGCGACCTGACGCGCCGCCTGGACGAAGTGCAGCACGACTACACCGACGAGATCGTATCGACCATGCACGTGCATCTGGATCACCACAACTGCTTGGAGATTCTGGCGCTCAAGGGTCGCGGCGAGCGCGTCTACGAACTAGCCGACCGTCTGCTGGGCCTGCGCGGCGTTAAGCACGGCGAGCTCACGTGCGCCGCCACCAAGCAGAGCCTGGGGCTGTAACGGGATTTCCCGCAGCGCACCTGCCAAATAGGGACAGGTTTGTTTTGGCAGGTTTAGAAGTTTTACCTACCAAAATAAACCTGTCCCTTTTTGGTCGGTTTTGATGAGGGGTGTCGCATGCGGCATGTGCATATTCATGTGACGGGCATTGTGCAGGGCGTTGGCATGCGACCGTTTGTGTATCGCGAGGCCATGGCGCATGGCATTTGCGGATGGGTGCTCAATGCGGGCGACGGCGTGCATATCGAGGCGCACGCTTATGCCGAGGCGGTTGACGGATTTGTCGCTGCGCTTTCTGAGCATGCGCCCGCGGCGGCTCGCGTTGAGCGAGTCGATATTGCGGATTTGGAGCCTGGCGGCTGGAGCACTGCCAATGAACAGAGCTTTCGCATCGTAGCATCGCAGGACCAGACCGCACACACGACGCTCGTCTCGCCCGACATCGCTACCTGTGACGATTGCCTGCGCGAATTGTTCGATCCCGCCGACCGACGCTATCACTACCCCTTTATCAACTGCACTAACTGCGGTCCACGCTTTACCATCATCCGATCGCTGCCTTATGACCGAGCGGCCACATCGATGGACCGTTTCCCCATGTGCCCCGCCTGCGCCGCAGAGTATGCCGATCCACTCGACCGTCGCTTTCACGCACAGCCCGATGCCTGCTTTGATTGCGGGCCGCATATTACGTGGCGCGAGGCTGTGAACGGCGATGCGTGCGGGAATTC
>UQWV01000112.1 GCA_900544845.1 uncultured Collinsella sp. | reverse complement strand
GAATGGCCCGCGCGCCCTCAAGGTGCTTCGCCTGAGATCGCCCGTTCCTCTTGTTTTTCGGCAGCTCGATGGCGGTGCGCCGCTCTATGCGATCGCGGGTGAGCTTGTGGATGATGGGGTCGTAGTACGCCTCGATCGCGGCGAGCGCGTGGTCCTCCGTGAAGTGGTTGTCCTCGCGCTCGGTCAGGTCCTCGAGCATCGGCACGAGCGCGAGCGCGTCGGCCTCGAGCTCGTCATACGGGATGCCGCACTTCTTGGCGTACGCCGCGAGCACATTCAGGCACCAGTAGCGGTGGTGGTCGGTGGCCTTCGTCTTGACCTCGCCGAGCCACCAGTCGTACAGGTCGCGCTTGCAGGTCCAGCGGCCGGGGGCCTTGCCCTCGACGATGCGCGCCTGGTACCACTCCGGCCAGAGCTTCTTGGCACGTTCGATGGGCGTACGCCCGGCGGTGCGCATAAGCTCGATGAGCTCGGCGCGGTCCTTGCCGCCGCGAACCCCGGCGTATCCCAGCAGATAGTCGAGGCTGCATCGCCAGGGTTTCCCGTCCTCGCCGTTGTGGACGAACGCCACCGCCTCGTACTTGTCCTTAATCTTCGACCCGGCGGCCTTGCCGTTTAGCTTCGTCGGCGTGCCGGGCATCCTGAAGGGCTGGTAGATGCCCTGGTGCTGGACGTCCTCGAGCGTCGAGACGGTATCGCGCCAGATGTAGTCCGTGAGCATCGCCTTGATTTCCTGCACGAACGGCACAATGCGCGGAATCAGCGGGATCGGCTGGTCGAGGACGTAGTAGAGGTGGAAGCCCGTGCCCGAGTTCACTAGGAAGGTCGGCTGGGGAAGGGACACCCATTTGTCCGCGGCGAACTTCGGGTCGCGTCCGTTGCGGAACTGCTTCAGCATGTTCTTCAGTTCCTGCACGCCGACGCCGTCGAGGTCGATCGCGAAGGCGTGCAGGAACCGGGCGTTCTCCGCGACGCGGCTCTTGCCGAAAAACGACACGGGCGCGCAGAAGACGGACTCGTTCTTCCTGTTCGAGTCGACAACGCGCTCCATGACACCGTCCAGGTCGTCGGTCAGCGTGAAGCGCTCGACCACGGGGACATCGCGCTTGCGGCCAGTCTTCGTCTTGACCGTCTTGGTTCTGTTGGTGATCTGGATTGCGATGCCGTTGGGGTGGCCGCCGCCCTGCTCGTGCCACGGGACCTCCTCGCCGCGGGGCTGCAGAAAGCCCTCGGGAAAGATAGTCCGCCAAAAGTCGTACGGGCTGACCCATTCCCAGGACGGATAGTCGGACAGAAGGACGTCGTTCTTCTCGATGTAGGCATGGCGCTGGTCTGCCCACCAAACATCATCATGCTCCGGTTTCTTCCTACGATCTGCCACTGAACACCACCCAACATACGAGCCGCCCCCGAGGGGTAAGGCCCTGCCTTTACAGGACGTATATTATCAATATATTTATTGTACACCCCTGCGGCAAAAAAATCGGGCTGCGAAACCCGCGACCATGGCCCGCCCCCGAGGGGTAAGGCCCTGCCTTTACAGGACGTATATTATCAATGAAGTAATTGTACACCCCTGCGGCAAGCGACGTGCTAGAATGTAAAACACGTTATACAGATGATTAGGAGGTGCGTCATGGCGACCGCTACCGCGGCATTGAGGATGCCCGAGGACTTAGCAATCAGGTACGACCGTTTGGCGAAATCAACGGGGCGCACGAAGACTTTCTACATGACAGAAGCACTCGCTGCCGAGATTGACAGGCTTGAGTACGAATACGGCCTATTGAAGAAGGTCGAGGATTACCGGGCCGGCAGGCTTGAGACCGTGACGCTCGACGAGCTGGAGGAAAGCCTTGGCTTGGCGGATTGAGATCGACAAGGACGTCCAGCGTTCGATGAAGAAGCTGGACAAGCAGATCGCCAAGAGGATCGTGGCGAAACTTCATGAGATTTCACAGCTCGAAGACCCGAGAAGCATGGGAAAGGGATTGACCGAGAACAAGTCAGGTCTCTGGCGCTATAGGGTCGGTGACTATCGGATAGTCGCCGATATCGAGGACGATGTTCTCGTCATCCTTGTTGTCGATGTTGACCACCGAAGCAGGGTCTACAGGACTCGCAGGTAGGCTGGTCGACACCGCTAGCGAAACGGGGAGGGTTTTTGACCCTCCCCGTTTTTTACGTTTACCACCAGGGGTGGCCGTCGTAGGGCCTGCCGTCTGGAAGTCGGTCGTACTCGCGCGGCCCCGTCTCCAGCAGCTCTTTAGCGCGGTCGGGGTCATAGCGCACATCCCAGGGAGAGCAGTAATACCATGCGGAATTGCCTCCGTATCGGGTAAGCCGCCACCGAGCCCCGGCAATCGGGACGAAGCCGAGATCGCACCACTGGTAGGCGGTGTGGTCGCGGCGGCCCTCCTGCAAGGTTTCCTCGTCGATGCGAGCCCCCCAACAATCGAGAAGGTCTTTGCGATGCTGTTCCGCGCGGGCGGCGCCCTCGATGCGCTCGCGCTCCTCGGCGTCCCGCATCGCCATGGCCTCGGCGCCACCGCGGCGGGTTACCGCCGCGACGGCCGTTTTAGCCCAGGGGCCGGTCAGCACCCAGCAGTAAAAAAACATCGTCTCGTTACCGTTGGGCGAGCGCCAGGAGCGCTCGACACCCTTCTTGAGCTGGCCTTTAAGCACGTGGCGGTGCTTCTTCTCCCATTGTGCAGCAGTGCGGTACTCGATTCCGTCGATGTTAATCATCGTCCTCGACCTCCTCGGGTAGATCGCAGTCGAGGTATACGCGCACGTACCCGCTCCCGCCGCGGTTGGGGTACTCGCGCGAACGCTCGAGCACGCACCCAGCCGCCTGCATCGCGTCGGCGATGCGCTGAACCTCGTCGGGCAGGCCCTCAAGACGAACCCTGACCATGACAACCTCCTTGCCTTGAACCCTGCGCCACCGTCCGTGGCGCAGCCTAAGCGTACGGCTCCGAAAAAGTCCGAAAAAGTCTAGTTATCGCAGGTCAGACGTGCCATCGCGCAGGCGCACATGCACGCGTATATTTACACGCGCGACCCCTCCAAAATATTTTTTTCGCCACTGCCGCGGCAGCCGCGAACGGTCGGGATGCCGCCGCGGGCGGCCGTGGCCAAAGCCGCCGCCAAGGTAGCTGAAGCTACCGTCCGACGGCTAGTGCTTGGGCTTGTGGCCC
>UQWV01000111.1 GCA_900544845.1 uncultured Collinsella sp. | reverse complement strand
TATGTGGACGTGTTCCCCGCGCCCAAGACCATCGACAGCATCAAGCTGCGCCTGGCCCGCGTGCACGCCATCTGCGGCGCCGACATCGAGCCCGACTTTATCGAGCGCTCGCTCACCCGCCTGGGCTGCACCGTCGAGCGTGACGGCCAGGACTTTATGGTGACCCCGCCGAGTTTCCGCCCCGACCTGCCGCGCGAGATCGACCTGATCGAGGAGATCTTGCGCCTGTGGGGCATGGGCCGCGTGACGGCGACCATCCCGGCTGCCAAGAACCACATCGGCGGCCTGACCCGCGAGCAAAAGCTCACCCGCAAGGTCGGCGAGATCCTGCGCGCCTGCGGCCTCAACGAGACCACGACCTTTGGTTTTGCCGCCCCGGGCGACCTGGAGAAGATCGGCATGTCCACCGAGGGCCGCGGCTGCCCCGTGGTGCTCATGAACCCGCTGGTGGCCGAGCAGACCGAGATGCGCCGCTCGCTGCTGCCGGGCCTTTTGCAGTCGGTAGCCTACAACGAGGCCCACGGCACGCCCAACGTGCACCTGTACGAGGTGGGCAGCCTGTTCCACGGCCGCGAGAACGCCAGCCTGCCCAAGGAGACCAAGTCCGTGGCGGGCGTGCTCTCTGGCCAGTGGAGCGAGCAGTCCTGGAACATGAAGTACCGCAAGCTGCGCTTCTTCTTTGGCAAGGGTATCGTGGAGGAACTGCTTGCCCAGCTGCGTATCGAGAAGGTTCGCTTCCGTCCCGTCGAGGGCGAGGGCTACGCCTTCTTGCAGCCGGGTCGCGCGGCCGAGGTCCTGTCCGGCGGCACCGTGCTGGGCTGGGTCGGCGAGATTCACCCCGAGGCGCGCGAGGCCTGCGGCATCGACGAGGTCGTCGTTGCCTTTGAGCTCGACCTGGACAAGCTGATCAAGGGTGCCCGCAACCAGGAGAACTATCGCGAGTTCTCGCAGTACCCGGCCGTCGAACACGACCTAGCTATCGTGGTCGACAATGCCGTGACCTGCGAGGATCTCGAGCGTCGCATCACCAGCGCCGGCGGCAAGCTGCTCGAGGGTGTGCGCCTGTTCGACGTATACCGCGACCCGGTCCGCATTGGCAAGGGCAAGAAGTCCATGGCCTTCGCGCTTACGTATCGTTCCGACGACCATACGCTCACAAGCGAAGAGGTCGAGAAGGCGCACCAGAAGATCGTCACCAAGGTGTGCAAGGGCGTGAACGGCGAGGTCCGCGGCTAGGTTTGCCTGCGGCTTGGGCTGACGCGCAAGGCAAGGGCACCGACACTGCCGAGTCGACACGGGCGGTGCCATGACAGCGTCGCCCGTCGCCTTTCATCTGTGACGCATGTGTTACAAAACGGCGTGCTGCTTTGTTGGCGGCACGCCGTTTGCTATGATGGCCCGCGGCGTGTTACGAATCAGACAATACGTAACACTGGCGATATGGTTCAAACGGCACCGCAATTCCGCGCGCCGAAATTCAGGAGGCATCAGATGCACATTCCAGATAATTACCTGTCCCCGCAGACGGACGCCGTCATGGCGGTGGCGATGGTGCCCGTATGGGTTCACTGCATTAAGAAGGTGCGCGCCACGCTCGATCGCGAGCACATGGCATTCCTGGGCATTTGCGCCGCCTTCTCCTTTTTGCTCATGATGTTCAACGTGCCGCTGCCCGGTGGCACCACGGGTCATGCCGTCGGCGGCGCCCTCATCGCGCTGCTGCTGGGCCCCGAGGCGGCAACTATCGCGGTTTCTGTCGCTTTGGCCCTGCAGGCGCTGCTTTTTGGCGACGGTGGCATCCTGTCCTTTGGTGCCAACTGCTTTAACATGGCCTTTGTGTTGCCGTTTGTGGCCGCCATCGTGTTTCGCGCGCTCAACAGCCGTCTGCACGACAAGAGCTGGGGCACCTCGGTTTCTGCCATCGTGAGCGGCTGGGTCGGCCTGTGCGTGGCGGCCCTGTGCGCGGCCATCGAGTTTGGTATTCAGCCTATGCTCTTCACCAACGCATCCGGTGCCCCGCTGTATTGCCCCTTCCCGCTGTCGATTGCCATTCCCGCTATGTTGATCCCGCATATGCTGGTGGCCGGTGTGGTCGAGGGTGTGGCGACTGCCGCGATCTACGCATTCATTAAGAAGACGGCGCCGAGCGTTATCGTCGGGCCCGAGGCCGTCGATGGCCAGCTTGCTGCCGAGGGCACTGCTGCTAAGAAGACCTCGCTGGTCCCCACGCTCATCCTGGTCGCCGTGCTTGTCGTGGCTACGCCGCTCGGCTTGCTTGCTACCGGTGATGCCTGGGGCGAGTGGGACGCTGAGGGCGCCGCGACTGCCGTTCAGGAGGCTGGTGACGACAGTCTGCAGGCTTCGGTCGGCCTCGATACTCCGACCTTTGCCGACGCTCTGCCTACGGGTGATTACCTGCAGGCCTATTCCGAGGAACAGGGTCTTGGCTTTGTCGGTCAGGCTGCCATGTATATCCTGTCCGGCGTGATTGGCGTGGCGGTGCTCACCATCGCATTCCGTCTGATCTCGCTGACGGTCAAGGAAAGCGGAGCCCATGGCGATGGTCGAGCTGCCTAGCTGGCTTGCGGTCGAGCAGCGTTACGAGCCCACGGGCGCTCGTCATCGCGTGATGCAAAAGAACGTCCTGCACCTGGCGAGCCTGCTTGAGCGGGTTCGCCTGGGTGGAGGCGCGCACGAGGGCGGGTCGATGGTCGACCGCGCCCTTTCTTGCGTTTCGGCTCCGGTGCGCCTGGTGGGGATGTTCGTTTGCGTCCTGTGCGTGTGTCTGACGCAGAGCCCGCTGTACCTGATGCTGATGGCGGCTATCGCGCTGGTGCTGGTCGCGGTGCGCCCCGCGCGCGGGTTGCGCGCGACTTTTGTACCGGCGCTTGGCGCCACGGGGCTTGCGGTGGTTCTGGCGCTGCCTGCCCTGTTGCTGAGCGCGTCTGCCATGGGCGCCATGCTCAAGATCGCGCTCAAGACGTTTATTAATGTGTCGCTGGTGCTGGGTGTTTCGTGGACGCTCACCTGGAGCCGCATGTCGGCGGCGCTCAAAATGCTGCACCTGCCCGACGAGGTTATCTTTACGTTTGATATGGCGCTCAAGCATATTGAGGTGCTGGGACGCACGGCGCACGATCTGTGCGAATCGGTCATGCTGCGCAGCGTCGGTTCCGCGCCTGCGGGTTTTTCGCGCACTGATTCGGTGGCGGGTATCATGGGCATGACATTTATCAAGGCGATGGAATGCAGCCGCGCGAT
>UQWV01000110.1 GCA_900544845.1 uncultured Collinsella sp. | reverse complement strand
TAGGCGCTGGCCTTGGTGCCGTCGAGCGTCAGGTTGTCGTCAATCTTCCACCACTGCTGCTCAAGATTCTCCAGGAAGTTGGTGGGGTTGCAGCCCTTAATGGCAAGGCCGCGGGCCAGACCCGAGTAGATGTGGGTGTGGCAGTTGATGAGTCCGGGCATGATGAGGTTGCCCTGGGCGTCGACGTACTCGGCATCCGGGTACTTGGCCTTGAGCTCGCACTCGGGGCCCACTTCGACGATCGTATCTCCGTCAATGGCGACCGCACCGTTTGGAATGAACGGGGTCTGAGCGTTGCGGGTAAAGACGGAACCGTTAGCGACCAGAAGCATGGATGCTCCCTTCAACATCAGGGGCGGGGTTTGACACCTCTGACATGGCGGAGTGCGAAGCGCCGGCCTACACCGGAAACGGGCCCTCTCCCGTCAACGCTTCACCAAAGGGACAAACCCTTTGAAGTGCGGCTTGACGCCGCATGACGTCGGCGGACGAGGCGATGCGTCCGCCGACGAATAGCACCGAATTGGTTACTTCTTGCTCTCGGGCAAGACCAGATCCACGGCAGCGTCCTTGGCAGCATCGATGTGCTGAGCCACGACCGGCGTCTGCGGAAGGATCAGGTTAAGGACAATGGCCATGATGGCGGTGGGGGTTACGGCATTGGAGCCGATGACGGTGGGCACCCAGGTGGGCATACCCTCACCGGCAAGGCAACCGCTGGCCATCCAGATACCCAGGCCAAAGACGACGGAGGTACCGACGATGGTGGTAGTGCGCTGCGTGAGGCCCTCGCGGGTGAACATGCGCACGCCGTTCATGGTGATGGTGCCAAAGACGCCGACGGTCGCGCCGCCGATGACGGGCTGCGGGATAGCGGAAAGAACGGCAGAGAGCTGCGGGAACAGACCGGCGATGGCAAAGACGGCCGCGATGATCACAAAGACCCACTTGTTGACGACCTTGTTGGAGCAGATGATGCCCACGTTCTGGCCAAGGGCGCTGGTGGGAAGACCGCCCAGCAGGCCGCCGACCATAGAGGTGAGGCCCTGGGACACGATAGCGCCGGAGAGCTCGCGCTCGGTGGGCATACGGTCGATGGAGCCCAGGCAGGCGGCGGAGACGTCACCGATAACCTGGATGGCAACCATGGGGAACACGACGGCGAGGGTAATGCAGACCTCGGGATCAAACTCGAGCGCGTAGGGCATGAGCTTGGGAAGGGCGAAGACCTGAGCGGTGGCGACGCTGGAGAAGTCGATCATGCCAAAGGGGATCGAAACGATCATGCCAACGATCATGCCAAAGAACACGGATCCCAGCTTGAGCGTGCCCTTGCCAAAGTTGGCGAGCGCAAAGACCACGGCGAAGGTGATAAGAGCGACGCACCAGGCCTGCGGGGTGCCCCACAGCGGCGTACCCATACCGCCGGCCATATACTTGACGGCCGTGGGATACAGCGAAACGCCGATGGAGAAGATGACCGTACCGGTCACGACGGGCGGGAACAGCCACTTGATCTTGCTGTAGGCCAGACCAAAGAGGACCGCGACGGCGCCGCCGACGATCTCGCCGCCCAGCAGCGCACCAAAGCTAAAGCCCGAGGCACCCATGGCCTGCAGGGCCGGCAGGAACGCGAACGAAACGCCCATGACGATGGGCAGGCCGCCACCGATGCGACGGAAGGGAGCGAAGGCCTGAAGGGCCGTGTCGATCGCCGAAAGAATGAGCGCGACCTGGATGATGTCGGTGCTCTGCTGGCTATTAAAGCCGTAGACGCCGGCCATGATGACCGCCGGGGTAATGATGCCGGCAAACGATGCCAGTACGTGCTGAAGGGCACACGGGATCATTTCCTTAACGGGCGGCATGCCTTCGCGAGTGAACAGGGCTTCAGTGCCGTTCGTAACCGTCTCCTGGGTCATTTGACCACCAATCCTCGAAGTAGTTGTTTTCGCATCTAACGCTCTATTTTGACGCAGTGCGGGGTTGAGGTTGTGCCTTCATTGCATATCGTATTAAAGATGATTCTCATTCTCAATAATAATTTTTTGTTATCAGACTATTCTTCAGCTGAAATAACGCATTTCCGCAGGTCAGGAAAGTGTCTGGTCAAAATACCATCTAACTTTTCTTTTGGTCAACCGTTTACCGCTAAATTCCTACCGTTCGTCTGCATTACGCAATGTACCTGCGGATATACGAGATGATGGGCAGCGTGTTACCATGAGAAAAAATTGTTATGAACATTTCCGATTTCACCCAAAGGAGTTGCCCGTGAACGAGACCGTACGCCGCTTTTTGCCGATGGTCGATTTTCTGGAGCAGATACTCGGCAAAAACAGCGAAATCGTGCTGCACGATTTCTCGGATCCCGACCACGCCATCGTCGATATTCGCAACGGCATCGTGAGCGGCCGCAAGGTCGGCGGCCCCGCCACCGATCTGGCGCTCAAGATCATGCACGACGCCAAGTATCGCGACCTGCCGTTTATTACGGGCTACGAGGGCCGCGGCGCCGGAGGCAAGACGTTGGAGTCAGCGACGTACTTTATCCGCGAGAATGACGAGATCGTCGGTATGCTCTGCGTTAACACCGACCTCTCGACCGTGCGCTCCATCAACGCCATGGCGCAGCAGCTCATGGCGTGCTTCGACGCGGCGCCGACGCGCACGGAGCCCGCCCCTATCGAGGTCGAAAGCCTTTCGGAGTCCACACAGGAGCTCATCGACCGCAGTATTTCCGAGTTGCTCGAAAGCCGCGGGCAGGATGTCGCCTCGCTTGGGCAGGCCGATCGCGTGGACGTTATTCGCCACCTTAACGGCAACGGCGTATTTATGCTCAAGGGCGCTGTTGCCCGCGCTGCCACCTCGCTGGGCATCTCGGAGCCCAGCGTCTACCGCTACCTGCAAAAAGTTCGCAAGGAGGGCTAACCCACCGATCCCTTGGGGACGGAGGAAAGCGGATCATTTTTGTCGCATCGCTTGACAAAAGACCCTGCAGCTCGCACGCGCTGCAGGGTCTTTTTGCATGTCATGTTTAGTTGTTGCCAACGCCTTAGAGAGCGGCGACGACCTCGATCTCAACCAGACCGCCAGCCGGAAGGGCGGCAACCTGGAAAGCGCTGCGCGCGGGGAACGGAGCCTCGAACTTGGAGGCGTAGATCTCGTTCACGGCAGCGAAGTCGGCAATGTCGGCCAGGTAGACCGTGGTCTTGACGACATCGGCAAAGGTGGCGCCGGCAGCGGTCAGCAGGGCCTCGACGTTAGCAAGGGACTGCTTAGCCTGGGCCTCGACGCCCTCGGGCATCTTGCCGGTTGCGGGGTCGATGCCCAGCTGGCCGGACAGGAACACCATGTTGCCGG
>UQWV01000109.1 GCA_900544845.1 uncultured Collinsella sp. | reverse complement strand
TCTACAGTCCTGCGCAAGACGGAAAGCACATTAAGTGCTTTCCTTTGCGTGCGGAACTCGCGACAAACTTAACCCGCCCCGGCCCCCGATGGCCCCAGACCTGTCAAAAAGGGACAAGTCTATTTTGGGCGGTTTTATCTGAGGATATACCGGAAGAGAAAGTATCGACAATTCAGGAAAAAAGAAAACTGAATAGACCATCTGACAAAATCGCAAGCATCACCCACCAGCCCTTTTGCTGTTCCCGGCGGGGGCCGCGGGTAAAGTTTATCGCGAGTTCCGCACGAACAGGAGGCCACTTAATGTGGCCTCCGTCGTGAGCAGGACTGTAGAGCAGGAAACTTTACCCGCGGACCCCGCCGGGAACAGCAAAAGGGCGACCCCTGTCCGGAGTCGCCCTTGCGGTGCTGGTTATGTACGGCTGTTACTCGGCGTCGTGGTGACGGCGGGGCTTGCGGCCTCCGTTGTCGCCGGGACGGCGCGGACGGTCGCTGCGCTCGGAGCGCTCGCGACGCGGACGCTCACGGCGCTGGAAGTGCTCGCCGTCGCCCTCGGAGGCACCCTCAGCGCGAGCAGGGGCCTCGGGCTTATCCAGACGATCAAGCGAGATCTTGCCACGATCGTCGACCTCGATGACGACGACCTTGACCTCGTCGCCCACGTTGAGGACGTCCTCGACCTTCTCCACGCGGCCCTTGGCGACGCGAGAGATGTGCAGCAGGCCGTCCTTACCGGGCAGCAGGTTGACGAAGGCGCCGAAGGGCTGGATGGAGACCACGCGACCGGTGTACTCCTCGCCCGGCTCGGGAACCTTGATGATGAGCTTGATGCGCTCGACGGCCTGGTCCACGGACTCGCCGGTGCCGCCGACAAAGACGGTGCCGTCCTCCTGGATGTCGACCGAAGCGCCGGTCTCGTCCTGAATACCGCGGATGACCTTACCGCCGGAACCGATGACGTCGCGGATCTTGTCGGTCGGGACCTGGATGGAGACGATGCGCGGAGCGGTGCTGCGTGTGGTGTGGCGCGGCTCGGGGATCACATCGAGCATCTTCTGCAGGATGAAGGCGCGACCCTCCTTGGCCTGCTGCAGGGCGCGGGCCAGGATGTCGAAGGTGAGGCCGGTGGCCTTGTTGTCCATCTGCAGGGCGGTGATGCCCTCGGTGGTGCCGGTGACCTTAAAGTCCATGTCGCCCAGGAAGTCCTCGAGACCCTGGATGTCGGACAGGACCACGGTCTTACCCTCCTCCTGGATCAGGCCCATGGCGATACCGGAGACCGGGCGCTTAATGGGCACGCCGCCGTCCATAAGGGCGAGCGTGGAGCCGCAGGTCGAAGCCATCGAAGAGGAGCCGTTGGACTCCATGACCTCGGAGACGACGCGGATGGCGTAGGGGAACTCGTTCTCGTCGGGAAGCACCGGAAGCAGAGCGCGCTCTGCCAGATTGCCGTGACCGATCTCGCGACGCTTGGGGCTGCCCATGCGGCCAGTCTCGCCGGTGCAGAACGGCGGGAAGTTGTAGTGGTGCATGTAGCGCTTGCCCTCGGTGGGCTCGATGGTATCCAGACGCTGGCCCTCGTTGAGCATGCCGAGCGACAGGACGGAGAGCACCTGGGTCTGGCCGCGCTGGAACAGACCGGAGCCGTGAACGAGCGGCAGGTAGTTGTCCTTCACCATGATGGGACGGATCTCGTCGGCGGCACGGCCGTCGACGCGCTCGCCGGTCTCGACGACCATAGTACGCATGGCCTTCTTCTCGAGCTTCTTGAGCGCCACGGGGATCTCGCGCTCCCAAGCAGCCTGCTCCTCCTCGGTGAACTCGGCGCGGATGGACTCCTTCAGAGCCTCGACCTTGCCGATACGGGAGAGCTTGTCGGCGTCGCGCAAGGCGGCTGCCATCTCGTCGTAGTGGGCGAAGATGCGCTCCTGGACCTCCTCGACGGGCTGGTCGAGCGGGTACTCCTTCTTGACGATGGGGCCGTTGACCTGCTCCCACTCGGCGACGAACTCATCCTGAGCCTGGCAGAAGGCAGCAAGGGCCTCCTGGCCAAACTTCATGGCGGCGAGCATGTCGTCCTCAGAGATCTCCTCGGCGCCGGCCTCGACCATCGAGATGAAGTCGGCGGAGCCGCCCAGCTCCAAGTCCAGATCGGAGTTCTCGCGCTCCTCGTAGGTGGGGTTGACGATAAACTCGCCGGTCTCCACGTTACGGCCGATGCGCACGCAGGCAAGCGGGCCCTCGAAGGGCACGCCGCCGAGCGTCATGGCCAGGGAAGCACCCATGACGTTGATGACGTCAAAGGGGTTGACCTGGTCGGCGACAAGCGAGGTAGCGACGATGTGCACCTCGTTGCGGAAGCCGTCCGGGAAGCTCGGGCGAATCGGACGGTCGATCATGCGCGCGGTGAGCGTGGCCTTCTCGCTGGGACGGCCCTCACGCTTGAGGTAGCCACCCGGGATGCGGCCGGCAGCGTACATCTTCTCGTTGAAGTCGACGGTCAGCGGGAAGAAGTCATAGTTCTTGCGCTCCTTGGAGACGACCACGGTATCGAGCATCGTGGTGTCGCCCTGCTTGACCAGGCAGGCGCCGGTGGCCTGCTTGGCAAGCTCGCCCGACTCAAAGGTGTAGGTCTTGCCGTACAGCTCAAAGGTCTTGGATACGAGTGTCATTGTTCTCCTTTACCCCACAGGCCCCTTGCCTGCGGGCTTCTCATGTGACGCGGACCCCCTGCCCCCGCCACGCTTCAGAGCGTGATTGTTCGCGCCCTTACACAAAAAGAGCGCCCCGCTGCGCAGGACGCTCTTAGCATGTACAAATCCTACTGGATGTTGTCGCGGATGCCCAGAGCCTTGATGAGCTCACGGTACTCGACGATGTCGTTCTTCTTGATGTAGGAGAGAAGACGACGACGACGACCGACGAGCATGAGCAGACCACGACGGGTGTGGAAGTCCTTCTGATGGGACTTCATGTGCTCGGTCAGCTCCTTGATGCGCTCGGACAGGATGGCGACCTGAACCTTGGGGTTGCCGGTGTCGACCGGGGTGTTACCGAACTGGGCAGTCAGCTCCGCCTTGCGCTCTTTGGAAACAGTCATTGTTTCACCTTTCTTTTTGCGTCGCCATCGGGCGACTCGATTCGCCTCGGACTGGGAAGCCGCCGGTGGAGCGAGCAACCAAGGTCGAGGTACCAACAGGTCGGTATGTTACCACAAGCAGCCCGCGCCTGCGCATCATCACCGACCCAACATGAATTCCATCGCGCGGAGGCGCTGATCGGTGTGCGTCGCAGCCCAAACATGCGAAAGCCCCAGCAAAAAGGCTGCGGTATGCGGGTCGATTCGCTCGGCCAAAAGCGCATCGAAGGTCATGGACATGAGGGCGCGCAGCCATGCGGCCTCACCGGTCGACACCAGTTCGGCACCTGGAACGCTCGACGCGCACGACCCGCACATGAGGCCGCCCGCCTGGGGCGAAAAATACGACAGCATGATCTGGTGTCACCGCTTTGACGAATATTTTCTGGAATACATTCTGGAAGAAGCGGGTGAAAATCTTTCGCCGAAGCTTTTGTGTTCCCATGCTCTGCATGTG
>UQWV01000108.1 GCA_900544845.1 uncultured Collinsella sp. | reverse complement strand
GGACTTTCGTCATACGAAATTGGGTAAGATGGAGGAGAAGATGCATGGATGTTGAGATCCATCCCAACGCTAAAAAGCACCTGACAGAACAGCAGGTGCTTAGCGCTTGGCTTGCGGTTACTGAGTGCATTCGTCGCGAGTCGAAGGACGAGCCGCCGAGATGGCTTGCGATTGGATGGCTCCCAGACGGACGAAGCGTGGAGCTTGTCGCGGTCGAGCTTCTCCGTGGGTGGCTTATCATTCATGCCTTGTCTCCAGTCCAGAAGAAATTTTGGCAGGAGATTGAACAGGCTCGGCAAAGGGGTCGATGATGGGCAAGACGTATACGGCCGCTAATGGTCAGGTTGTAACGGATGAAATGATTGACGCGTGGTGCGAGTCGTACGAGCGCGGAGAGTTTCCGGATGGCGAACATGCCGTTGGTGGGATCGTGCATGGACGGCCCCCGCTCTCAGGTGAGGGGACGGCAACGCTGTCGGTCAAGATTCCTCTGGGAATGAAGGAGGCCATTCGTCGACGGGCGGCTGCCGAGGGGATGACGCCAAGTGAGTTTGCCCGTGCGGCTCTGAGCGAAAAACTTCTTGCTGCCGGCTGATGTCTCTGACGTGCCGATTTATAGAACCGAGGCTGTGCTCAAAAACTTTTTTAAAATTCTCGGTTGACCGGAACGCGTCCTTGGTTATACTAATCAAGCCTTGAAACAAGGCACACCTCAAATGGCTGGGTAGCTCAGTTGGTAGAGCAGAGGACTGAAAATCCTCGTGTCAGGGGTTCGATTCCCTTCCCCGCCACCTTGAATTGACTAGGACCTCTGCAAAGGGGTCCTTTTCTTTTATGTGGACCCGCGGAAAATGCATCCCAGTCTTTTGCGAAAAACGGGACGCGCTTTCCGGCGCTTACTTCCGACGTGCGTGCACATCTCGGGCCCGCCCGCTCAGACATTCCTCCCGCTTTTGCGCCACTTTACAGACCGTTCGGTCGTCTGTCCGCACGCGCGGGTATACTCAAAACGATACTTTTCCTATGCAATACGATGCAGGCTCGGCCTGCATGATCCGAAGGGGGCAGTGATGGAGAGGATACTCGGCGTTAATCTCTCTGGCTGGTTTATTCCCGAGCCTTGGGTGACCCCGTCGCTGTACGCGGCGACCGGTGCATCCAACGCGGCCGAGCTACAGGAGGCCATGGGTACCGCCGCCTATAACGAGCGCATGCGCCGCCATTACGAGACGTTTGTGAGCGAGGACGATTTTCGCCGCATGGCGCAGATCGGTCTCAATGCCGTGCGTCTGCCGGTGCCCTGGTATGCCTTTGGCTCACAGGAGTCCGATGCCTCCTACATATCGGTTGTCGATTACATCGACCGCGCGATTGAGTGGGCTGCCAAGTACGACATCCGCGTGCTGCTCGATCTGGCAACTGTGCCCGGTGGCCAGGGCGATTCCAACGATTCACCCACCACGCCGGAGGCTGTCGCCGAGTGGCATTCGTCCACCAACGGCCGTCATGTCGCACTCGACGTGCTCGAGCGCTTGGCCGAGCGTTACGGCGAGGCCGAGAGCCTGCTGGGCATTGAGCTGCTGGATACGCCGCAGATGAGTGTCCGCAAGAGTCTCTTTGCCATGACGGATGGCATTCCGGCTCACTACCTGCGCAATTTCTATCGCGATGCCTACGAGCTCGTCCGTTCGTATATGCCTGAGGATAAGATCGTCGTCTTTTCGTCTTCGGGGCATCCCAGCGAGTGGAAGCATTTTATGCGCGGCGCTAAGTACAAGAACGTCTACATGGACCTTCACCTGTACCATTACCGCGACGAACATGCGCTCGACATCACGAGCCCCCGCGGGCTGACGACGGCGATTTCGCGCAACAAGCGCGAGCTTAAAGAAGCGATTTCGACTGGGTTCCCCGTGCTGGTGGGCGAATGGTCGGGCGCGGCGATCTTTGCCAACTCGTCGGTTACGCCCGAGGGCCGCAATGCCTACGAGCGCGTGTTTATCGCCAACCAGCTGGCTTCGTTTGCGCCGGCTGCCGGTTGGTTCTTCCAAACGTGGAAGACCGAGAAGCGCATTGCAGCATGGGACGCCCGCGCGGCGCTCGGTACGCTCGAGCGCGGCATGATTGAATAGGTTGATATGACGCAAAACAGCGCCCATACGGGCAAACTCTATGTGGTCGGCACGCCCATCGGCAACCTGGGCGACCTGTCCCCGCGCGTGGGCGAAGCCTTTGCCGCTGCCGATGTCATCTGCTGCGAAGACACGCGTGTGACGTCAAAGCTGCTGATGCACCTGGGCATTTCCAAGCCGCTTGTCCGTTGTGACGAGAATGTGATCGCCAGCCGCGCCGCCGGCCTGGTTGACCGTCTGCTGGCGGGGGAGACCCTCGCCTTTGCCTCGGACGCCGGCATGCCGAGCGTGTCCGATCCCGGCCAGGCGCTGGTCGAGGCGGCGCGTGAGGCCGATGTGCCCGTCGAAGTTATTCCCGGGCCCTCTGCTTGCGTCACGGCGCTCGTTTCGTCCGGCATCCCCTGCGAGCATTTCTTCTTCGAGGGCTTTTTGGGCCGAAAGCACGGCGACCGCGTGCGCCGTTTGCAGCGCCTTGCCGTGGTGCCCGGCGCGCTCATCTTCTACGAGTCTCCACATCGCATCGTGGCGACGCTCGAGGCCGTGGCGGAGGTCTTTCCCCAGCGTGAGGTTGCCGTCTGCCGCGAACTCACCAAGCTGCACGAGGAGGTCTTGCGCGGGCCCGCTGCCCAGCTTGCCGAGGAGCTGCGTGCTCGCGGCGAGGTAAAGGGCGAGATTGCGCTGGTCATCGCGCCGCCGAGCGAGGATGAGGAGGCCGGTATCGTGCCGGTTGGCGCCGCGGCAGCGGATCCCGACGAGGCCCTGCGCGAGGATATCCGCGCCGCGCTCGAGGAGGGGGAGCCCGCGTCTGCGGTGGCCAAGCGCCTGTCTCAGAAGTATTCGCGCCGCAAGCGCGATGTCTATGCCATGGTGCTCGATATGCAATAGATGGAGGATATCCAGCCCTTGCGCTAGAATCATCCTCTGTATGCAACGTTTTTCTGGAGGACAAACCCCATGGATCAAAGCAAGCCTTCGTTCTTTATCACGACGCCCATCTACTACGTCAACGCCGATCCGCACCTGGGCACGGCTTATTCCACCATCATCGCCGACGTTCAGGCTCGCTATCGCCGCTCCGCCGGCTATAACGTCAAGTTCCTGACCGGTATGGACGAGCACGGCGAGAAGGTCGCCGAGGCCGCGGCCAAGCACAACATGACGCCGCAGGAGTGGACCGACAGCCAGGCTCCGCACTTCAAGGAGCTTTGGAGCAAGCTCGAGATTTCCAATGATGACTTCATCCGCACCACCGAGCCGCGCCAGCACCATGCCGTGCAGTACCTGTGGGAGCGCATGAAGGAGTCCGGCTACCTGTATAAGGGCAGCTACGACGGCTGGTATTGCGTGCCTGACGAGACCTACTTTACCGATACGCAGGTCCAGAAGGGCGACGAGGAGTACGGCAGCGTCGGCCAGCACCTGTGCCCCGACTGCCACCGTCCGCTTGAGCGCGTGCAGGAGGAGTCCTACTTCTTTAAGCTTTCCGCCTTCCAGGACAAGCTGCTCAAGCTCTATGACGAGCATCCCGACTTTGTCGAGCCTGCGTTCCGCATGAACGAGGTTCGCAGCTTTGTCGAGGGCGGCCTCAACGACCTTTCCGTGAGCCGTACGAGCTTTGACTGGGGCATTCAGGTCCCGTTTGACGAGGGTCACGTGACCTACGTGTGGTTCGATGCGCTGCTCAACTATATGACGGCCGTCGGCTACGGTGTCGACACCGACGAGGCCCGTGCCGAGCTGGCCTATCGCTGGCCCGCGCAGTTCCACATCGTGGGCAAGGACATCATCCGCTTCCACTGCGTCATTTGGCCCGCCATGCTCATGGCCATCGGCGAGGCCCTGCCCGAGCACGTCTTTGCCCA
>UQWV01000107.1 GCA_900544845.1 uncultured Collinsella sp. | reverse complement strand
GCCCCACCCCCCCCCCCCCCACCAGGCCCCCCGGGGGGTCCGGGGGGCCCCCCAAAAAAAACCCCGCCCCCCCCCCGGGCGTTCCCCCCCGCCCCCGCCCCTTCTTGCGTTGAGCTCGGTTGAGGTTTAAAGCTGTGGCTTGCGACCTTTAGGAGCGGGCGGCTCCGTCGACGGGGAGGATGGCGCCCGTGACGTAGGAGGACATATCGCTCGCCAGGAAAACAAAGGCGTTGGCGACATCCTCGGGCTCGCCCATGCGACCCAGCGGAATGGTGGCGATGATGGGCTTGATGACCTCTTCGGGCAGGTTGGCGACCATGTCGGTTTTGGTTACACCGGGTGCTACGGCATTGACGCGAATGCCCATGGGGGCGAGCTCGCGCGAGAGCGACTGGACCATGCCGTTGACGGCGAACTTGGACGTGGGGTAGCCAACGCCGGAGGGCTGACCGTACTTAGCGACCATCGAGCTCGTGGTGGTGATGGTGCCGCCGTGGCCGGCTTCGGTCATGATCTTGGCGGCAGCCTGGTGGCCATTAAAGACGGCGACGACGTTGAGGTCCATAACTTTGGCGAACTCCTCTGCCGTGTAGTTGAGCAGCGGCGAGCGCTGGGAGATGCCGGCGTTGTTGACGACCGTGTCCAAGCCGCCCATGTCGGCTGCAGCCTAGGTAAAGGCCTCGGTCACGGCCTCGAGCGAGGTGAGGTCGCAGGAGCGGCCCCAGACCTTGGCGTCGGGATAGGCGGCTACCAGCTTCTCAACCGCCGCGTCGGCAGTCTCCTGGCGCGAGCCAAAGACGGTGACGGCAGCGCCTTCCTCGATAAAACGGCAGGCGATCGCATAGCCGATACCGCGCGTGCCTCCGGTGACGATTGCTTTCTTGCCCTCGAGCAACATGGTGCTTCCTCTCATCGCGGGCGGACATACGCAGCACAGCATAGCGGCGGCAAAATACAGCTGCCGTCGCATATCGGCAAACGGTATCCACGGTTGCCGACGAACGGTCAAGTTGTTCAAACGTTAGTCGACCAGTTCGCTCGAAAAATGTAACTAAAGGGGGCTCCCATCCAATCGGATAGGAGCCCCTCATGCGTTGTTTGACTTGCCGAGAACCGAACTAGTTGGCCATGACGCCTTCGGTCCATGCCTCGACGTCCTCGATGCGCAGGACGTTGGCGACCTCGGCCACGCAGTCGACGCTGGCAAGCTCGGCGGCGGCAGCCTGGACGTCCTTCTCGAGCGCGCGGTGCGTCAGGAAGATGACCGAGCAGGCATCGCTGACGCCCGACTTGCCGTCCTCGACCTGGTTGATGAGCGAGATCGAGATGTTGTGCTTGGCAAAGATGTCGACCGTCTCGGACAGGGCGCCCACGCGGTCGGCGACCTTCAGGCGCACATAGTACTTGGTCTGGAGCTCGTCCATGGGCTTAAAGGCGAGGTTGTGACCATAGGGCTCAATCTCGGGCAGCGGAGCCACGCCGCGGCTGATCTGCTCGGAGAGCGACAGGATATCGCCCACGACGGCGCTCGCGGTGGGGAAGGAGCCTGCGCCGGCACCGTAGAACATGGTCTCGCCCACGGCGTCGCCTACCACGTAGACAGCGTTCATGGCGCCGTTGACCTTGGCAAGCATGTGGTCGGCGGGGATCAGCGTGGGGTGCACGCGGACGTCGACGCCGGCGTCGGTGTTGCGTGCGATGCCCAGCAGCTTGATGGTGTAGCCGAGCTCGCGGGCCTGGGCAATGTCCTCGGCGCCGATGGTACGGATACCCTGCTGGTAGACATCGTCGGTGGTCACACGGGTGCCAAAGCCGATGGAAGCGAGGATTGCCGTCTTGCTGGCGGCGTCGAAGCCGTCGACGTCGGCGGACGGGTCGGCCTCGGCATAGCCCTTTGCCTGGGCGTCGGCGAGCACGTCAGCGTAATCGGCGCCCTCGGCGTCCATGCGCGACAGGATGTAGTTGGTGGTGCCGTTAAGGATACCGGCGATGGTCAGGATCTTGTTGCCCACCAGGTCGTGCTCGAGCGTGCTGACAATGGGGATGCCACCGCCGCAGCTGGCCTCGCACTTAATCTGCACGCCGCACGCGCGCGCCTTCTCGGCGAGCGTCTCGACATGTCGGCCCAGCAGGGCCTTGTTGGCAGAGACGACGTGCTTGCCGTTCTCGAAGGCGGTGGTGAATATCTCGGTTGCGGGATGCTCGCCGCCGATCAGCTCGACGACGATGTCGACGGCGGGGTCGGTGACGACGTCGTGCCAGTCACTCGTAAAGGCCTCGCGCTCAATGCCTGCCGCCTCGGCCTGCTCCCAGGCAAGCGCGCAGGCGCGGGTCAGCTTAAGGTCGATGCCGTAGGCGGCCAGGTACTCATCGTGGTGGCTCTTGATCAGACGGGCCACGCCGCCGCCGACGGTTCCCAGACCGATGAGGCCGACGTTCACGGTGCGCAGGGGTTCGCTCATAGATAGCTCCTTCGTGCATCTTATGGATGGATTAACCGCTTAAAGGTTGAGTGCATTCTAGCGTGAAGTGCGGGCGCGTGCTTGCCTGGCAGCGGGAGCAGCATAAAACGCCACCCCCGAAACGCTGCGGAAACATTGGAAACACGCTCGCTACAAACGAACTTCCGTAACAAACTGTCAACGTTTGCACCATAAGGTTTGCCCTGTACCGCAAGACGGCCGCACCGCGGCCAGCGAAAAGGGGGACACCATGTTTAGCATCAACAACGTACTTAACCGCAGGAGTTTCTTGGCTGGCGCCGCGGCGCTCGGCAGTGCCGTCGCACTCGCTGGTTGCTCGTCGGGTGGCTCGGGCGGCGGCTCCGCCGATGACGGCAAGACCTTCAAGATCGGTGTCATCGGCCCTCTGACCGGCGCCGCGGCAACCTATGGCGTTTCGGCCGAGAAGGGTGCCAAGCTCGCCGCCAAGGATTTCTCGACCAAGGACCTCAAGCTCTCGCTTAAGTCCGAGGATGACGTCGCTGACGGCGAGAAGGCCATCAACGCCTTCAATACCCTGTGCGACTGGGGCATGCAGGCGCTCGTCGGCCCCGTCACGACTGGTGCCGCCGTCGCCGTCTCGGGCGAGATTGCCGACGATATGCTCATGGTCACGCCCTCGGCCTCGTCTCTCGACGTCACCAAGGACAAGACCACGGTTTTCCAGGTTTGCTTCACCGATCCCACCATGGGCGCCAGCGCCGCGAAGTTCTTGGCCGAGAAGTACGCGGATGCCAAGATCGCCCTGTTCTACAACTCCGGCGATACGTATAGCTCGGGCGTTGCCGACGCTTTTGCCGAGCAGGCCAAGGCGTCCAAGCTCGACATCGTCGATACCGAGACCTTTAAGGACGACTCTTCCACGAGCTTTACCAACCAGCTCACCAAGGCCAAGGAGGCCGGCGCCACGCTCATCTTTGCGCCGATCTACTACACGCCGGCGTCCGTTTTGCTCAAGAACGCCAAGGACATGGGCTACGACATGACCCTCATGGGTACCGACGGCATGGACGGCCTGCTCTCTGTGGAAGGCTTCGATACCTCTCTTGCCGAGGGCGTACTGCTCATGACCCCGTTTTCGGCTGACGATGAGAAGAATGCCGACTTCGTCAAGGCCTATAAGGATGCCTACGACGAGACGCCCAACCAGTTTGCCGCCGACGCTTACGATTGCGTCCACGCCATCGCCGAGGCTATCGATAAGTCGGGGATTGACATTTCGGCCGATGGTGCCGAAATTGCCGACGATCTTGCCAAGGCCATGCGCAAGATCAAGATCGAGGGCCTGACAGGCGAGCTGACGTGGAATGACGAGGGCCAGGTCGAAAAGCCCGCCACAGCCTATGTGATTCAGGACGGCAAGTACATCGCCGCCTAAGTGCGCATAAAGCGCGACCGGTGAGGCCGTTTTATTCAGGGCAGGGACGCCTGTAACAGAACGGAAACATTACTTTCACACAATAAAGTGGCATTACTGCATAAAGTAATAGAAATACGCAGAATTATGGATAAATGAACAAATCCAAAGAAAAGTGGCTCTTCGGTGGTTTCTGTGGGAGAGATTCCGGCATAGGCCCAGCTCAGCGGGCGAAAACAACGATCTGGAA
>UQWV01000106.1 GCA_900544845.1 uncultured Collinsella sp. | reverse complement strand
AAGAGCACATTTAGTGCTCTTCGGCTCGTGCGGAATCTACGAAAACCTTGCGCCTGGCCTTCGGCGGCGCGGCCTGCGGTGACTTTGGGGCAGCCCGGTTTCCCGTTGGCCGACGCCCCCACTCATAAGCCTTAAGTCGGTGGGCTGATGTGTTGCATCCCTGAGGGCTACAAGGTTGAAATGAAGGTGGACAGGCGGCGGAGGCCTTCGTCCAGGTTTTCGTCGGAGACGCAGTAGCTTAGGCGGATGTGGCCTTCGGTTCCGAAACAGTCGCCCGGGACTAGGGCTACGTTTGCCTCTCTGATGGCTTTGATACAGAAGTCTTCGCTGGTTAGGCCGAACTTTTTGATGCTCGGGAAAGTGTAGAAGGCTCCTACGGGCTCTACCACGTCGAGGCCCATGGCGTTTAAGGCTTCGAGTACGCGCTCGCGGCGGGCTCGGTAGACTTTGAGCATGGGGGTTGGGTCGACGGTCAGGGCTCGGGCTGCGGCGTCCATTTCGAAGGAGACGGCACTCGATACTAAGTATTGGTGAGCCTTGGCGATCTCGGCGATGACGGGTGCCGCTGCCGCGAGCCAGCCCAGGCGCCAGCCGGTCATGGACCAGGGCTTGGAGAAGCTCTCGATGATGACCGTCTGTTCACGCAGCTCCGGGTGACGCTGGGCAAAGCGCTCGTAGCCATCCACATAAACCAGGCGGTTGTATACGTCGTCGCAGACCACGTAGATGCCCGCCTGCTCTGCCACGCGCGCCACGGCGTCGAGCGAAGCCGCGTTGAGGATGCAACCCGTAGGATTGTTGGGCGTGCAGATGACGATGGCCTTGGTCGCCGGCGTCACGCAAGCACGAAGTGCGTCCTCGTCAATCTGGAATTGCGCAGGCTCCGTATCCAAAAAGACCGCCTTGGCGTGGTTGGCCACGACGATGCTCTCGTACAGGCCAAAGGCCGGCGTGGGGATAATGACCTCGTCGCCGGGGTTGAGCATAGCCATGAATGCTGCCGACAGGGCCTCGGTCGCACCGTCGGTTAGGATGACCTCGTCGGCCGAAAACGTAAGGCCCGCATCCCCCATGTAGGCAGATAACGCCTCACGCAGGGCGGGGCGACCGTTGTTGGGCGGATAGTGCGTGTCACCGCGGTCCAGTGCGGCGGTCACCTCGGCGCTAATCACATCGGGCGTGGGAAAATCGGGCTCGCCAAGCGCAAGCGCGATGCACCCCGGGTGCTGGGCGGCGAGCGCATTGATCCGACGGATGCCGGAGGGCTTGAGCGTGGCAAGCGAGGTATTCATGGGCAGTCGCATGGCGTTCCTTTCGTAAGGGTTGCACTAGGATAGCGCGGCGGGGCGCCGCCGGACGGTGTAACCTAAACGGAAACCAACCGGAAAGGAGGCAGCATGGAGCCGACCGCGCGCAGCGATGTACCAAAAACGCTGCAAACCATTGCGTATATCAGCATTCCCAATAGTGCCGATCTTGAGTTTTTGCTCTGGGACCTGCAGGATGCCATCGCCGCCTATGCACAGCTTTCCGGCACCGCACTCCCCCGCCCGGTCGACTTGAAGGCAAATGACGCCGGCAGCGTTGCCGATGGCATCGTGCTGGCCATTGAAGATGTGGCTGACGATGAGACGTTGACAGCTATCGAGCAGGCGCTTGAGCGCTTTGGCGGTACGGGAACGCGCGTCTATGCCGCAATTCGAGCCGCACGAGAGGGCACTGAGCAGGCGCGTGGGACCGCCGTTCGCCTGCACAAGGCATGTGAGCGCCATGACCAATTGTGGTGTGGAGGCGTTGTCATCTGTGCCGGCAGCGGCTTCGCGGCGCTTCGTCATTCTCCGCGCATGGGACTTTTGCGCCGACCGTTTTCGGAAGCGATAGATAAGCTTGTGGGCGCTGTGCGCATGGGCTGCTCCGTCGAGCATGCACAGCGACTTGGCGGCGGCAATGCCGCCAACGTCGACACCGACGGCATGGTTTGCGCCGAGCCAGCCGTGCCCGCGCCGATCTGGCGAGGCGTTCTGAAACGTCTGGGCGCCCACGCTCAAACAAAAATCTAAATTAAATAACAGCCCAGTCAACGGCTTCGTGCCAACGCTCAACAAGACGCTCCAGGCGCCAGGCGGCATTGGCGGGACTTGTCGAGGGCAGGACGATGGCAGGCAGCCCCGTCCGATCTTGCAAGTAGCGTTTGTAGAGTCGCCCTGCCGTGCCGCCGTTACAGACAACGACCTCAATCGGCGCGGCATCGGTAATGCGCTCGATATGTGCCGGCACAACGTTGCGAATGCTCGCGTCGCTCGAGCCCTTAATGTCACAACTCTCGATCACATCCCACAGGGCTACGCCGCCGTTAAGCAGCATGACCCGCTTGACGGCAATGGAGGCATCGAGCGTCGCGGGCTCACCGCTTGCCAAAGAATCGCCCTCGTTGGGCGGAACAGGCACACCGAGGCACGCGGCCACCACACGCCAAAAGCGATTCTGAGGGTTGCCGTAATAAAAGGCATTGGCGCGCGAAAGCACCGAGGGAAACGACCCGAGCACCAAAACGCGCGAGTGCTGGTCGAACACGGGCTCAAACCCATGCTCAATATGTTGGTAGCCCTTGTCAGATGCGGCCATGGGCTAGGCTCTCAACAGATAGCGCACCTCGTAGGGTGCAAGCTCAAGGGAGCCAGCCAGCTCGACCGCGGGCACGCCGTCGGCAAGCAGGTCGACAAAGGACCCGTTGAGCTCGCCGGCGCCAAAGGTGTAAGGCTCACCCACGGCATTCACCGCCACGAGTACCGTCGCGCCGTCACAGGCGCGCTCGAACAGCAGCTGCTTGTTCTGGATCACCACGTTGCGATAGGCACCGTAGTTGAGAGCACGGGCAGCCGCGTCGTCGGCCGAGCGAAGGTGTGCGAGTTGCGTGATGAACGCCGTCAGCTCATTGGGCGCAGGCTCATCGAGCGCAGGACGCAGCGCCCAGTCGCCATCGGGGCCGCCCTTTTCACCAGCAATTCCCCACTCGCTGCCATAGTAGACGCACGGGATGCCCGGCATGCCAAAGAGCATGCCATAGGCGGGACGCAGACACGACTTGTCGGTGAGGATACTTGCCAGGCGCGGCACATCGTGGTTGTCGACAAACGACAGCAGATGTTTGCCGCGGTAGATGCACCACGGATCGCCGCCAAACTGGCGGTGCAGCGAATGGGCGATCTCGAACATGTTGACCGAGTTAAAGCTGGAGTACAGGCCCTTGTAGCACTCGTAGTTGGTGCAGGAGTCGAGCATCTCATCGTTGACGATTTGGTTGTAGTCGCCGTGGAGCGTCTCGCCGATCAGCACAAAGTCGGGCTTGAGCTCACGGGTAAAAGCGTGCAGGCGGCGCATGAAGTCGCGGTCGAGCATATAGGCAACGTCCAAGCGCAGGCCGTCGACGCCAAAGACCTCGGCCCAGCGGTGCACGGACTCGAGCAGGTAATCGACCACGGCGGGGTTTTGCAGGTTGAGCTTCACGAGCTCAAAATGGCCTTCCCAGCCCTCGTACCAAAAGCCGTCGCCATAGCACGAGTCGCCATCAAAGCTAATGTGGAACCAGTCCTTGTAGGGCGAGTCCCACTTGCGCTCCTGCACATCGCGGAAGGCCCAAAAGCCACGGCCCACATGGTTGAAGACCGCATCGAGCACCACGCGGATGCCATGGGCGTGCAGTGTCTCGCATGCGGCGGCAAAGTCGGCATCCCCACCCAAGCGACGGTCGATATGGCGCAAGCTGCGCGTGTCGTAGCCATGGCTATCGGATTCAAGCGGAGGGTTAATGAGCACAGTGCCAACGCCGAGTTCCTGCAGGTAGTCGGCCCATTGGGCAATCTTCATGATGGGGGCATCGGGGCTGGGTGCAGTGCCGGCAGCTTGAGAGAGTTCGTCCTCGGCAACGGGTGCGGCATTCTCGCGCGGAGCTCCGCAAAAGCCCAGCGGATAAATCTGGTAGAACGTCGTCTCGTATGCCCACATAGCAACCTCCCGGTAAGCTCAACATAACGACATCCATTGTATGTCCAGCTTGTATCCTCTCCCCCAAAATAAGTGGCTCTTCGGTGGTTTCTGTGGGAGAGATTCCGGCATAGGCCCAGCTCAGCGGGCGAAAACAACGATCTGGAACTG
>UQWV01000105.1 GCA_900544845.1 uncultured Collinsella sp. | reverse complement strand
CCGCCAGCCTTTTCGCAAAGTACCGTGCTGGTTCGCTGGCTTTGAGGCCTAAGTGAGCTTTGCTATTTGCCAATTTTGTATGATTTGGGTCAAATCTATCTGCCAATTTTTGTATGATTAGGGTCAAATCTATCTGCCAATTTTTGTCATTGAGGGGTTTTAATGCTACGCCGTAAGGTCATTGACAGGCTTTTGAGCTGGAAGAACAAATCCAATAAAGCGTTGCTTGTTACTGGCGCGCGTCAGATTGGCAAGAGCTATGCAATTCGCGCGTTTGGAAAGAGCAACTACGCTTCGTATTATGAGGTCAATCTGCTACTCGATGCCGAGGCAAGAGACGTACTTGTTGGCGCTAAGAACTCCATTGACTTCATCAACCGTGTGGCCCTTCTTGCGGATGCACCGCTTGTTGAAGGAGACACGCTTATCTTCGTCGATGAGATTCAGGAGTATCCGCAGATCGTTACACTTATGAAGGCGCTGGTCGAGGACGGACGCTTTAGCTATGTCTTCTCGGGGTCTATGCTTGGGACTGAGTTTAAGGGGATCTCTTCTTTCCCGGTGGGGTATGTCGAGCACATTGTTATGCGGCCAATGGATTTTGAAGAGTTTTGTTGGGCAAACAGCATCAGCGAGAATGTGCTTGCAGACATCCGCAGCTGCCTTGTCGAGAGGCGTCCCGTCGAAAATTTTATTCATGAGGCGATGCTCAAAAACTTTAGAGCTTATATCGTTTGCGGCGGCATGCCGGAGGTCGTTCAGAACTATATCGATTCGGGCTATTCGCTCGTGAGAACGCGTGAGCTTCAAATTCAGCTAGTCGATCAGTACAAAAGCGATATCTCTAAATATGCATCGACTCGAGCGTTTAACGTTCGCTCCATTTTCGAGCAAATTCCCGTTCAGCTTGAGGCGGAGTCCCATCGCTTTATCGTCTCGTCTCTAGGCGAGGGAGCTCGTCTTCAAAAATACGAGCAGGATTTCCTATGGCTGGTGAACGCAGGCGTTGGATTGATGGTCCCCCAGGTGACGGAGGCACGAAGTCCTCTCAAGAGGACGGAGAAAACGACAGCCTTTAAACTATACGAGTCCGATACAGGTATGCTCGCATCGCGGTATCCCGGCAGCACGGCACGCGCCGTCTACCTTGACATGAAAACCCCCAACCTCGGCGGCCTCTATGAGAACGTGGTCGCACAGGAACTCGTTGCCCTCGGAGCAGATACGTGGTACTACCAAACGCGTGAGGTCGGTGAAGTCGACTTTGTAATCGAAGGTGCCCTCGGGCATGTTGTCCCAATCGAAGTCAAATCGGGCAAGAAAGTTCGAGCACATGCAGCCCTCGACCGTTTGATGAGTGTGGGCGAGTACAAAATTCCCGAGGCCGTTGTGCTGAGCCACGAAAACCTTTGCAAAGAGGGCAAGATCCTTTACGTTCCAATCTATATGACATTCTGTCTCGATGAGTTTATGGAAAAGGACGACCCCAACAACGATTTCTCGTTTGCACCCATATCTCTCTAGGTCATCTGAGTCCGCAAGCCAGCCCCCACGCCCAAAGTACTGCGCCTTTCGCGCCAAAGGCGCGAAACAGCAAGGGGATAGAAGGCAGCGACAACCAACTCCCCCACTATGCCCAAAGTGCTGCGATGTTTCGCGCAAAGCGCGAAACAGCACTGGGGCAGCAGAAGGCCACAATCAGCTAGCCCTCCATGCCCAAAGTGGCGCGTGGTTTCGCGGCCACGCCGCGAAACAGCGACCGGGACAAGGCACCCCCACAGCCACGTCCTTCATTCAGCCCCACAATCCGAGGACGTAGTCGTAGCAGGATCTGAGGGCTAACCTTCGCGGACACTCCGCAGGACGAAAGAACCCCCGCCGCACGTAGTGCGCAGCGGGGGTTCTTTCATGTCCGAGGACGTCCGCGAAGGTCAGCCCTCAGATCCTGCGGTGGGAGACCTAGGCCTCGTTGTACACCGTCTTGAGCTTCAGCAGGTGAGCGTAGCGGTCCATGGCGGCCTGCTCGTTCTCCTTGAAGAGCTCCTCGGCACGCTCGGGGAAGGAACGCGTCAGCGAAGCGTAACGGGCCTCGTTCATCAGGAACTCCTGATAACCGCCCGCGGGCTCCTTGGAATCGAGCGAGAACTTCTTGCCGGCAGCAGCCTCGGGGTTGAAGCGGAAGAGGTTCCAGTAACCGCACTCGACAGCCTTCTTCATCTCGGCCTGGCAGTTCTGCATGCCGCCCTTCTTGATGGAGTGCATCTCGCAGGGGCTGTAGCCGATGATGAGGGACGGGCCGTCGTAGGCCTCGGCCTCGTGGATAGCCTTGAGGGTCTGAGCCGGGTTGGCGCCCATGGCGACCTGCGCCACGTAGACGTAGCCGTAGCTCATGGCAATCTCGGCCAGAGACTTCTTCTTGGTCACCTTACCGGCAGCGGCGAACTGAGCGACCTGGCCCAGGTTCGAGGCCTTGGAGGCCTGACCGCCGGTGTTGGAGTAAACCTCGGTGTCGAAGACGAAGACGTTGACATTGTGGCCGGAAGCCAGGACGTGGTCCAGGCCACCGAAGCCGATGTCGTAGGCCCAACCGTCGCCACCGAAGATCCAGAAGGACTTCTTGGTGAGGTAAGCCTTGTCGGCGAGGATCGCCTTGGAAGCGTCGCAGCCGCACTTCTCGAGCTCGGCAACGTAGGCAGCGGCAGCGGTCTTGGAAGCCTCGACATCGTTGACGGAGTCGATCCAAGCCTGGCCAGCGGCCTTGAGCTCGTCGGACGGACCGTCAGCGGCGATAATCTCCTGGGTGGCGGCGATCAGCTTGCGCTGAACGGCCTCGTAGCCAACGGCCATGCCCAGACCGTGCTCGGCATTGTCCTCGAACAGGGAGTTGTTCCACGCCGGGCCGTGACCGTCCTTGTCCTTGCAGTAAGGAGCGGTGGCAGCGGGGTTGCCCCAAATGGAGGAGCAGCCAGTGGCGTTGGAGATGAACATGCGGTCGCCGGCGACCTGGGTCACCAGACGTGCATAGGCGGTCTCGGCGCAGCCGGCGCAGGAGCCAGAGAACTCCAGGTAGGGCTGCTTGAACTGGCTGCCCTTGACGTTGGCCGCGATGAGCTCCTTCTTCTCGGAGACGTTCTCGACCATGTAGTCCCAAACGGGCTGCTGGTCCATCTCCTGCTCGGTGGGAACCATCTCGAGGGCGCCCTTGGGACAGACCTTGACGCAGTTGGTGCAGCCCATGCAGTCGAGCGGGGACACGGCCATGGCGAACTTCATACCCTTGGCCTTGGGGCCCATAGCGTCGAGCGTGCGGGTAGCCTCGGGCGCGGCGGCAGCCTCGTCCTCGGTCATCGCGAACGGACGGATGGTGGCATGCGGGCACACATAGGCGCACTGGTTGCACTGGATGCACTTGGTCTCGTCCCAGTGGGGAACGACCACGGCGACGCCGCGCTTCTCGTATGCGGAGGCGCCCAGCTCAAACTGGCCGTCGGCGCAATCGACAAAGGCGGAAACGGGCAGGCTGTCGCCATCCATGCGATCGATGGGCTCGAGCAGGTTCTTGACCTGCTGGGCGATGGCGGACTTGGTCTCCTCGGAGAGCTCGACGGGAGCGGCATCCTCGGCGGTTGCCCAGTCGGCCGGAACCTCGAACTTACGGAAGGCGGTAGCGCCGGCATCGATGGCCTTGTGGTTGGCGTCGACGATGGCCTGGCCCTTCTTCATGTAGGACTTGGTAGCCGCGTCCTTCATGTACTGCAGAGCGTCCTCGGCGGGCAGGACCTTGGCCAGCGCGAAGAAGGCGGACTGGAGCACCGTGTTGGTGCGCTTGCCCATGCCGACCTTGGCGGCCAGGTCGATAGCGTCAATCAGGTAGACGTTGACGTTGTTGTTCGCAATGTAGCGCTTGGCCACAGCGGGCATGTGCTCGGCGAACTCCTCGTCGCTCCACTGGCAGTTGACCAGGAAGGTGCCGCCAGGCTTGACGTCGCGGACCATCTTGAAGCCCTTGACGATGTAGCTGGGGTTGTGGCAAGCGACAAAGTCGGCCTTGGTCACGTAGTACGGCGAGCGGATCGGGGAATCACCAAAGCGCAGGTGCGAGACGGTGACGCCGCCGGTCTTCTTGGAGTCGTACTGGAAGTAGGCCTGGACGTACTTGTCGGTGTGGTCGCCGATGATCTTGAT
>UQWV01000104.1 GCA_900544845.1 uncultured Collinsella sp. | reverse complement strand
TAGGTTTGCTGCTCGGGCAGTCCTGCGCAAGACGAAGGCCACATTAAGTGGCCTTCTTTGCGTGCGGAACTCGCGACAAACCTAACCCATCTCGCCCAGCCGTCTGACACGGGGTTCCAAGCTTGTCAAAAAAGCGGTCGGCGCGCAGTGCGCCGACCGCCGATATATGGGGTCTGATGATTTTTACCAGCTAGAGCCTCTTACTCGTCTAGGAGATCTTCTGGCATGTCGTTGCCATCGCCTAGATCGACTGGGGCTTCTTCGGGGGCAGAACCGTCTTCTGTTGCTTCGCCTTCGGGCTTCTCTTTGGCTGCCGTCATGCGGGCTACGGCGCATACGCGGTCGTTGTCGTCGACGGTCATCATCTTGACGCCCTGGGTGGCGCGGCCGGTCTGGCTGATCTCGTCGGTCTTGACGCGAATGACCGTCGCACCCTCCGTCACGATGAACAGCTCGTGCTGCGGGCCCACCGTCTTCATGGCCGCGAGGTTGCCCTTGCGCTCGGTCATTTGGATGGTGTAGACGCCCTGGCCGCCGCGATTCTGCTCTGGGTAGTCCGCGACCGGCGTGCGCTTGCCGTAGCCGCGCTCGGTGATGACGAACAGATCGCCGTTGCCGTTAGTGACTTCCATGCCCAGAACGCTCACGCCGTCCTTCATACCGATACCGCGAACGCCGCTGGTATCGCGGCCGGTGGCGCGCACCTGCTCCTCGGAGAACATGATCGCCTTGCCCGCGGTGGTGGCCAGGATAATCTTGTCGCCCTCGCGCACGCGGCGCACGTTCAGCAGTGCGTCGTCGTCACGCAGGTTGATAGCGATCAGGCCATCACGGCGGCTACGATCGTAAGCACTCATCACGGTCTTCTTGACCATGCCGTTCTTGGTGGCAAACATCAGGTACTCGTCGACCGGGAACTCGCGGCAGCTGATGACGCTCGCGATCTTCTCGCCCTCCTCGAAGGGCAGCAGGTTGACGATCGCGGTACCGCGCGCCTGGCGCGTACCCACCGGCAGCTCGTGCACCTTCAGGCGATAGACCTTGCCCTTGCTCGAGAAGAACAGCACGTACTCGTGCGTGGACGCGATGAACATCTCGTCGATGACGTCGTCCTCTTTGAGGTTGACGCCCGACACGCCCTTGCCACCGCGCTTTTGGGCACGGTAGGCGGCCACCGGGATACGCTTAACGTAGCCGGTGTGGGTGATGGTCACGACCATATCCTCGTCGGCGATGAGGTCCTCGACATCCAGGTCCTTCTCAACCTGGCTGATCTCGGTGCGGCGCTTGTCGCCGAACTTCTTGGAGATCTCGCGCATCTCTTCCTTGATGACGCCCAGGATCTTCTCCTCATGCGCCAGCAGGTCCTCGTAGTAGGCGATGGCGCGGCGCAGGCCGTCCAACTCTTCCTGAATCTTGTCGCGCTCCAGGCCGGTCAGGCGGCGCAACTTCATCTCGAGGATGGCCGTGGTCTGCTCGGGCGTAAAGCCAAAGCGCTCGATCAAGCGGCTGCTGGCCTCGGAGTCGGTCTGCGAGGAGCGGATGATGCTGATGACCTCGTCGATATGGTCGAGAGCCATAAGATAACCCTCGAGGATATGCGCGCGGGCTTGGGCCTTCTTAAGGTCGAAGCGGGTGCGGCGAGTGACGACGTCGACCTGGTGGTCGATGTAGTGCTGCAGCATCTCACGCAGGCTCAGGCATTTGGGAACGCCGTTGACGAGCGCCAGGTTGTTGGCGCCAAAGGTCGTCTGCAGCGAGGTGTACTTATACAGGTTGTTGAGCACGACCTGCGGAATGACGCCCTTCTTGAGCTCGATAACCAGACGGATGCCCTTCTGGTTGGACTCATCGCGCATATCCGAGATACCCTCGATGCGCTTGTCGTTGACAAGCTGGGCGATCTTCTCCTGCAGGGTGCCCTTGTTGACCATGTAGGGAATCTCGGTAAAGACCAGGCGGCTGCGGCCGGTCTTGGTGGACTCCACGTGTGCCTTGGCACGCACGGTAATGGAGCCGCGGCCGGTCTCGTAGCTCTGCTTAATGCCGGCGCTGCCCATGATGATGGCGCCGGTGGGGAAGTCCGGACCGGGCATGATCTGCATGAGCTCGTCGACAGTGGCGTCGGGGTTGTCGATCAGGTAGCAGGTGGCCTCAATCGCCTCGGTGAGGTTGTGCGGGGCGATGTTGGTGGCCATGCCGACGGCGATGCCCTGGCTGCCGTTGACCAGCAGGTTGGGGAAGCGCGCAGGCAGCGCCACGGGCTCGGCGAGCGATTCGTCGTAGTTGGGCTGCCAGTCGACGGTATCCTTCTGCAGGTCGCGCAGCAGTTCCATGGCGGGCTTTGCCAGGCGGCTCTCGGTGTAACGCATGGCTGCCGCGCCGTCGCCGTCGATGTTACCGAAGTTGCCATGACCGTCGATGAGCGGCGTGCGCATGGAGAACCACTGTGCCAGGCGGACCATGGCCTCGTAGACCGCAGAGTCACCGTGCGGGTGGTACTTACCGATAACTTCGCCGACCGTCCACGCCGACTTCTTGTGCGGGCGGTTGGGGTAGATGCCGCTCTCGTTCATCGCGTACAGGATGCGGCGGTGCACCGGCTTTAAGCCGTCGCGCACGTCCGGCAGGGCGCGCGCCGTGATGACCGACATCGAATACTCGATAAACGACTGCTTCATCTCGCGACCGAACTCCGAAATCTGGAGCTGGCCGCCGTTGATATCCTCGCCGGCCGAGGCGCCACGGTCGACTTCGCCAAAACTCTCCTCGAGCTCGCCGTCGTCATCCTCTTCCTCGTCATCATCGACATCGGGGTTATAGGCGTCCGGGTCGCCGTCCTCGCCCTGCTCAGCACGGGCAAGCAGGCGCTTCAGATCGTCGGGCATGCCGGCATCGCCGGCCTCGTCCATACCCCCGTTATTGTTGATATCGTCTGCCACGTTACCTCCTCTTAAGCGTCAAGGAAACGCGCGTCATGCGCATGTTTTTCAATGTACTCGCGGCGATAGCCGACCTCGGAACCCATGAGCTCGCGCACGGCGCGGTCCGCCACCACGGCGTCCTCGATCGACACGCGCTGCAGGATGCGGGTCTTGGGGTCCATCGTCGTCGAGGCAAGCTGCTTGGGGTCCATCTCGCCCAGGCCCTTGTAGCGCTGGACGGTATAGCCCTTGCGCTTCTTGGTGATCTTGCCGTCCTTGGCCTTGCCGTCCTCGTCGTTATCGTCGGGGTTCAGGCCCAGACTCTGGATGGTATCGCGCAGGATCTCGTCTTCGGGCTGGCGGCCGTTGGGATACACGTAGTGGATCTTGTTGCGCACCTTAATGCCAAAGATGGGCGGGCAGGCAACATAGACGTAGCCGGCATCGATCAGCGGACGCATGTACTTGTAGAAGAACGTCAGCAGCAGGATGCGGATATGCGCGCCGTCGACGTCTGCATCGGTCATGATGATGATCTTGTGGTAGCGCGCCTTGGTGATATCGAAGTCGCCGCCGTCGCCGGCACTCGTCGTGACGCCGCAGCCGATCGCGGTAATCAATGACTGGATGGTGTCACTCGAGAACGCGCGATGGTCACCAACGCGTTCGACGTTCAAAATCTTGCCGCGCAGGGGCAGAATCGCCTGGATGTCTCGGCGACGGCCGTCCTTGGCCGAACCGCCTGCCGAGTCGCCCTCTACGATGAAGAGCTCGGTCAGCTCGGCATCGCGCACCGAGCAGTCAGCGAGCTTACCGGGCAGGGACGCCGTCTCGAGCAGGCTCTTGCGGCGGGTCGCCTCGCGCGCCTTGCGGGCGGCATTGCGCGCCTTGCAGGCCTGCTGCGCCTTCTTGACGATCTCGCGAGCGGGCTTGGGATGCTCCTCCAAGTAATCGGCGAGGCCGTCGGTCACAATCTTGAGCGTGAGCGCTCGCATATAGGAGCTGCCGAGCTTTGCCTTGGTCTGGCCCTCAAACTGCGGATCGGGCAGCTTGACCGAGATAACGGCCGAAAGGCCCTCGCGCACATCGTCGCCGGTCAGGTTGGCGTCTTTTTCCTTGAGCAGGTTCTGCTTGCGCGCGTAATCGTTGATCACGCGGGTGAGCGCGGTACGGAAGCCCTCAAGGTGCATGCCGCCTTCGGGGGTGTAGATGTCGTTGGCAAACGACATGACGTTCTCGCCGTAGCCGCTATTCCACTGCAGGGAAACCTCGACCTCGCCCATCTTGGCCACAGGCGCGTCCGGGTCCGATTTGCCCTCGATGTAGATGGGCTCCTTAAAGGCCTCGGGGACGTCCTTGCCCTCGTTGAGGAACTTG
>UQWV01000103.1 GCA_900544845.1 uncultured Collinsella sp. | reverse complement strand
GCCCTCCGCCGAGCTCTCCCGCGGCCGCGGCGGCCCGCGCTGCATGAGCATGCCCTTCTGGCGCGAGGACCTCTAAGTCTTTCCGTTTCCGGTGCGGTCCCCCTACAACCGCACCGGCTTCGCCCGTTAAACGGGCAACACTGATACTTACGTAATTCATTTCTTCGAAAGGAATCGAACCATGGGTGTTAACCTCTCCGGCCGTAGCTTCCTCAAGCTTCTCGACCTCACCACCGAGGAGATCGAGTACCTGCTCAAGCTCTCCAAGAACTTCAAGGATATGAAGCGCGCTGGCGTTCCGCATCGCTATCTCGAGGGCAAGAACATCGTTCTGCTCTTCCAGAAGACCTCCACTCGTACCCGCTGCGCCTTCGAGGTCGGCGGCATGGACCTGGGCATGGGCGTGACCTATCTCGATCCCGGTTCGTCGCAGATGGGCAAGAAGGAGTCCATCGAGGACACCGCCCGCGTTCTCGGCCGCATGTATGACGGCATCGAGTTCCGTGGCTTTGCCCAGGACGACGTCGAGGAGCTCGCTGCTAAGTCCGGCGTGCCCGTGTGGAACGGCCTGACCACTGAGTGGCATCCCACCCAGATGCTCGCCGATATCCTGACCGTCCAGGAGAACTTCAACTACGACATCAAGGGCAAGACCCTCGTCTTCATGGGCGACTGCAAGAACAACGTCGCTCGCTCCCTCATGGTCGTCTGCTCCAAGCTCGGCATGAACTTCGTGGCCTGCGGCCCCGAGGAGTGCATGCCCGCCGACGACGTCATCGAGGCCTGCAAGCCCATCGCCGAGGCCAACGGTTGCACCATCAAGCTGACCACCGACGTCAAGGACGGCGTCACCGGTGCCGACGTTATCTACACCGACGTGTGGGTCTCCATGGGCGAGCCCGACGAGGTCTGGGCCGAGCGCATCGCTCAGCTCACCCCGTATCGTGTTACCTCCGAGGTCATGGCTATGGCCAACCCGGGTGCCATCTTCCTGCACTGCCTGCCCAGCTTCCACGACACCAACACCACGATTGGCGCCGAGAAGTGCGAGCAGTTCGGCATCACCGAGCAGGAGGTCACCGACGAGGTCTTCGAGAGCCCCGCTTCCAAGGTCTTCGACGAGGCCGAGAACCGCATGCACACCATCAAGGCTGTCATGTACGCCACGCTCAAGTAAGAGCATCTAGCATCTCGCTCGGGGTGTATTGCTGCACACCCCGAGCAGTTTTATCTGGTAATAATCTCGCATCAAGCGGCAGGCACGGCACGGAAGAGCCGCTTCTGGCGAGATCAGTAAATGATTTATGAAGGGGGGATGAGAACTATGACTGAGACCGCTAAGAAAAAGCGCGGTATGCCTTCATCGTTCACCATTCTTCTTGCTCTGCTGGCAATTGTCGCAGTGATTACCGTTATCGTCTCCGGCACGTCCGGCGGCGCGGTTACTGCCGCCCGTCTGAGCGATTTCTGCACCGCCCCGATTAAGGGCTTCGCTGACGCTCTGCCCGTCTGCCTCTTCGTTATGATCCTGGGCGGCTTCCTCGGTATGATGACCGAGACCGGCGCCCTGGACAACGGCATCGCCGTTCTGGTGCAGAAGCTTAAGGGCAACGAGATTATGCTCATTCCCGTGCTGATGCTCATCTTCTCCCTCGGTGGTACCACCTATGGTATGTGCGAGGAGACCGTTCCCTTCTACGCCCTGCTCGCCGCTACCATGATGGCTGCTGGCTTCGACCCCATGGTCGGTGCCGCTACCGTCCTGCTCGGCGCTGGCTGCGGCTGCCTGGGCTCCACGGTTAACCCGTTCGCCGTCGGCGCTGCCGTCGACGCTCTGACCGGCGTTGGCATTGAGGTCAACCAGTCCATCATCATCGGCCTCGGTGCCGTCCTGTGGATTGTCACTACCGCTATGTCCATCTTCTTCGTGATGAGCTACGCCAAGAAGGTCAAGGCTGACAAGGGTTCCACCATCCTATCGATGCAGGAGCTCAAGGACGCCGAAGAGGCTCACGGCAAGGCTGCTTCCGAGGTCCACAAGGAGGTCAAGCTCACCGGTCGTCAGAAGGGTGTTCTGATCGCCTTCGCCTTCACCTTCGTCGTCATGATCGTCGGCTTCATTCCGCTGGCCGACCTCAACGAGGGCGTCGCCAACTTCTTCGACGCCGGCGCTGTCTACGACGCCGACGGTAACACCGTCGTCCAGGGCTGGTCTGCCCTGATCACCGGCCTGCCCATTGGCCAGTGGTACTTCGACGAGGCTTCCACCTGGTTCTTCCTCATGGCTGTCCTGATCGGTATCATCGGTGGCCTGTCCGAGAAGCAGATCGTCAACACCTTCATTACCGGCGCTGCCGACATGATGTCCGTTGTCCTCGTCATCGCTCTCGCCCGTGGTATCTCCGTTCTCATGGCTAACACCGGCCTCGACGTCTACGTCCTCGACGCTGCCGCCAATGCCCTGGCTGGCCTGTCCGGCGTGATCTTCGCTCCCATGAGCTTCCTGGTCTACTTCGGCCTGTCCTTCCTGATCCCCTCGACCTCCGGTATGGCTACCGTCTCCATGCCCATCATGGGACCGCTGGCTGTTAAGCTCGGCTTCTCGCCCGAGGTCATGGTCATGATCTTCTCTGCCGCCATCGGTGTCGTGAACCTGTTCACCCCGACCTCCGGCGCCATCATGGGCGGTCTCGCCCTGGCCAAGATCGAGTGGACGACCTGGCTCAAGTTTGCCCTTAAGCTCATCGTCGCTCTCTCCGTCGTCTGCGCCGTCATCCTGACCGTCGCCTGCGTGCTGATCTAAGTACCCAACGGGTACCCCACGGAAACCTTGACGATCCTGTAAAGGATCACCTGGTCATCGTCTGTCCGGTGGGGTCAACCCACCGGTAGACTCCTACCTTTAGCCCCCTTCCGTTCCGTGCGCGGGAGGGGGCGCTCTTGTGTTCCGGCGTTTTACCAAACGCCGGAACCACTCGACGCTGCGCCTATGGGTTCCGTCGTTCTAACGAACGGCGGATCGGTGGACGCTGCACGGGCACCAGGGCGACAACTTGTCATTCAAAGAGGCCGGCATGACCAAAATGAACTGCCTCCCATTTCTTGGACATCGGGAAATGGGAGGTTTTCCATGAGTATAGACCTCAGGGTGAAGCACGACCTGGAGTCCAGGAGGCGGGCCGTCGAGCTCTTCGACGCCGGCGTCGGCTGCAAGCCGGCGGCCGAGGCCCTGTCCGTCCCCCGCGAGACCGTGAGAGAATGGCAGTGGGTATACCGGGCGTTCGGAAGCGAGGCGCTGCTGTCCATGGGCGGGAAACAATCCAGGTACACATTCGAGCAGAGGGTCGCCGCGGCGTCGGCCGTGGTCGACGGCGGGATGGCGAAGGCCGACGCCATGGCCGAGTTCGGGATCAGGTCGAAGTCCCCGCTGGAGCGCTGGTGCAGGCTCTACCGCGAGGGCGGCGCCGAGGCGCTGCGGCCCCGCCCGAAGGGCAGGCCGAGGGGGTCGAGGTCGAAACCCCGGGCCCGCACCCGCGAGCAGGAGCTCGAGGAGCGCTGCCGAAGGCTCGAGGCCGAGGTGGCCTACCTAAAAAAATTGCGCGCCCTGGTCGAGCGGGACGGGCTCTGACCAGGGCGGCGGCCGAGGCGGTGAGGGCGCTGCGCGCGGAGGGGCACTCCCTGCGCCACCTGCTGGAGTGCTCGGGGCTCAGGAGGTCGACCTACTACTACGCGCTGGCGCACCCGCGAAGGCCGACCAGGCCCGAGCTGCGCGACGCCGCGGCCGAGATATTCTCGCGCACCGCCAACGGCTGCGGGCACCGGCAGATAGCCATGTGCCTGCGCGCCGAGCTGGGCGCGGTCGTGGCCGACAAGACCGTGCTCAAGATGATGCGCGAGATGGGGATCCGCTGCGGCATCAGACGCGAGACGGCCTACCACAGGTACAACTCGTACAGGGGCGTCGTCGGCAGAACGTTCGAGAACGTGATCGCGAGGGATTTCGACGCCGAGGCCCCGTGGCGGAAGCTGGGGACGGACGTCACCGAGTTCAAGGTGGCGGGCGGCAAGGCCTACTGGGCCCCGACGCTGGACTTCTGCACCAAGGAGATCGTGGCGAGCGACATATCGACCACGCCCGACATGGCCCAGCAGGCGAGGATGCTCGACGAGCTGCTGCCCAAGATCCCCGAGGGCGCCGCCCCGACCATGCACTCGGACCGGGGCTGGCAGTACCAGCACGCATCATACACATCCAGGCTCGAGGCCGCCGGCATCGTCCAGAGCATGTCCAGGAAGGCGAACTGCATCGACAATGCCGCCACCGAGCAGCTCTTCGGCCACGTCAAGGACGAGTTCTACCGGGGCCGCGAGTGGAAGACGTTCGAGGATTTCAAACGCGACCTGGAGGAATACATAGTCCACTGGAACACGAGCCGGAGGCAGGTAAGATTGAAGGGCCTGACCCCGGAGGAGTTCCGGAATCAGGCCCTCGCGGCCTAGTCGCTATTTAGGGCGTCCAAGATTTGGGACGCAGTTCAAAACGCAGCGCGCCGGCCTTTCTTTGTTTCGATATCAAAAAGCCCGGTCGGCACTCGCGAAAGCTACCGACCGGGCAAGCCCTAGGCAATATGGT
>UQWV01000102.1 GCA_900544845.1 uncultured Collinsella sp. | reverse complement strand
GCTCCCTGCAAGGGCCAGGAGCTCGAGGAGCACTACTTTGGCGCTATCCGCCCCACCGTCTCGGCCTATATGAAGGACCTGGACGATGAACTGTGGGCGCTTGGCATTCCCGCCAAGACCAAGCACAACGAGGTTGCTCCCTGCCAGCATGAGCTCGCCCCCGTCTATGGCGAAGTCAATGAGGCCATCGACCAGAATCTGGTCATGATGGAGAAGATGAAGCTCATCGCCTCCCGCCACGACTTGGTCTGCCTGCTGCACGAGAAGCCCTTCGAGGGCATCAACGGTTCGGGCAAGCACAACAACTGGTCGCTTGGCACCGAGTCCGAGAACCTGCTCGACCCGGGCGACACCCCGCTCGACAACCTGCAGTTCATCGTCTTCCTCACCGCGGTGATCGAGGCCGTCGATAACTATCAGGAGCTCCTGCGTGCCTCCGTTGCCTCGGCCGGCAACGATCATCGTCTGGGCGCCAACGAGGCTCCTCCGGCGATTATGTCCATTTTCCTGGGCGACCAGCTTACCGAGGTCGTCGAGAAGATCATCGATGGCAAGGCTTCCGTCCATGCCACGCGCGGCGTGCTCGACCTGGGCGCCGATACCCTGCCCAAACTGATGCAGGACAACACCGACCGCAACCGCACCTCCCCGTTCGCCTTCACCGGCAACAAGTTCGAGTTCCGTGCCTGCGGTTCCGAGCAGAACGTCTCCGACTCCAACCTGGTGCTCGATGCCGCCGTGGCCAAGTCGCTCAAGTCCTTCGCCGACGCGCTTGAGGGTACGCCCGAGGATGAGTTCCAGGACGCTGCGCTCGAGTACTGCAAGAAGGTCCTGACCGATCACCAGCGCATCCTGTTCTCCGGTGACGGCTACTCCGATGAGTGGCCCGTTGAGGCCGAGAAGCGCGGCCTTGCCAACAACAAGACCACGGCCGACGCCCTGCCCGCCTTTGTTTCCGATAAGGCCATTGCGCTCTTTGAGGAGACGGGTGTCCTGACCAAGGCCGAGGCTCAGTGCCGCTACGACTGCAAGCTCGAGAAGTACAACAAGCTCATGAACATCGAGGCTACCACGATGGTTCGCGAGGCGCGTCGTACCTATCGCCCGGTCATTACCGCCTATGCCACCAAGGTCGCTAAGGGCCTTGAGACTATTCGCGCCGCCGGCGCCGAGGCCGCCATGCAGTGCGAGCAGAATACGCTCAACAAGCTCTGCAACGGTATCACTGCCATCAACGACTCCATTAAGGCGCTCGACGCCGTGCATCAGAAGGCCGAGGCCCTCGATGGCCAGGAGCAGGCCAATGTGTATGCACACGAGGTCGTTCCCGCTATGGATACGCTGCGCGCCGCCGTGGATGCCATGGAGGAGATCGTGGCCGCCGACTACTGGCCGGTTCCGACCTACGACGACATTCTGTTCTATGTGTAGAACGTAACTGACATATCGTCACGGTATTGAGCCGGGGTCCGCATCGCGCGGGCCCCGGCTTTTTGTTTGCGAAGGACGCTTTGAAGCCCGTTTTGCCGCCGATGTGCCTAGGTATAAAGGGCTATGGGCAAAAAACGTCAAATATGAGTACTGTCACAAGTCCTGTAGCATTATTTATTTGCAAAATATGCAGTGTTACGCAACATATGTCCAAGTACTTAGCCGATAAACGTCTGCAATTCTTCCGCCGTAGGACACCTGACGTCTAAATCGATTTCTGAAGGCATGAAATCGCTGTTACTAAATCGGTAACAGTACTCATATTTGCCATTTTTTGCCCATGGTCCATCGGAAGATGCCGGGATCCGCACCCTGCCGGGTCCGAATCCCGGCATATCGGTAGCAAAAAGCCCGCTACCGAATTGGTAACGGGCTTCACATTTCAAATGGTGCCCCCAGCGGGATTCGAACCCGCGATATCCACCTTGAAAGGGTGGCGTCCTTGGCCGCTAGACGATGGGGACAGCGGGAAAGAGTATAGCAGACTTTTTTAGCCGTTCACATATCGTTGGCAAACTGAAAAACCACCACATAGGAGCTGGCTCTCTATCCCGATCATCAAACATCTCAACCTGTAACATCTGGGCTGATAAATCGGCTCTATGTGTTACAGATCGAGACAAAAGGCAGGCGTCGGGACGAACATCTCATTCTGTAACAGTAAGACGACTTTTAACGGTCTAGATGTTACAGATTGAGACAAACCGCTGGGACGGGTCAAAACCACCACAAAGGTGCCTGTCCCCTTTGTGGTGGTTGGGGCGTTAGGGGAGGAGCTTCATGGCGGCGTCGTGGGCGGCGCGCTCGCAGGTGTCGTCGAGGGGCTTGAGCGGCAGCAGGGCTGTGGCCTGCGCATCGCCGCGCCGCTCGAGGGTATGCGCGATCAGCCAGTCAGCGAGTTCGGGGTTCTTGGGCAGCGCCGGGCCATGCAGGTACGTGCCGATGACACCCTTGTAGATGATGCCCTCAAAGCCATCGTCGCCGTTGTTGCCGGTGCCCGCGACGACGGACGTTCCGAGCGGCGTTGCCTCCGCGTCGAGCAGGGTGCGACCCCCATGGTTCTCGAATCCCACAAAGGGCTCAGGTGCCAGATCGGTTTTGACGGCTACGTTGCCGATCAGGCGATCGGAGCCACGTACGGTTTCGGCGGCAATGACGCCCAGGCCCTCAATGCGATCGTCGCCCATGTAGTACGAACGGCCGAGCAGCTGATAGCTGCCACAGATGGCAAGCAGTGTGCCGCCGTCCTCAACATAGGCCGCGACCTTGTCTTTTTGGGCGAGCAGCTCGTGTGCCACGGCTAGCTGGTCGCGGTCGGAGCCGCCACCCATCATGACGATATCGGCATCGGTGAGATCGAGTGATTCGCCCATACGGACCTCGTCCACGCGCACGGGAATGCCACGCCAGGCGCAGCGGCGCTCGAGGGCGATAACATTGCCGCCGTCGCCGTAGAGGTTAAGGGCATCGGGATACAGGTAGACGATGCGCAGCGGGCGCGAAAGCTCGACTGGCGCGATACCGACAGGAAGAGCGCTGCCGTCGGCACGGGCTACGGCGCGCCCAGCAACAGCGTCGGCGGTGGCGCCTTTCAGCCCGTCGAGCTCCTTGACCAGCGGCGGGAAGGCCGTGTAGTTGGCGACGGCGTAGAAGGTGTCATCGGCGGCCTCGTCTGCCACGGCGCCAATTGCCTGCGCGACGTCCGAGATAATCGCGGCATCGATGCCGGCGTACTTGAGGCGCACCTGCATGTCGTGCGCGCGCGTGCCTCCGGCAAAGGCGACAAGACCCGGCGTGTCGGCGATGCGCTCAAAGTCGACGTCGTAGATCCACGATACATCGTGGCCGTCGGCATCGTTATCGTTGAGGAAGAAAGCGCAGAGTCTGCCGCCTGCCGTCTTGATGGACTGGATTTGTCGATCGAAGCCTACGGGATTCTTAGCCAGGTTGGCCTCGACGGTGCGGCCGGCGATATCCCAGCGGCCCATGCGTCCGCCGGCGGGGACGTAGGCATCGAGCGTGGGCTGCAGGTGCGCCGTATCCACGCCTAACTCATGTGCGGCAAAGAATGCAGCGGCAACGTTGTAGACCATGTACAGGCCGTTGTAGCGCGTGGCGATGTGTACGGCAGCTGCGTCGGACGCAGATCCAAAGACCAGGTCAAAGCCGTAGCCGTCGCAGCCGAGCTCCACGCCCGTCACGCGACGGACAAGCGCAGGGCGGGCCCAGCCGCACGAGGGGCAATGGTAGGCGCCGAGCTGGCCGTATTGCACGTAGTCATACTCCAGCGGCGCGTTGCACTGTGAGCAAAAACGTGAGTCGCTAATACGGTCGGACTCGGTGTTGGTGGCGCCGTCGATGCCAAAGGCAATACTCGCGTTGGGAACGCGCGCGGCAATCGAGGCGCACAGCGGGTCGTCGGCGTTATAGATGAGTGTCGTTGCCGGCGAAAGCTCCAGCGCGTGGGCGATGACGTCCTGGGTGTGGTCGATCTCGCCGTAGCGGTCCAGCTGGTCGCGGAACAGGTTGAGCAGCACAAAGTAGGTCGGCTTGAGCTTGGGCAGGACGCGTACGGTGTAAAGCTCATCGCACTCAAAAACGCCCACGCGCTTGCCGCCACCGGCTCGCTTGAGGCCGCTGCGCGCTTCGAGCAGTGCGCCCACCACGCCCGGCTCCATGTTGTTGCCGGCGCGGTTGCATACCACGGTGGCGCCGCTGGCGGCAACGGCGTCGGCGATGAGGTTGGAGGTGGTGGTCTTGCCATTAGTGCCCGTAATCACCACGCTGCGGTCGACAAGGCCAGCGAGGTCGCTCAGCAACTCGGGATCGATCTTCATGGCGATGCGGCCGGGGAGTACGCCGCCCTGGCGCTTAAGGACGGAGCGCAGTCCCCAGCGGGCGATATCGCTCGAGGTGCAGGCGAGAGATGAGCGGAGGTTCATGAAACCGTTCCTAACGTAAACGACATGGTCGGGTCGAGTGCGTCACTAAAAACCGTAGCGGCGCGCAAATTCCTGGGCAAGCTGTGACACGTCTTCACAGGCATTGGCCCAGGGGGCAAAGTCGGGAGTGTCCGAGATAATACCGTCCGCTTCCCAAACGGCCTGGTGCGAAAGATCCCAGGGATCGCGCGGCTCGGGCCGGCAGGGAAGGTACGGCGTCTGGTACATGGGGTTCAGCAAGAAGAACGCGCCGCCCTCGCAGCGGTTGGCAAACTCGCGCAGCGCGCGTGTTGCCGGGCGCATCTTGTTCGTTTTGAACAGCAGAATCGTGCGGGCGAGCAGATACCAAGGAGAGTTCTCGAG
>UQWV01000101.1 GCA_900544845.1 uncultured Collinsella sp. | reverse complement strand
GGCTACATGTCTCCGGTCGAGTTCAGGGAGGCGGGGCTGTCCCTCCCGGAATCGTCCAAATAGGTGTTGCCAATCCAAACCCGCACCAGTCGAGGTAGCGCTCGACCCAGAGCTCGGCCTGGTGCAGCGTCTCGATGCCCATGAGGTCGCGCGCGATGAGGTAGAGCTCGCGCCCCGCCTGGAGCTTCGGCCGCGTCGTCGTGTAGCGCTTGACCTGCGAGAAGGCGTGGAAGGTGCACCTCTGGACCCTGGTGCGCGGCCAGGTCTCGCGCACGGCCTTGGCGAACCCGCTCCCGCCGTCGGTGACGACCACCTCGGGCGCCGGGATCGGCGACATGAGGGCCGACCACGCCCTCGAGTTCTCCGACCTCGCCATGTACCAGGAGACCACCCTCTCGCCGCTGCAGCATATGAGCACGACGAGGTCGCGCGCGACCCAGATCCCGTCGACGTGGAGCACGCGGTGCAGCTCGCCGTCGGGGACGGGCATCGGCCAGACCTCCCAGAACTCGGCCGTCCTGCGCCTGAAGGACCGCCCGCCGCCCGGCATCGCCGCCTGGGAGTCCTTGGAGAGGAGCCACCCGAGGAACTCGTCCAGCCTCGTCGCCGTGTCGTCGTACCTCACCGTCGTCGACGCGCCGCAGGCCGTGCACCTCCACCGCTGGGACCCCGATGAGGTCCTGCCGTTGCGCTTGGTCCGACCGCCGCAGTAGGGGCAATAAACGGCCTTCATGGGCACCTCTTCCGAAAGGATATTTAACGGTTCCGGAAAAGGTTATCTACCTGCGGGAACGATAGGCAACCGGACACACATTCTGTCCGAGCGGTTAAAAGCGGGCACGGAATTTAAACGGCTGAAAAAGGGGCATCGACCTGCGCCGATGCCCCCAACGTGGACACACATTTTGTCCTATAAGCCCCCTTTGTGGTGGTTTTAGGTGGCGTTGACGGTTAGGCCTGGAAGGTATCTCGGTCGGGGGCGAAGGACTGCATGGCCGCGATGGTGCGGTCAAAGAGCTCGGGGAGCTCCCAGCCCAACATCTCGGCGCCCTGCGAAATCACGTCGCGCGAGCAGCCGGCGGCAAAGCGTTTGTCCTTGAACTTCTTCTTGAGCGACTTAGTCGTAAAGTCCATAACGCTCTTGCTCGGGCGCATGATGACGGCAGCGCCGATCAGGCCGGTGAGCTCATCGCAGGCAAACAGGATCTTTTCCATCTGCAGCTCGGGCTTGGGCAGTGAGGTGTTGAAGTCCGACGTGTGCGTCTGGATGGCGCGAATGAGCTCGGGAGACGCACCTTCGCCCTCAAGAATCTCGGCAGCATAGATGGTGTGGTTAATGGGGTCGTCCTCATGCTCCTCCCAATCCAGGTCGTGCAGCAGACCGACGATGCCCCAAAACTCCTCGTTCTCGGGGTCGAACTCGCGCGCAAAGTAGCGCATAGTGCCCTCGACCGTCTCGCCATGGGTGATATGGAACGGGTCCTTGTTGTGCTCATTGAGCAGTTCGAACGCGCGGTCGCGGGTGATTCCGGCGGTAAGCGGCTCTGCCATAAGAGACTCCTTGTGCTCGTGGGTATCGATAAGAATGAATACTACTAGAACAAGAAAACCACCACAAAGGTGCCTGTTCCCTTTGTGGTGGTTTTTGGCGCGGATGGGTTAGTTGAGGGCGGCTTGGGCTAGGCGGGCTTCGGCGGCCTCCTCGGTGACGCCAAGGGCCACGGCGAACTCCTCGATGGAGCGGCGTTTGGCCTCCTTGAGTACGCGCATGTAGTAGGAGCTGGGTTTTTTATCAGCTTCCTCGGCCTGGCGAATGCGGTGCATCATGGTCTTTGCCACGCGGACCGTCTCGGGCGCGCCCAGCTTGAGCTGCTGCTTAAAGTGTGTCTCCTCAAGCGAGCTGTTGCGCTCGGTAAAGGTGTCGCACTCCAGCTCGTCATAGTGGCTCAGCAGGTGCTCGGCATCTTGCTGAGAGATGGCGGCGTGCAGACGGTCGGCCTGCGCCACGGGGTACATGAGGATCGTCTGCGCATGTCCCTGCTTGGTCTCGAGCAGCAGCATGGGCTGCGGTGTGTCGTCCCTAAAACCGACGACGGTGCAGACTCCCTGGCCCGGATGAATGACGTGTTGACCGATTGAGAACATGCTACCTCCAACTTATACGAATTTACGTATGTCTAGAATAACACGCTGACGTGCGCAAACCCGTACTTTATGCAGGAAAAGCACACAACTCTGATAGGTAAGAGTATTCGATAACAGACGCAGCTCATTCACACCTTTATGCATTTTCAACGCCTGCATAATCTGCAGGCAGACCGGCATCTTTGAGTGACTCCATACAAGCTGTAGTCATTTTTGTGCATATGCAATATCTATTAGCTTTACCCTGCGACAGTGCCCGTCGCTTGTGATAGAGTGCTACAAACTCTGGCTTTTGCCCTACGAGTGACCAAGAGCTCGGGGGCTTTAACACAAGGAGGATCTATGCCCGAGAAGATTGAAGAGCTGGTACGCGCTGCGCTTGCTGCGGCCCAGGAGGCCGGCGACCTTTCCGCATTTGAACTTGACGATTGCGCTATCGAGCGACCGGCTGACACTTCTCATGGCGAGTGGACCTCTACCATGGCCCTGAAGTCCGCCAAGCTGGCCCACTGCGCCCCGCGCAAGATCGCCGAGGCCATCGTTGCCCATATGCCCGAGGACCCCGCGATCGAGAAGGTCGAGATCGCAGGCCCCGGCTTCATCAACTTCTACCTCTCCGTTGCCGTCAAGAATGCCATCTTTGGCGAGGCTCGCGAGAAGGGTATGGACTTCGCTAAGTCCAACGTCGGTGGTGGCCTGAAGACCCAGGTCGAGTTCGTTTCCGCCAACCCCGTCGGCCCCATGCACATCGGCCACGGCCGCTGGGCCGCGCTGGGCGACTCGCTCTGCCGCGTTATGGATCACGCCGGTTACGACATCCAGCGTGAGTTCTACATCAACGACCACGGCTCTCAGATGAACACCTTCGGCAACTCCATCAGCACGCGCTATATGCAGCTTGCCGACATCATCGCCAAGCAGGGCGTGGATATCGACGAGGCTCACAAGCTGCTGATCGCCGACCGCGACGCCTTTGTTGCCGACGAGAACGACGAGCATCCCGAGACCCATCCGTATCAGGACAACTTTGCCGAGACCCTGGGCAAGGACTCCTACGGCGGCGACTACATCATCGACGAGGCCGCCGAGTTCTGGCGCACCGACGGCGATAAGTGGGTCAACGCCGATCCGCAGGAGCGCATGGAGAGCTTCCGCGAGCGCGGCTATGTAAAGATGGTCGACAACATGCGCGACCTTTGCCATGCCGTTAACTGCGACTTCGATCGTTGGTTCTCCGAGCGCTCGCTGTATGTGAAGGACACCGAGGGCGAGACCGCCGGCACCTCCGCCGTCGACCGCGCTTTTGAGAAGCTCGACAAGATGGGCTATCTCTACACCAAGGACGGCGCCCTGTGGTTCCGCTCCACCGACCTGGGCGATGACAAGGACCGCGTTCTGATCAAGTCCGACGGCGAGTACACCTACTTCGCCTCCGACGTCGCCTATCACTGGGATAAGTTCCAGCGCGTCGACCACGTCATCGACATCTGGGGCGCCGACCACCACGGCTACATCGAGCGCGTCCGCTGCGTCTGCGACGCTCTTGGCTATCCCGGCAAGTTTGAGGTTCTGCTGGGCCAGCTCGTCAACCTGCTGCGTAACGGCAAGCCCGTCCGTATGTCCAAGCGCAAGGGCACCATGGTGACCCTGCAGGAGCTTGTCGACGAGGTCGGCTCCGATGCCGCTCGCTACACGCTCATCTCCAAGAGCTCCAACCAGATGGTCGACTTCGATATTGAGGCCGTTAAGAAGCGCGATAACTCCAACCCGGTCTATTACGTGCAGTATGCTCACGCCCGCGTGTGCTCCATCCTGCGCCGTGCCGCCGACGTTACGCCCGAGCAGGCTGACGAGATGGGCATGAAGGCCGTCGCCGCCAAGGCCATCGGTGAGAACGTCGATTACTCGCTGCTGACCGACCCGACCGAGCTCGCCCTTTCGCGTAAGCTCAACGAGCTCACCGACCTGATTGCCAGCTGCGCTCGCGACCGCGCCCCGTTCCGTCTGACGCACTTTGCTGAGGAACTCGCCGGCGACTTCCACAGCTTCTACGCTGCCTGCCAGGTTCTGCCGAGCGAGGGCCGTCCCGTCGACCCCGAGCTTTCGCGCGCCCGTCTGGCCGCTTGCGACGCCGTTCGCGTGACGCTCGCCCTGGTGCTCACCCTCGTTGGCGTTTCCGCGCCCGAGCAGATGTAAGCTACGGATCATTTGACCGTGTAGGTTCGGCTTTGCTGAGCCCTATAAGCCCGATCTCCATGCGGAGGTCGGGTTTTTTGCGTTTGGTGAGACTATTTGGTTTGCTGGGAAATGCTACCAAATTGCAACTATACCGGTTTACGGGGCTGAATCGCCAACTGGCGACCATGGTGCCAATAGTGAAATTAAACCCGCAGGTAGATGGCTTATTGTTTCTTGATAATGCAGGGTATGGTTGGCTTGCAGCATCCTGGCCCCGTAATCCGGCGTAGTTTTGAAAATTGTCCCTTGGGGACGGAGGAAAACGGATCATTTTTGTCTCGAAGAGGGGTGGCGGGATACCGTCCGTCACGAATTGGGCTCATCTCCTACGTTTGGACGCATATCCCGAACCATGCCGAAAAGTACGATATTAAAACCGACGCTCCTATAAGTTGTCAAGAGGCAGTTTGCGGGAGCGCTCTCTCCAATTCGCACAGGAGCTCGTAATA
>UQWV01000100.1 GCA_900544845.1 uncultured Collinsella sp. | reverse complement strand
TCGCAGCCCCGACCCGCGGTCACGAGCGGGGGCTCCTGTCGTTTCCGTGCCCCTGGATTGGGTCATAGTGTCTGACTCTGAAAATACCATTGCGAGCACGGCGGACGCCGACGGACTCGACGAGGGTATGCAAAACGTTGTCGACAAGATCAAGCTCGTAAAGTTGCCCGAGCCGGTCGAGGTGTTTTTGGGCTTTAACACGACACCGCTACCTGACGCTATCGAGACACTGCTCTACCGCGTTGACCATGCCGAGAATCCGAGCGGTATCGAGCGCTATGCCGCCGCCCTTATGAGTGAAATTGACTTGCCCCGCTTGCGCACCATCGCCGCTAAGTCCGAGATGAGCCTGGCTCGCATCGATCGCTCAAAGCTTTTCTATCTCAATTTTGATCGCAGCCTGCTGGACCAGGACGAGATTGACATGCTGCTCGCCATTGAGTGCCGTCTTAACCGTCTCTCCGGCATCCTTGAGCACATCGGGGCCGGATTGGTCCCTGCGGCATCCTCGCCGAGCCTTGAGGGCTGCGCGCTCTTTGATGCGTGGCATATCGCCAAGACGACCAACGATGTTCCCCGACTGCTCGATACGGCCTCGAGCGATAACCCGTGGGGCAAACCGGGTACGGTGACTTGCCAGCCGGGCGGTGAGTGGGATGTGCGTACCCGCTTCGCGCGTATTGTCGAGGCACTTAACGTGGTCACGCGGCTCGACTATACCTATCGGGCAAACGTTGCCGAGGGGATCATGCTCGTTCGGTTTGGGCAGTCTGTCGTTGATGCTATGCCACAACGTGAATACGACGCTCAAGATGACGCCTGGCGCGAGTTGGACGAGGACACGCGCGCGATCTGGGCCGCGGAGCACGATGCGCGCGTGGCACTCACGCTTGCGGCAGCGTGTTTTGCCGCGGGCACCTGCATCACGCGCTGCTATGTGCAGATTGCTGCTCCCGACAGTGAGCAGGGCGAGCGCGTTGTCGCAACGTATTTCTTTGGGCGCGCGGCCTATCTGGCCGATTGCGTGCCTGTCGCCAAGGATCTTGAGAGCATGGACATGGACGATATGCCGTGCAAGCGTGTGCTTGAGGCGTATGAGTCAACCGCTCCGGAGACGATTGAGCCGGCGGAGGTCCATGCTCGTCCGCGTGATGACCATCGCATGCTGCCGCCGGCGCTGCGCGATCTGCTGCTTGCCGATACGGCTGACGAGCTGGAGGTCATGGAGGAGGACGACGACCCATACGTGGCCCGTGTTGTTGAATTGCGCGAGCAGGCAAAAGTCGACCGTACAGGTGCTTTTGAAGGCTTTTCCCGTCTTGTTGAGGAGTTGGAGGCTAAGTGCGCCGTCGCCGAGCTTTTGGCGACAGGTCCGGTTCAAACGCAGTTTTGCGATAACCAGCTGGTGCGCATGGTGCTACCGGTGTTGGAAGAAGACCGCTCTGTGCGAATCCTACGTGCGCCCGATGCGCTGTACTTTGCCCAGCACGAGATCTGCAGCTTTTACGCCGAGCAAGAGGACTTTGAACGAGCACTGCCCGAGGTGCGCCATCTTTACGATCTGGCGCGCTCGTCCATGCAATCGCACTTTGCGCTCATCAACGTGCTTGCGCGTCTGGAGCGCTTTGACGAGATTATCGAGGTGGCGCGCCACGGCCTACGTATTGCCAGCGATCGTTCTGCAATCGGCTACCTGTTCTATCGCTTGGCGTTTGCCTATTGGAATTGCGATCAGCTCGACCTGGCGCTGGCTTGTTACCGTCTGGTGCCGCGCGGCGAGGAGTCGGGTAGCAGCGCGCTGGAAGAAATGCAGGGCCTTATGAACGAGATGGGCGTCAGCGAGCCTCCGACGTTCGAGGAAGCGGTCGAGACCATCCACAAGGCTGGACTCGAGCTGCCGCCAGTGTCCGCCGTGACGAATCAGCTGGCAGATGCCGCTGTGCAACTGGTCGACAACGGGTTCTTTTTCCTGGCACGCGGTTGCATCTTCCAAATGTGGCGCACCATGGGCAACGACGAGCTCGGCTCCCTCAACCGCTCGCTGGGGTAGTAGCGAAAACTGCAAGGAGGAAAGGCCACTGGACAATTAGAAAATTCCCTCTTGCCCAACTTCGACTGTTTGGTTACTATAGAACGGCTGTTACGGAGAGCTGACCGAGAGGCCGAAGGTGCTCGCCTGCTAAGCGAGTATGCCCCAAAAGGGCATCTGGGGTTCGAATCCCCAGCTCTCCGCCAGTATGACTTGAAAGAAGGGTCCCATTTGGGGCCCTTTTTTGTGCGGAGAAAGGAGGCTGGGGATTCGAACTCGAGAGGGCACGGGCGTTAAGCAAACGCGAAAGCGTTTGTAGCCCGTGGGCGAAAAGCCGCCAGGCTTTGAAGCCGGAGGGCATGCGTAGCATGCCCGGACATCCCCAGCTCTCCGCCAGTATGACTTGAAAGAAGGGTCCCATTTGGGGCCCTTCTTTAGTTTCAAGAGCGTTAGCTGGGGATTCGAACCCTCAAAAAAAAGAGGCATCCTTTCGGACGCCTCCTTTCAATGGGCTTATTATTCTTGCGCCCTACACCTCGGGCGCCTTGGCGACGGTCTCGCTTTCTGCCGTGAGCGGGCGGTTGTCGATGCGACGGCCCAAGCGATCGAGCTTCACGAGCAGCCATTCAATGGGATTCGGCCCTGCGCCTTCCTCGTCGGCAACCAGGTCCATGACGGCGATCTTGGTGCCGTCCTGCTTGAGCGTGACGCTACCCACCTTGTCGCCCACATGCACCGTGCCCGAAAGATCGTCGTAGCTAACCTTTTCGGTCACCTCGCCGGCAAGGGAAAACACGGTCGCTTGCGCCGTGGGATCGGCGAGTGTGGCGTCGATCGTCTTATCCGTCCAGTCGGTTTGGCCAATGCGCGCCATAAGCGGGTTGCCGTTGGCGGTCTTTTCCTGTGTGTTGGCGATTGCGACCGTCACCTTGTGGCCGTAGTACCAGTTGGCAAGGGTGGCGGTATCGGTAAAGCGCTGGTCGGTGGTGGTGGAGTTCAAAACAACGGTGTAGATCTCGTCGCCATCGCGGTTGTAGGCGCTCGTAAAGCAATAGCCCGCGTCGTCGGTGGTGCCGGTCTTGCCGCCGATGTTGCCATCTTGGCCCAGCAAATAGTTATGCGTGTCCATGGAATGCGAATGGTCGGTGCCGTCGGCGCCCGCGACCTCGATCCAGGAATCCTCGCTCGCTACGACCTCGCGGATCGTGTCGTTTTTCATGGCCTCCTGCATCATCAGCGCTACGTCGTGTGCGGTTGAGTGCATATCGCCAGCCCACTCATCAAAGTCCAGACCATGCGGGTTTTCAAAAAGCGTACCGGTGCAGCCGAGCTTCTTAGCGCGCTCGTTCATGGCCTTCACAAAGGTTGCCTCGGCGTCTTTGGTCTTAGGCTCGATCTTCTTGCCCACATATTCGGCGAGCACGACGGCGGCGTCGTTGCCCGAGGGAATCATCAGGCCGCGCAGTGCCTGCTCCACGGTAAGCTCGTCGCCTTCGAGCAAGCCGGCGGTCGAATTACCCACGGTGGCTGCGGCGTTGCTCACCGTGACCTTCTCGTCCATCTTGCAATTCTCGACGGTTAGGATTGCGGTCATGACCTTGGTGATCGAGGCGATTTTGACCTGCTCATCGGCGCCGTGCCCGTAGTAGACGGTGCCGTCTTTGCCCATGACGAGCGCATTGGTCGCATCGATATCGGGCAGATTTTCGGCCGTGATGCCGCGCGCATCGGCGGTTTTGCCGCAAACATTGTCGGTCGTGAGTACTTGGGCGCCGGCGACGGTGGGCACGCCAGCGGCAAGGGCGATAGCGCAGACAAAGCCGGCGGCAAGCTGGGCTGAGCGCTTTGCAAAAGAGGTGAGGGACTTCACAGATTTCGCTTTCGACGGGATGGTCTCTTCTGGAACTAGAGTATATCGTTTGCCGGTGTCGGCGATCATCGCGTGCGTGCGTGGCTCACATCCGCGCCCGAACGGGCACAAGGGTGCTTAAGGCCGACTTAATCACCCACGCTTGTTGTGTGTGGCATGCGCCCCCTCGGGCATAATGGAGCGCGAGAGGAGCACGCATGAACGAGCGCATTTTGGTAGTTGATGACGAAAAGGCCATCGCCGACTTGGTTGGTATCTACCTTACAAAAGAAGGCTTTGACGTACAGGTCGCCTATAGCGGGGCCGATGCTGCCAAGGCAATCTTGGAGCAGGAGTTCGATCTGGCGCTGCTGGATGTCATGCTGCCCGATATCGATGGGCTTGAGTTGCTGCGTACGATCCGTTCCAGCCATACCTATCCCGTGATCATGCTGACGGCGCGCGATGCCCAGCAAGACAAGATCGAGGGCCTTTCGCTTGGCGCGGACGATTACGTGGTTAAGCCGTTCCGCCCGCTGGAGCTCATCGCGCGCGTGCACGCTCAGCTTCGTCGCTACACCAGCTACGGTAGCCGTGCACAGGCGGCCGAGTCGCCGACCATTCAGCTCGACGGCTTGGAGATCAACCGCGATGCTCGTTCCGTGACAGTGGACGGTTCACCGGTTCGCCTCACGCCCACCGAGTATTCAATCTTGCTGTATCTGGTCGAGCATCGCGGCAGCGTGGTGGCCGTGGAGGACCTGTTCCGCGCGGTGTGGAACGAGGACTTTATGCCCGGCTCCAACAATACGGTGATGGTGCATATTCGCCACTTGCGCGAAAAGATCGGCGACGACGCACAAAAGCCACGCTTTATCAAAAACGTCTGGGGCGTCGGCTACATCATCGAATAACGCTTTTCGCTTGTGAGGATCTTGATATGACAAAAGACGATAAGCAAGCGTTCGAGGTGCCCGATCGGCTCTTTGAATACGTGAGGTCGGTCGTCGACAACCGCGCGCTTGCAACGGTGCTGCTCTTTTTGCTGAGCCTGCTGCT
>UQWV01000099.1 GCA_900544845.1 uncultured Collinsella sp. | reverse complement strand
CTGTGCCTGATCTGCCGGCTGAGCGGGGGCCTGAGCAACAGGCTGGCCCTCTGAATCCGGAGTGGCGAAACGACTGCCCTGGACGCCTGCCTGCGTCTTGGGGGCATCATCGCCCGCACCGGAGGTACGGAAGTGGTTACCCACTGGTGCTCCTTATCGTCGTGCGTTTAAACTACATGAGCGCTTTGTATTTTAGCAGCATTAGCTTTGCTGCACATAAGAAGCATGGCCGTGTTTGGGTCCCTCCGGCCGGACGCAGGGTTACTTTCCAAATCGTCCTCGGACATGTCGGAGCCCCCGCTGCGCACTACGTGCGGCGGGGGCTCCTCCGTCCTGCGGAAAGATTTGGAAAGTAACCCTGTGTCCAGCCTGCGATAACTAAGGGGTCGCTGCGTTTTACTTGGGCGCAGCAGCGCCGTGCTTGGGGGCTGAATTGCACTTTGTTGGGATGGGCCCGTTTCCCGGAGGAAGCCCTTACTTGGTGCGGGCCTAATTTGTTTGTTGCCGACAAAAAACAGGGGCGTCCTCTTTGAGGACGCCCCTGTTATGGATTGCATACGGTTGCTGAAGCGATACTTTGCCTCGCCTTGTCCTAAGCCAAGAACTCCTTGGTGGTTGCCACGATGTTGGCGGCGTCCAGGCCGTACTTGTGCAGGAGTTCGGCGCCCGGGCCGGACTCGCCAAAGGTGTCGTTGACGCCGATCTTCTTGAGCGGCGTCGGGCACTGCTCGCACAGGACGTCGGCAACGGCGCTGCCCAGGCCACCGATCACAGAGTGTTCCTCGACGGTCACGACGTGGCCGGTCTTGGTGGCGCTCTTGACGATCAGGTCGGCATCGATGGGCTTGATGGTGTGCATGTTGATGACCTCGGCATCGATGCCCTCGGCAGCAAGCTGCTCAGCGGCCTCGAGCGCCTCGCCGACCATCAGGCCGCAGGCGATGATGGTGACGTCGGTGCCCTCGCGCATGACGATGCCCTTGCCCACCTCGAACTTGTAGGTCTCGGGGTCGTTGATAACCGGCGAGGCCAGACGGGCGAAGCGCATATACACGGGGCCGTCGCACTCGTAGGCGGCGCGCGTCACGGCACGGGCCTCGATGTCGTCGGCGGGAACGATCACGGTCATGCCGGGGATGACACGCATCAGGGCGATATCCTCGCAGCACTGGTGCGTGGCACCGTCCTCGCCCACCGAGATACCGGCGTGCGTGGCACCGATCTTAACGTTAAGGTGCGGATAGCCGATGGAGTTGCGGACCTGCTCAAAGGCGCGGCCGGCGGCAAACATGGCGAAGCTGCTCGCGAAGGCGACGCGGCCGGTGGTTGCGATACCGGCGGCGACGCCCATCAGGTTGCTCTCGGCGATGCCCACATCGAAGAAGCGGTCGGGGCAGGTGGCCTTAAACTTGCCGGTCTGCGTGGCGGCGGCCAGATCGGCGTCGAGGACCACAAAGTCATCGTGCTCGTTGGCGAGCTCGACGAGGGCCTCGCCGTAGCTTACACGCGTGGCGATTTTCTTGACGTCTGCCATCCTAGAGCTCCTCTCCGGCGGCCGTGAGCTCTGCCATGGCCTGCTCAAACTGTTCATCGTTGGGGGCCTTGCCGTGCCAACCCACCTGGTTCTCCATAAAGGAGACGCCCTTGCCCTTCGTGGTCTCGGCGATAATGGCGGTCGGCTGACCCTTGGTGGCGCGGGCCTCGGCAAAGGCGGCGCGGATCTGGTCGAAGTCGTTGCCGTCGGCGAGCTCCACCACATGGAACTTGAAGGCGCGGAACTTGTCGGCGAGCGGCATGGGGTCGTTGACCTCCTCGACGGGGCCGTCGATCTGCAGGCCGTTATGGTCGACGATCACGCAGAGGTTGTCGAGCTGCTGGTTGCCGGCAAACATGGCGGCCTCCCAGACCTGGCCCTCCTCGCTCTCGCCATCGCCCAGCAGGGCGTACGTGCGGTAAGTATCGCCCCAGTGCTTAGCGGCAACCGCCATGCCCACGGCGGCGGAGATGCCCTGGCCGAGCGAACCGGTGGACATGTCGACGCCCGGGGTGTCGTTCATGTTGGGGTGACCCTGCAGGTGACTGCCGATGTGGCGCAGCGTCTCGAGATCCTCCTTGGGGAAGAATCCGCGCTCGGCGAGCACGGCGTACAGACCAGGCGCGCAGTGACCCTTGGAAAGCACGAAGCGATCGCGATCGGCCTTGCGGGGATCGGCCGGGTCGACGTTCATTTCCTCAAAGTACAGATAGGTCATGATGTCGGCAGCGCCGAGCGAACCGCCCGGATGGCCGGACTTGGCAGCGTGCACGCCGGTGACGATGCCCTTCCTTACCTCGTTGGCAACCTTTTTGAGCTCTTCGTCGCTCATTGTGCCTTCCTTTCATCCTCATTAGACAAAATGCGCACGGCACCGAAGGTAATCCCAACACAGCCGCAATGCACGTACGTCATTCATTATGCTGGAAACTGATGGCTTTACCAGAGTTTTTATCATTATTTGAACAATTTAGCAGGCAGAACCGCTGATGAAACGGTTTATCAATGTGAACGTCTTTTGGATGGAACGCGATCGACCCTACGCGCTAATGTCCTTGAATCCCTCGCCGAAGGCTTCCGTAACGTCAGCGACCGTCACAATGGCGCGAGGATCGCGCTCGCGCACGATCGTCTTGAGGGTATTGAGCTCTCGACGGCTCACGATGACCATAATCACCGGCTTCTCGGCACCCGAATACATGCCAGTCGCCTTAAACTTGGTACAACCACGACCCAGGCCATACATGATATCGGCAGCGATATCAGGGAACTTGTCCGAGATGATGAGTACCATACGGCGTTTGTTGCCACCATCGACCACGGCATCGATCACGTAGCCGCTAATGACCATCGAAAGGCCTGCATATAGTGCGTTTTCGATTGAAAAGACCGGAGCCGACAGCGCACACACGGCAACGTCGATTGCCATGACGGTCGAGCCCACCGGCAGCGAGGTATTACGCGAGATGATTTGGCCAATCGTGTCCGAGCCGCCGGTGTTGGCGCCGGCGCGCAACACCATGCCGTAACCGATGCCCGTAATAATGCCGCCCCACATGGCGGGAAGCATCAGGTCCGCATCCGCCAGAGGTGCTACAAACGGGGCGAACAGATCGGTAAAGAAGCCCAGCAGCACAAAGCCCGTCGCGGTCTGCACCACGTAGAACATGCCACCTTCGCGCATAACGACCAGCAACAGCAAGGCGTTCATCACGATCGTCTGAATACCAACGGGAAGCGATAGGCCGCGCGATGCACCGACCGCCTGGATAATGGTGGCAAGGCCCGTAACGCCACCGGCGGCAAGGCCGTTGGGAATCAAAAACAGGTCGGTCGCAATAGCGGCCAGAGCGCACCCCAACATAATCTGGGGCAGGTCGTGAAAGAAGTTCATCGAAAGAATGCGCTTGATGTCCAGACGGTATGCCATGCTGCCTCCCTCAAAAAAGCGCACCCCATCGGATGCGCTTTGAACTTCTTCTTGTATTCGATTCTACCGATTCGCCGGACAAAAACCACCCCTGCGCAGGGTTTGCTCTGGATACAAAACCACACCGCTCGGAGGGTTTTAATCCATTTCCACATAAACCCGGGCGGTTTAAGCAGACGGGGTCTCCGCGTCAGCGTTGCCGGTGGCCCAGCGATGGTAGCCAATAACAAACGGGTCCAGGTCGCCATCGTCAAGAACGGCCTCGACATTGCTGGTCTCCACACCCGAGCGCAGATCCTTGACCATCTGGTACGGGTAGAGCACGTAGCTGCGAATCTGGTTGCCAAAACCAATCGTGGTCTTGGGTCCGCGAATCTCATCGAGCGCCTCGGCGCGCTTCTCGAGCTCAATCTCGTACAGACGAGCCTTGAGGATCTGCATGCACGCGGCCTTGTTCTGGATCTGGCTGCGCTCATTTTGACAGGTAACCACAATGCCGCTCGGGAAATGCGTCACGCGCACGGCGGAGTCGGTGGTGTTGACGCCCTGACCGCCCGGGCCGCTCGCGTGGTACACGTCCACGCGGATGTCATCGGGACTGATTTCGATGTCGATATCATCGGGTAGCACGGGGATGACCTCGACGCCGGCAAACGTGGTCTGGCGGCGCTTCTTGTCGTCGGTGGGGCTAATGCGAACCAAGCGGTGGACACCGGCCTCGGCGCGCAGCATGCCAAATGCGTCCTTGCCCTCGACGGTAAAGGTCGCGCGGTCGATGCCGATGACCTCGGCCGCGGGACAGTCGTTGATGGTGACCTTCCAGCCGCGACGCTGGCAATACTTCATGTACATCTTAAAGAGCATGAAGGTCCAGTCCTGGGCCTCCAGACCACCCTGTCCGGGCTTGATGGTCACAATGGCATCGCCGTGATCGAACTCACCGGTAAACCAGCTCGAAAGCTCAAGCTCGTCGATAGCGCGGGCCAGGCGTTCTGCCGTAGCGGCAGCCTCCTCGCGCAATGCGGCGGCGTCGGGGTCATCCCCCATCTCTTCGGCAAGCTCCAGCGCGGCGCGGGCATCGGAAAGCTCGCCGCGCGCGGTGTCCACGGCAGCGATATCTTCCTTGGTGCGAGCGATCTCCTCCATGGTGGCACGGGCGGCGTCGGCGTCATCCCAAAAGCCAGGGGCAACACTTTTGGCCTCGAGCTCGGTCACACGGGTACGCTTCTCGTCCAGGTGGAGATACGACTCGACCTCGCCGAGCCGGTCCGCGAACGCGTCCAGCTCGGCGGGCGTTATCTCTAAAGCCTCAGCCATTAACGATTCCTGCCGTGGCAGTACTTAAACTTCTTGCCGCTACCGCAGGGGCACGGGTCGTTGCGGCCCACGTTGACGTACGGATCGTCGCTCTCGGACTTGCGATAGGTGGTCACCTTGCCACCGTTGTTAACGGCAGCCGGACCACCCTGGACAGCCGTGCGGGCCTGCACCTGCGCCTGCTTGCGCAGCACCGAGTTGCCGTTGTCGCCATCGACATCGGCGGGGCCGGAGAAGCGCGCGCCCTCGAGTGCGGGGTCTTCCTTGTGCTCCACGGCCTGTGGGGCAGCCTTGATCTCGATGCGCAGAACGGTGCGCAGATAGTCCTCG
>UQWV01000098.1 GCA_900544845.1 uncultured Collinsella sp. | reverse complement strand
CGGGCATGGGCAAAAGCCCTATGCCCTCCTCTTTCAAGGCACCTCGCCACGCCTGGGACTCGCTCGCTGTCCAACCGCTCTCTGCGCCGTTCTCCTGCTTGTTGCGTTTCTTACTTCTTCCCGAATTTGATCTTGATGGCGCGCTTGAGCGCGTACTTGCCGAGGCTTGGGAGCTTTTGCTCGTATTTGACCATCGTGGAGCACTCGGGGCGGTCGCGATCTAGATGGATGGCGTCAAACGCGCACTTGGTGGTGCACAGGCCGCAGCCGATGCACTTGTTGGGGTCGACGATCGAGGCGCCGCAGCCCAGACAGCGGGCGGTCTCGGCGCGCACCTGCTCCTCGGTAAAGGTCTCAACATACTCGCTAAACGGCGAAGCCTTCTCGCGTTCGCGGTCCACATGCGCAACCTCGCGGCTCGCGTTGTCGTAACTCTCGAGCACAACGTCGTCGCGGTCGAGCGCGGTGTAGCGGCGCTGGTTGCGGCCGATGGTGAGCGTGGAGCCCGGCTGCACAAAGCGATGGATGGACACGGCGGCCTCGTGACCGGCGGCAATGGCGTCGATGGCAAAGCTCGGACCGGTGTAGACGTCGCCGCCCACAAAGATGTCGGGCTCGGCGGTCTGATAGGTCTGGGGATCAGCAAGGGCACCCTGGCCGCGGCCAAGCTCCACCTTGGAGCCAGTCAGCAGGTCGCCCCACACGATGGCCTGGCCAATTGACATGACCACGCGGTCGGCATCGACGCGGCGCAGATCGTTCTCGTCGTACTCGGGCGCAAAACGGCCCTCGTCATCGTAGACGCGCGTGCAGCGCTTAAAGGTGATGCCGCACACACGGCCGGCCTCGTCCAGATGGACCTCCTTGGGGCCCCAACCGCAACTGATGTGCGCGCCGTCCTCAACGGCCTCGCGACGCTCCTCCTCGCTGGCGGGCATCTGAGCCTCGCTCTCCAGGCAGAACATCTCAACGTGCTCGGAGCCCAGACGGCAGGCGTTGCGCGCAACGTCGATAGCCACGTTGCCGCCGCCCACCACGATAGTGCGGCCGGGCAGCGCATCAATCTTGCCACTGTTGACCTCGCGAAGGAAGTCGACGGCCACGGTCACGTCCTCGGCACCCTCGCCCGGAATGCCGGCAAGGCGACCGCCCTGGCAGCCAATGGCAACGTAGAAGGCCTTAAAGCCCTGCGCGCGCAGCTCGTCGAGCGTCACGTCGCGACCGACTTCCACGCCATAGCGGAACTCGGCACCCATCAGGCGAATGATCTCGACCTCGGCCTCGATGACGTCCTTCTGCAGCTTAAAGCTGGGAATGCCGTAGGTGAGCATGCCGCCCGGGCGCTCGTTCTTCTCGAACACGACGGGCTTGTAGCCCTTCTCGGCCAGGTAGAAAGCGCAGGACAGGCCGGCCGGACCGGCACCGATGATGGCGATCTTCTGGTCGAAGCCGCCGGCGCGCGTCGGCGTCACCACGGGCGGGACGTAGCGGGTCGCGGCGTCCAGATCGCGCTGGGCGATGAACTTCTTGACCTCGTCGATAGCCACGGCGGCGTCCACACGGCCGCGGGTGCAGGCATCCTCACAGCGGCGGTTGCACACACGGCCGCAGATAGCGGGCAGCGGGTTCTCGCGCTTAATGAGTGCCAGGGCCTCGTCATAGCGACCCTGAGCCGCGAGCTTCAAATAGCCCTGAACGGCAACGTGCGCGGGGCAGGCCGTCTTGCAGGGAGCGGTGCCGGACTCATGCGTCTCGATGCGGTTGTCGTTGCGGTAGTTGGGCGACCACTTGGTGTGGTCCCACTTGGTGGCATCGGGCAGCTCCTGGCGCGGATACTCGGGCACCTGTCCGCCGGCCTTTTTGCTGCAGAGCTTCTGGCCCAGTTTGGCGGCGCCGGCCGGACACACCTCAACGCAGCGACCGCAGGCCACGCACTTGTCCTTCTCGACCTTGGCGACATAGGCCGAGCGCGACAGGTTGGGCGTGTTGAACAGCTGCGAGGTGCGCAGGGCGTAGCACACGTTAACGTTGCAGTTGCAGATGGCGAAGATCTTGTTCTCGCCGTCGATATTGGTGATCTGGTGCACAAAGCCGTTGTCCTCGGCCTGGCGCAAGATGTCGTAGACCTCCTCGCGCGTCACGTAATGGCCGCGGTCGGTCTCAACCACATAGTCGGCCATATCGCCCACGACAATGCACCAGTCGGCGGGGTCGTCGGCGCAGCCCTCACCCATCACGCGACGGCTCGCGCGGCAACTGCAGGTGCTGGCGGCATACTTGCCCTCGTATTTGTCGAGCCAGTGCTCGATATGCTCAATAGGCACCGAGGCGCTCGTGGCGTCGATAGCCTTCTCGACCGGGATGACGTGCATGCCGATGCCGGCGCCACCGGGCGGCACCATCGGCGTAGCCTTGGACAGCGGCCCCTTGGACGCCTGCTCAAAGAACTTGGCATAGACCGGGTGCTCGTCGAGCTGGCTCACGCGCATGTTGAGGAACTCGGCGGAACCCGGCACCAGCATGGGCAGCACCCACTGCTTGGCGCGCTCGGGATTCTCCCAGTTGTACTCGAGCAGGCCCGTGTAGCTCATATCGTCGAGCATCTTCTCGATATCGGCTTCGGGCATGCCGGTGAGCTTGACCATCTCGGGCAGCGTATAGGGACAGCGCATCTTCATCTTGCAGAGCACTTCGGCCTGCTCGTCAGTCGCGGCCTCGGCAAACGACCAGTACTCGTAGCCCAGCAGCTCATCGCGATGCAGCAGACGGTTGGTGCAGTGCTCGCACAGCTTGACGATGGCCTCGCGCGGATGCTCCGGCAGCGGCGGCACGAACTCCGAACCGATGTCGGGCTCGGTGTAGCTAATCCCCGGTCCGTTGAGAATCATGGTTGTCCCTTCTCTTGCCACAGCCCGGCGAGACCGCGGCACCCCTCTTTTTTGCAGGCCGGGCATGCCCCCATGCCGTTCACCCGCCATTAGTTGACATTGTGTCAAAAATAGTATTGACGAACCGTCAACAATATTCAAGACTGTTAGGCGAACGGTCAGGCAAAAGAGGATGAAAGGCGGCAAAACATGAGCAACAACACAGCAGATACCTCTGTGGTCGATGCCGTTCCCGCATCCGATAGCGCGGCAAAGCGCCTGACGGGCGACGAACGCCGTCGCGAGATCCTCGATGCCGTGCGCACCGTAAGCTCCGAGCTGGGCGTGTCCCACCTATCGGTATCGGCCGTGACCAAGCGAGCCGGCTGCACGCGCTCGCTGTTCTACCACTACTTTGCCGATATGGACGCCGCCGTCACCGCCGTCATGGACGAGGCGATCGACGGTTTTATCTCCGAGCTCGAGCAGTGGAATGCCAACCGCATCGTCGGTGATATCGAGGGCGCACTCGACACCGTCGCCCCGCTCTTTAAGCGCCTGGTCGCCAGCGGCCACGAGCTGCCGAGTACACTCACTTCAAGCAGCGGCGCGCTCTACGGCGGCTTTCTGCACAACGTGGTTCAGCGCGTGGCTCAGTACATCTGCGACACCACCGTGGTGGACTTTGTCGCCCATCATGAGCTACGCATCGACCATGTCTACGAGACGTTCTACACCCTCATCATGGGGTTGTTGATGTATATCCGCACGCACCCCGATGTGCCCGACGAGACGGTCAAGGAAATCATCGCCTCGACACTCCACATCGAGGGCTATACCGCCAAGTATCCGGAGCGCAAGCCCCAGAACTGACGACATTTGGCCAAACTGCCCGCGATCAGAAGAGGGGCCGCGGGCGTGTGAATGGAGAGCAGCATGCTGTTCGATGTTTGGGGTAGCGATACCCTTATCCACTGGGCCGGCTGGGCCATGGTCTTTATTGGCCTCATCGTGCTCAACGAGGTCGGCCGCCGCACCAAGCTGGGCGCGGCAATCATCTTTGGCGTGGCTCCGCTGGCCATGACCATCTACTGCGTCGCCATCGCCATCGGCGTCTCGCAGGGTGCCGAGTGGGCGCTCAGCAATCCCACCCATGTGTACCAGAACAGCTGGTTCCACTACGCCAAGGTATACGCGGCGCTGGCCGGTTGCTGGGGCTTCATTGCCATTAAGTACCAGTGGGGCAAGATTGGCAAGGCGCATTGGTTCCGCGCATGGCCGTTTGTGATCGTCGCCATCAACATCATGATCGCCGTCGTGTCCGACTTCGAGAGCGCCTATCACTTCTTTGTCCTGGGCGAGTCCACCTGGGTCACCTCCGAAGGTGCTACGCAGCTGGCCGGCTGGAACAACGTGTTCAACGGCATCGCCGGTATCATCAACATCTTCTGCATGACCGGTTGGTGGAGCGTCTACGCCTCCGAGGACAAGACCGACATGCTGTGGCCCGATATGACCTGGGTCTACATCATCGCCTATGATATCTGGAACTTCTGCTACACCTACAACTGCCTGCCCACCCACTCCTGGTTCTGCGGCTTTGCGCTGCTGTTGGCGCCCACCGTCGCTGCCTTTATCTGGAACAAGGGCGGCTGGATTCAGAACCGCGCCTTTACGCTGGCTATTTGGTGCATGTTTGCCCAGGTGTTCCCGTACTTCCAGGAGGAGTCCATCTTTGTGACCCACTCCACGCTCGACCCCGGCGCCGCTACCGCGGTCTCAATCGCCGCACTGGTCGCCAACGTCGCCGCGATCATCTACATCGCCTACCGCGCCAAGAAGCTCGGCCGCAACCCCTACAAGCAGGATGTCTTTGAGGGCACCAGCGATTGGGAGAAGGCCACCGCCCGCCGCGCCAAGGTTGATTACGCGCACGCCGAGTAACGTGCCTGGCACAAACGGCGCTTGAATGTGAAGCCGCCTGGCCGACTCCGCGCAATGCAGCGTATCGCATGCCCCCGGAAAGCGATTCGTCCGCTTTCCGGGGGCTTTTTGCTGTTGCGAGGATGCGGCCGAACGATGCGCTCAGGTTAAATCGGATCTTATATTTCGTATGCGCTTTATATGGCTCCATTTTTGGGTACAGTGTTGAGCCGATATTGCATTGGGGGATATATGAGCGATGAGACGTATGGCCGCGAGGATGCGGCCCAGGATGCGGAAGCATGTGCCGAAGCCCTGGAGAGCCTTGACCGGATCGCGCTAGACGAGCTCTCGTTTAGCGATTCGGCCGTCGACGCGCAGGACGAGGTGCACGAAGACACTGAGGACGAAGGCAGCGACGCCAAAGACGCTCCTGACGAAGCCGAAGAGGACGAAAGCAAGGCCGGCAACCAGCCCGAATCCGACACAGGCGAGGAAACCGTCCTGCTCGACAGCTTACCGGCCGAGGATTCGCTGACCCGCGAGCTTCCTGGCCTGGGTTCCGCACCAGCCGTGGACGAGACCATCGCCATGGGCGATATTCCCCT
>UQWV01000097.1 GCA_900544845.1 uncultured Collinsella sp. | reverse complement strand
GTCTCGATGCCACGGGACTCAAGACGACGCTGAAGATCCTCAACCTTATGAATCGGCGACGGTTTGAGCGGGCTGCCCTCGATGTCGTTAAGCTGAATCAGGTTAACGTGGCACAACGTTCCCTCGCAGAAGTCGCAGAGCGCCTGCATCTCGGGATTCGTATCGTTGACGCCTTCAATCATGGCATACTCATAAGTCGGGCGGCGGCCAGTCTTCTCGGTGTAGAGCTGAAGCGCCTCGTGAAGGCGAAGCAGCGTGTACTTCTTAACACCGGGCATGAGCTTGTTGCGCGTCGACTGGATGGCGGAATGCAGGGAAACGGCAAGCGTGAACTGCTCGGGGATGTCGGCAAATTTGCGAATACCGGGAATAACGCCGCTGGTAGAGACGGTGAGATGACGAGCGCCGATACCGATGCCATCGGGGTCGTTGAGGATTCGCAGCGCCTTGAGAACCTCGTCGTAGTTGGCAAACGGCTCACCCTGGCCCATGAAGACAACGCTCGTGGCGCGCTCGCCAAAGTCGTTGGATACATGAAGTACCTGGTCGACGATCTCTTGAGCGGTCAGCGAGCGCTTGAGGCCGTTGAGACCGGTAGCGCAAAAGGCGCAGCCCATGCCGCAGCCTGCCTGGGTGGAAACGCAGACGGAAAGCTTGTTACGACGGGGCATACCGACAGTCTCGACGGAAACGCCGTCGTGGTACTCGAGCAGATACTTACGAGAGCCATCTTTGGAAACCTGCTTGGTTAGTTCAGTCGGCGTGTCAAAGGCAAAAGCCTCTTTAAGCTGCTCGCGGAAAGCCTTGGGAAGGTTGGTCATATCGTCAAACGAACAAACGTTCTTCTCGAAGACCCATTCGATGAGCTGCTTCGCGCGGAAGGCGGGCTGGCCAAGTTCGGCCACGAGCTCGCGAATATCGTTTTGGCTCAAGTCGCGAATGTCCTGAGATTTAGTCCTGGGATTCATGGAAGCCTTTCGATTTTGGGGAAACGTAGAGGGTATCGCTACAATATGGTATCAGCTGCAGAAATTATAGAGGAGGAGTCTGCCCATGCCGGGTAAAAGCCTAGAGAACATGCACGTAGCGGTCTTGGCGGGCGGTCATTCCGCTGAGCGCGAGATCTCGCTCAATTCGGGAAAGAACGTCGTGGTTGCCTTGAAGGAGGCCGGCTACACTTCGGTGGAGCTGCTCGACACGGCCGCCGATGATTTTATGGTAACCATGGCGACCGGCGGCTTTGACGTGGCGTTTATCGCCATGCACGGTGCCGGCGGCGAGGATGGCGCCATGCAGGGCGCCATGGAGACCCTGGGTATCCCCTACACGGCCTCGGGCGTGCTTGCCAGCGCCTGCGGTGCCGACAAGGAGGTCTCTAAGCTCCTGTACGCCAAGGCGGGCATTCCTGTTGCCCCCGGCCTTGCGCTCGAGGTGGGCGATGAAGCCGATATCGATCATATCGTCGAGGTTTGTGGCGAGCGCTGCTTTGTGAAGCCGGCCGTCAACGGTTCCAGCTATGGCATTTCCCTGGTCCATGAGCCCTCCGAGCTGCCCGCGGCAATCGCCAAGGCGTTTGAGTACGGCGACAAAGTGCTGGTCGAGAAGTGCATCGAGGGTACCGAGATCACCGTCGGCGTGTACGGCGAGGACGACGTGCGCGCTCTGCCGATTGTCGAGATTCGTAAGCCCGAGGACTGCGAGTTCTACGATCTGGACGTGAAATATGTCGACCCTACGGACATCCATCGCATTCCGGCGCAGATTTCACCCGAGAACTACGCTCGTGCCCAGGAGCTTGCCTGTGCCGCTCACAAGGCCCTCGGGTGCCTGGGTATCTCGCGCAGCGACTTTATCGTGAGCGAGGACGGCCCCGTTATCCTCGAGACCAATACCATTCCCGGCATGACCGATACGTCGCTGTATCCGGATGAGATCCGCCACACCGACGACATGACGTTCCCGCAGGTCTGTGACAGTCTGATCCGTATGGGTCTTCGTCGAGCGGGCATTGCATGCTAATCGAGGACGCGGTTTCGTCAGGAACGCCGCAGTTTGTCATCGACTCCTATGCCACGCTTGCCGAACGCGCCAAAACGCAGTCCTTCGGCCTTATCGAGGAAGATGTGATTGTCCTCGATACCGAGACCACGGGTCTTTCGGTGCAGGACAACGAGCTGATCGAGATCTCGGCGGCCCGTCTTTCGGGCCGCGAGGTTATCGACCGCTTCGATACCTTCGTGCATCCCAAGCAGCTGATTCCCGCCGAGATTACCGAGCTCACGAGCATTACAAATGCCGATGTGGCAGATGCCCCGTCGGCCGTTGAGGCCGTCGCCGCCCTCGCCGATTTTGTCGGTGGTTGCCCGGTGATTGCACATAACGCCACGTTCGACCGCTCATTTATCGAGTCGGTCAAAGGCGGCGTCAACGTGAGCGATATCTGGATCGATTCGCTGGCGCTGTCGCGAATCGCGCTTCCGCGCCTGGCCTCGCACAAGCTGTCTTTTATGGCCGATCTGTTTGGCTGTGACTCGGTATCACACCGTGCCAATGCCGACGTCGACGCCCTGTGTGGCGTATGGCGCGTGTTGCTCGTGGCACTCACCGACTTGCCCCAGGGCCTCATGGCGCGCCTAGCCGACATGCATCCGGACGTGCCTTGGTCCTATCGTCCTATCTTCTCATTCTTGGCAGGGCAGAACCCTGGTTCTATCTTCTCTCTCAGCGCCGCTCGTGCTGACGTTCTCAAGGCCGATCGCGCCGACGATCGGGTGGACGCCGACGAACTACCGGTCCTCAAGATGCCGAGTCGTGAGGAGATTGAGGCAGACTATGCGCCGGGTGGCCTGGTCAATCGCATGTATCCCACCTACGAGCCGCGTGATGAGCAGATCGCGATGGCGCTCGAGGTCTGCGATGCGCTGGTCACGGGCACTCATCGTGTAATTGAGGCGGGCACGGGCGTCGGCAAATCGATGGCCTATCTGGTGCCTTTTGCCGAGGCAGCACACCGTAACAACATCACGGTTGGTATTGCGACCAAATCGAACAATCTAGCCGACCAGCTCATGTACCATGAGCTTCCAAAACTTGCCGAGCAACTGGAAGGTGGTCTGTCATTTTGCGCTCTCAAGGGGTATGACCACTATCCGTGCCTGCGCAAGCTTGAGCGCATGAGCCGCGGCCAGGTCGAGATTACCACCAAGCGCGATCCGGCGGATACGCTCACGGCGGTCGCGGTCATTATGGCGTACGTCTGCCAATCAGCCGATGGCGACCTCGACTCGCTCGGCATTCGGTGGCGCAGCGTCAACCGCCCCGACTTTACGACGGCCTCGCGCGAGTGTGCTCGTCGCCTCTGCCCGTTTTTCCCTGATAAATGTTTGGTCCACGGCGCTCGCCGTCGTGCGGCGCATGCCGATGTGGTGGTCACCAACCATTCCCTGCTGTTCCGCAATGTTGCGGCCGAGGGCAGGATTTTGCCTCCGATTCGTCATTGGGTAATCGACGAGGCTCATTCTATCGAGCGCGAGGCGCGCCGTCAGTGGGCGCGCGTGGTGTCGGCGGACGAATCACGCGTTCTGTTTGAGCGCCTGGGTGGCTCGAGCACCGGTGCGCTAAGCCAGGTCTCCCGTGATTTGGCAACCTCCGAGGGCTCTACGCTCTATTTGGGCCTTACTGCCAAGGCGACGTCGACGGTTGCGCGCGCGAGCATGGCAATCGCCGACGTGTTCGATGGCGTTCGCGAGCTCGGCCGCCGTGCCCGTGGGGGTTATGACAATGCCAATCTATGGATTGGCCCCGAGCTGCGCGAATCTGACGACTGGCATGATTTCTTACAGTCGGCCTACACTGCCATCGACGCATTGGAACAAGCTGACAAGAGCGTCGACGCGCTGGTGCAAGCCGTCGCCGCCGACAAGCCCGAGGTTGTTGTCGACCTGGGTGATATTTCGCGCCGCCTGCACGAGCTGGCCGAGAACCTCAAACTCATCATTGACGGCACCGATGAACACTACGTGTATTCGCTGCAGGTCAATCGCAGGCTGCGTGCCGGCGGAGAGTCAATGACCGCAGAGCGCATCGACATTGGCGAGGCCTTGGCAACCGAGTGGCTGCCCGAGGTTCACACGGCTATCTTTGCCTCGGCGACCATGACGGTGTCCAAAAGCTTTGAACACTTTAACCACGCGGTCGGTCTCGATCGCATCGGTGCTTCAACATCCTCGTCGCTGCACTTGGACTCGAGCTACGACTTCGATTCGAACATGGCTGTAGTCGTTGCGGGCGATATCCCCGATCCGCGCGATCGTGAGAGCTATCTTACAGCGCTCGAGCGCGTGCTGGTCGACGCCCATCTTGCCATGGGCGGATCGGTGCTCACACTGTTCACCAATCGGCGCGACATGGAAGACCTGTACGCCCGCGTTGAGCCTAAGATGGCCCGTGCGGGTCTGGAGCTCAACTGCCAGCAGCGCAACTCATCTCCTCGTCGCCTGCGCGACCGGTTTATCAACGAGCCGACCTCGTCGCTTTTTGCCCTTAAGGCCTTCTGGGAGGGATTCGACGCCAGCGGCGAGACGCTGCGCTGCGTCATCATTCCCAAGCTGCCGTTCTCGAGTCCCACGGACCCGCTCTCGTGCGAGCGCAACCTGCGCGAAGACCGCGCTTGGGCGCGCTATTCGCTGCCCGAGGCGGTGCTCGAGGTCAAGCAGGCGGCCGGCCGCCTTATCCGCTCGTCGACCGATTGCGGCGTGCTGATTCTGGCCGACCCGCGCCTGGTGACGAAGGGCTACGGAAAGAAGTTCTTAACGTCGCTGCCCACGAGCTCCTACCAGCGCATCGAATCGGCGCAGATCGGGCACTATCTGCAACTGTGGCGTGCACGCCACGAGCGGCGGCGCTAAAGCGGACAGACGAGGGTTTTTGCCATATCGCACAGACGCTTTGACAGGGCGGGGTCATCCAAGATGCGGATGGCTCCGCCCGCTGCGATTATCTGGCTCAGTAGCCAACGCTCGGAGCCGTAATGCACGGTTACCGTTGCCATGTCTGCCCCGCTGCGCTCGATTAGGGTGATGCCGGCCCAGTCCAGATGCTCCGCCATATCGAATGGCATCAAGAGCTTTGCGCTACGCTGCGTCCGAGCAAGGGAATCGTGGAGGGATGTGACGTCCGGTGCATGAGGCACGACGGAGTCTTCCGTCAAGGCGAGTCCCTCGATTTTATCCATGCGATAGGTGCGCTGCTCATCGACCGCGATGTCCCAGGCAATCAGGTATGTTTGGTCGCCGTTTGCCGTAATGCGCAAGGGGTCGACCAGACGCTCACGTGGCCGTGCATCGTCCATCGAGCGATACGAGATGCGGCAGCGAACACCGTCCTGAATGGCGCAGCTCAGCTGCTGCCAGTGCGACCCGTGGTTGACGGTGTCAAAGACGCGCTGGTTATAGCCGAGCTCTTCGGGTAGAAG
>UQWV01000096.1 GCA_900544845.1 uncultured Collinsella sp. | reverse complement strand
CATGGCAGCCCGAGCGTAACGGGGATGCGCGGGAAGGCATTTAATGGCGGTGCCGAACGGCAATATTCGGTCGGGTGAGCGGCGGTGCTGATTCGCAATATAGGTGGTGTCGAAAGGGCCTAGGACTCACGTAGACAAAATTGTTCTATTGTTTTGGTTTAAAGGACATCAGGGATCAGGAAATATCAGTAAAGAAATCGAGCGGGCCAAGCGATTAGCCGTAATAGCACGTCAACTTCTGGAAACTGAGCGTTGACTTTTATACTTGGCTTTCGAAACGGAGAACACAATGAATAAAGTAGATTTATCTGATTTTTACGCCGAGACAGAAACTAGCGAAACACGCGCTTATGAACACGCGCTAGATATCGAGTTTATTGTTCATCGCGAGATGAAGCATTTGGGTTTAAGCAAAAGCGAGTTGGCAAAGCGTATGGGCGTGAGCCTTCAGTCGCTTTCGAAACTGTTGAATTCTCAGCCCAATATGACGCTGAAGACAATCGCCAGGTTCGAGCTCGCTTTAGGTATCAATATCGTTCCTAAGGTTACCGTTAACTATTCTAAAGAGCTACCGTTTCTCTCGTCCAATGAATCCCTGCGCAAACAATGGTCTTTTAGGAACGAGCGTCCGTCCTCGCATGTGAATCTCGAGATGATTTCCGGAGGTTTGGCAGCATGAGTGGGGATTTTATTGCTCCGATTCAAGTCGTTCATTTGTTTGTCGTTGACTCCGATTTCCATATCGAGGATTCGCCCTCGGATAACATGGAATTAAAAGTTGACGTTAGCTACCAAGATGTCCACCTTTGGAAAAACGGTAATGACGCTCGCGCAAGTTTAAAGATGTGCGTAATTGGCAGCCTCCTTGACAGAGATGAAGGTGCACAGGAGAAGATGCACGCTGGCGTTACAGTATCCATCTCGGTTTCAGCGCAAATGCCTATGAACTCTCCCGATGACGAGGCGCGTCACTACCTTCTTTCAAATGCTATTTCGATGGCATATGCCCATGCAAAGAGCTATTTGATGGTTGTTACTGGACTTTCGCCTATGGGAGCGCTTACATTGCCTGCCATTCTCCCTGCAGAGCTGTCAGCAGATTGCGATGTGCCTTTTCAGAGCGAATAGCAGCCTCTCAATGAGCCTGGGTTGGACGAGTTGCCACTCCCACATCCTCTAAAAAAGTTCTTAAAACAGCCTTAAAGGCGTTCCAACTCGCGTTGACAGCGTAAAATACGCATGTTTGACTATGACTAAAGTGGATTTTAGGGGAGGAATACGCCATGGAGGTGCTGGTTGTTGGCAATACCGCATATGTTGACGATGACTTTTGCGCCAAGGCATTCCCCGGGGACCACGTTAAGGTTGTAGCCGCGCAGGAAGCGCGCCGCGATGAGTCGTCGCCCCATGCCTCGTGGAAAGAGCTGCTTCAGCACTTGGAGCAGGCCTACGAGTTCGACCGCGTGGTCTACCTGTCTAATTACCTTACCCCGCATACCGATACCGTGGGCGATATCGAGCTACTGCGCTCGGTCTTTCGTACGTGCGCGGGTCGCCGGGTCCAACTACTGTATGTAGCGGGGCCCGCGGGTGCCGAGGGTGCCGCCGATGCCGCGGGGCGAACGGGCAAGGGCATTATCGCGCACGCAGCCAACGACCTGTGCCGCTACTACGCTGCTCGCGAGGGTGTTCAGACCAAGATCCTGCGTGTGCCGTTCCTGTATACCGCGTCTGCCGCGCTGGAGGACCCGTTTTTGGTGCCGCTGTTCGACGCATGCTCAACCGGATCGGCCGCTCTGCAGGGCGCGCAGGATGCGGCGTTTCCCCTGCTGTGTGCCGAGGAGCTTTCGGTGCTGGTACGCCGTATCTTCGACAGCTGGAATGGTAACTTTGAGACGCTCGACGTAGCCGATGCCTTCCATCACACGGTGGGTGAGGTGGGCGACGCCCTCAAGGCGCTGTTCCCGGGGCTCTCAGTTGCCTATGGCGATTCTGTCGGCTACGCCCTGCCCGCCAGCGACGTCGCTCGCGTGCGCTATGGCTGGTTTCAGCGCTACGACTTGCTGCGCGACCTCTCGACCATTCAAGCTCGCTGGGATGCTGGCCGTGCAAAGAAGGTTAACCCCTTGCGCGCGGCCATCGACCGTATTCAAATGCGCACGCTGCCTGTCAAATGCCTGGAGACGGCAGCCGCCTGGGTGCTCTTTGAAGTGCTGGAGCGCTTGTTCTCCCAATCGACCCAGCTCAACGTGCTCGATTATCGCCTGCTCTACGTGGTGCTCATCGGCACGCTGTATGGCTTGGACTTTGGCCTGGTTGCGGCGCTGTTGGCGTCGGTGGGTTTGGCTGCGAGCTACTTTACTCAGTACGGCTATACTTTCCGGGGCCTGTTCTACGAGCCGTCCAACTGGCTGCCGTTTATTGCGTACTTTGTGGTGGGCGCCGTTTGCGGCTATGTGCAGCTGCGCAACAGCGAAGCCATTAGGGCGGAGCGCGATCAAAACGAGCTCGTGCGCAACCGCAATACGTTCCTTACGCAGCTCTACCACGACGCGATCGAGGACAAGCGTGCGTACAGGCGCCAGATCGTGGGTCGCCACGACAGCTTTGGCAAGATCTTTGCCGTGACGCAGGAGCTTGACGTGTTCAACCCACGCGACATCTATCGCAAGTGCTGCGAGCTTCTGGGCGAGATCCTCGAGAACGATTCGGTGGCGATCTACCATGTTTCGGGCGGAGCATTTGCGCGCCTGGTGGCAGCAAGTCCCGCGATTGCCGAAGATGCCGCACGCTCGCTCACGCTTGAGCAGCTTGCACCTCTTTTGGGCGACGGGGGTCGTTCGAATCTGTGGGTGAACCGCGAGCTGACGCCGGGGCTTCCCATGTTTGGATACACGATCGAGCGCGACGGGGCACCCGCCGTGTTGATCTTTGTACGTCGCGCGGCCGAAAACCAAATGACCCTCTATTATCAAAACTTGTTCCGCATCTTGTGCGGCCTGGTCGAAAGCGCGCTGGGTCGTGCCTTTGACTACGAGGCAGTGGCACAGGATAAACGCTGCGTTGACGGCACTTGCGTGCTCAAGCAGGCTGCCTTTGGCCAAGAGCTCGCGGCCGAGCAGGCGCTGGCAGATGGCAAGATGGGCAGCTTTTTGCTCCTGCGCGTGGTACCGGGCATGGAGCCTGTCGGCGAGCTGGTGGGCGCAATTGGGTCGGCAATCCGCGAGAGCGATGCGGCGGGCCTGGTCGATGGTGACGTGCTTTACCTGCTTATGCGCCAGGCAAAGGCGTGCGATCTGCCCATTATCCGTGAGCGCTTGAGCGCAAAGCAGATTGCGGTGGAGCCCGTCGACGGCGAGGACATCGTGGCGCTGCTGCAGCATATTGCTGACACCGGTGACGGTGAGGGGGGTGCCGCTTGATCTCGCTTGTCGTTGCCGCCGTCTTGCTGCTGATTCATACGCTGGTTTGTCTGATGCTGTGGACGCTCATGAAGTTGGGCCTGCTGCCGGTGCGCGGGCATATGCTGGCTGCGATAGTGCTGGTGCCGCTGTGGGGCCCGTTGCTGGTGGTTCTGCTATCGGTCCGCGGCGCGGTGTTTGGCGAGGGGCTGAAAGAGTCTGCGCTGGAGTCGCTGCGCTTCAACGACGACCTGCATCGCAGCATCCTAGTGCACGAACGTGATGCCGATGCAGGCGTAGTGCCGCTCGAGGAGGCGCTCATCGTCAACGACCCGGCAGAACGGCGCCGACTAATGCTCTCCATGCTCACCGAGGAGCCCGACGCGTACCTGGCGCAGCTGCAGGCGGCCAAGCTTAACGACGACGTTGAGGTGGCTCACTATGCCGCGACGGCGGTGGCGCAGATCTCCAAGGAGTCCGACCTTAAACTGCAGCAGCTGGAGCGTGCCTTTAAGACGGACCCGAGCGCGCAAAACCTCAACGAATACTGCGATTTTCTTGGTGAATACTTGGGCTCGGGCTTGGCCGAGGGGCGCGTGGCTCAGATTCAGCGCCAACAGTACGCGCGCCTGCTTGCGCGTCGCTGCGAGCGCGAGGACACCCTTGAGCTTCGCATTCGATACGCGACGGCGCTGGCCGATGTCGGACAGATCGACGAGGCGCAGGCCGTGACCGACCAGTTGGTGCTCGACGTGCCCGAGGAGCAGGAGGTTTGGATGCTTTGTCTGCGCCTTGCGGTGATGCGCCGCGACGGTGACGAGGTCCACCGCGTGATCGATGCGATTGACAAACAGCATGTATACTTGAGCGCCGCCAACCGCGAGGAACTGGCGTTTTGGCGCAACGGAGAGGCGGCCCGATGAGCGTGGTACAGCATATCCGCGACCGTGCGGGCCATTTTCGCTGGATGGGGCTGCTTGTGGTGTGGGCGGTCTTTATTGCCATGGCGGCCGTGCTGCTGGTGGAGCGTGCCGGCGTGCAGTACAGTGCGGGCCAGCATAAGCTGGGGATGCTTGCCGCCAACGATGCGGTGCCGGCTTCCTCGGCAATATTTGGCCAAAAGTCCACGTGCTTGGTCATTACCGATACCGACCAAGCGGGCGTCGAGGACGTAAAGGAGCAGTTCGATCAGATTCTGCTCGACATGAAGATCGCGCACCGCGACGTGGACCTTGCCCTGGACGGCGCGGATGCCATTCCCTCGCTGACCTCCTACGATCGCGTGATTTTGCTCATGCCGTCGCTCGATGGGCTCGGTACGCACCTGAGCGACATTATGAGTTGGGTGAGTGCCGGCGGTTCGCTTATGCTCGCCATGCCTCCGGATAACTCGGGCTATCTGCAAGTGATTGCTCCCAAGCTTGGCATTGAATCTGCCGGATATGACTATGTAAAAGCCGAAAGCATTGTGCCGAGCGAGGACTTTATGCTGGGCGGGGGAGAGCGCTACGAGCTCTCGGACCCCTTTGATTCATCGCTTTCGGTTTCATTGCGCGAGACGGCGCACGTATGGGCAAAGACCGGTGACAAAGGCACGCCGCTCATTTGGTCTAACGCTTGCGGCAGTGGTCACACCGTGGTGTGCAACATTGGCATCTACGACAAGGTTATGCGTGGGTTCTATGCTTCGGCCATAAGCTTAATGGGTGATGCCACGGCCTATCCGGTCATCAACAGCGCCGTCTTCTATCTGGACGACTTTCCCAGCCCCGTGCCCTCGGGCGACGGCACCTACATCAAGCGCGACTACGGGCTTTCCATTGCCGACTTTTATACCAAGGTCTGGTGGCCCGATCTGCAAAAGCTCGCGCAAAAATACGGTATTCGCTATACCGGCGTGATGATCGAAAACTACGAGGACACGGTCAACCAGACCGAGCCCGCGCGCCAGGCCGATACCACGCAGTTCCGCTACTTTGGCGGCATGCTGCTGCAGATGGGCGGAGAGCTGGGCTTTCACGGCTACAACCATCAGCCGCTGGCGCTCTGGGACACCGACTATGGCACGCTGTACGACTACAAGACGTGGAAGAACAAGGAGACGCTCGTCGCGTCTCTCAACGAGCTTATCGCCTTTCAGGACGAGGTGCTGCCCAATGCGCACGGCTCG
>UQWV01000095.1 GCA_900544845.1 uncultured Collinsella sp. | reverse complement strand
GATTCTGGATGCGCCGTACCTGAAGAAGCATCGTGTGCCAGTGGTGTACACCGCACATGACTACATTCTGCTGTGCCCTGCATACACCATGGTGGACGGCAACGGCAAGGTGTGCGACGACTGCCTTGATCGACGTTTCATCCATGCTGTGAAGAAGACTTGCGTGAAGGGTTCCAAAGCCAAAAGCGGACTCGCGTTCCTGGAGGCGGAGTTCCTGAAACACCATCACAGCTACGACAAGATCGACAAGATCATCGCGCCGAGCGAGTTCATGAAGAGCAAGCTCGACGAGGGCGGCTATGCGGGCCGTACCGTGGCCATGCAGAACTTCCTGACCACCAGCCAGATGGATATGGCTCATAAAGTAACGAATACGGACAAATTCAACACCGTGGACCCGTATTTTCTGTTCTTCGGTCGTCTCTCCAAGGAAAAGGGCATCCTTACCTTGGTCAAGGCTTTCCTTCAGGCCGCAGGTCTGCTCCCGCTGGCGGGAGCTGTCGAGCAAAGCGAGACTGAGGGTGGTCACCTTGTAGCTAACTGTCTCCCCTCCAATTGGACCCTCCACATCGTCGGCGACGGCGTTGTACTTGGCCTGAATGGTGCGGTACACCAGGTCCTCGTGGTCCACGCGCTGCACGGGCTTGTTGGAGGGGATGACCTCGACGGGCAGCTTGTAGATCTCGCGGAACTCGGCATCCTCGGTAAGTGCCGTGCCGGTCATGCCGGAGAGCTTGTCATACAGACGGAAGTAGTTCTGCAGGGTGATGGTGGCCAGGGTCTGGTTCTCCTCGCGTACGAGCACGCCCTCTTTGGCCTCGATGGCCTGGTGCAGGCCCTCAGAATAGCGGCGGCCCTCCATGATGCGGCCGGTGAACTCGTCGACGATCTTGACCTCGCCGTTGGTGACCACGTACTGCTTGTCGCGGTGGAACATGTACTGGGCCTTCAGCGCTTGCTGCAGGTGGTTGACCAACTGGCCGGAGAGATCGGCATAGATGTCATCGATACCCAGGCGGCGCTCGATCTTCTTAAGACCGCGCTCGGTGGCGGCAATGGTGTGCTTGGCCTCGTCCATGACGTAGTCACCCGTGGGTTCAACGTCCTCGGTGGCGGTGAGCATGTCGTGCGACACGTCCTCGCCGCGCTCAAGGCCACGCACGGCACGCGCGAAGTCCTTGTAGGTACTGGCGGACTTAGTCCCAGCGCCCGAGATGATCAGCGGGGTGCGGGCCTCATCGATCAGGATGGAGTCAACCTCGTCGACGATGGCGTAGTTGTGGCCGCGCTGCACGCGCTGCTCGGGACGGGTAACCATGTTGTCGCGCAGGTAATCAAAGCCGAACTCGGAGTTGGTGCCGTAGGTGACGTCGGCCTGGTAGGCCGGGCGCTTGAGCTCGAGCGGCATGTTGTTCTGGAGCAGACCGACGGTCATGCCCAGGTACTTATAGATGCGGCCCATCCACTCGGAGTCACGCTTGGCAAGGTAATCATTGACAGTAACGACGTGTACGCCCTTGCCGGCAATAGCGTTGAGATAGCCGGCCAACGTGGAGACGAGGGTCTTACCTTCGCCGGTCTTCATCTCGGCGATGTGGCCCTCGTGCAGTGCCATGGCGCCAATGAGCTGCACGTCAAAGTGGCGCATACCCATGGTGCGCTTGGAAGCCTCACGCACGGTGGCAAAGGCCTCGGGGAGCATGTCGTCGAGCGACTCGCCGTTGGCGTAACGCTCGCGGAACTTATCGGTCTGGCCGCGGAGCTCCTCCTCGGTCATCTTCTCAAACTGGGGCTCAAGACCGTTGATCTGGTCGACGATCTTGTAGTAGCGCTTAAGGTCCTTATCGGATCCAAAGGACAGCAGCTTTGACATGAATCCCATGTGGTTTTCCTTTTTGGCCATCGCCCACGCCGTGCAGCTGCGGGCGAGTTAAACACAGATGATTGTACTTTAGCCAAACAAGGCGCGGCCTATACGGTCGACCTCGACCGCCACGTAATAACTACGACCAACCTGCCACAATGGGACAGGTTAATTTTGGCAGGTTTTATCTGGGCAAACGCTGCCTCTCTGCCATTTGGTGTAATGGGGGCAGGTTGGTTTGCACCAATAAAAAGAAAAGGGCCGCGCACCCAAACGGATGCACGGCCCTTATGCCATGAATGCGAGTGATTCCGCGGCGAGCTATTTACTCAGCAGCCTCGGTGGTCTCGGCCTCGGCAGCGGCCTCCTCGACGGGAGCCTCTGCGGGAGCCTCGGCGGCCTGCTTGGCAGCCTCCTCGGCAAACTTAGCAGCACGCTTAGCCTTCTCGGCAGCCTTAGCCTCAGCGGCGGCCTTGCGAGCGGCCTCGGCCTCAGCAGCCTTGGCGGCCTTGGCAGCCTTGGCCTCCTCGGCCTTCTTGAGCTGGGCGGCAGCGGCGCCACCGAACTTGTCGGCGAAGCGCTGGACGCGTCCACCGGTGTCGACGAACTTCTGCTGGCCGGTGTAGAACGGGTGGCACTCGTTGCAAAGCTCGACCTTCATCTCGGACACGGTAGCGTGCGTCTTGAAAGTGTTGCCGCAGGAGCACGTCACCGTGCACTCGACATACTGGGGATGGATACCCTGCTTCATGGTAGGACTCCTTATTGGTCAGGCGCTGGTTACCGATCAGCGCATAAGGCGTCTTGGTTTCCGACCAAGACAACAAACTCGGCTATGGTACCACGGCGCCGCGCGTCCCACAAAAGGTTCACGGTCTTTGTGCAACGCGGCGTGACCAACCGCAGCGGACACGCACCCTGTTGTCCCTTCTCCCATGTTGCAGACGTGTAACGCCGCAGTATGCACACCCCTTTTAGCGCCAGACAGGTACAATGATGAACACTGTAACGTAGCGGAGCGCCCCGCGCGCGCCGCAACCACGCGAAAGGGTTTCCCATGGCCGAGATCTCGTCCTCCCGCATCGTCATCACCGTCCTTGGCAAGAACCGCCCCGGCATCGTCGCCGGCGTCACCCGCGTTCTGGGCGAGGCCAACGTCGACATCCGCGACATCACGCAGTCCATTATCGAGGACATCTTCACCATGACCATGCTGGCCGATACCGCCGAGTCCAAGCTCGACTTCGCCGAGCTGCAGAAGGCCCTGGCCGAGGCCGGCGAGCTTTCGGGCGTCAACGTGTCCATCCAGCGCGAGGACGTCTTTAACTTTATGTACCGCCTGTAGCGAGAAAGCCGCTGGGGATAGCCTGACGCGCGCATGCCCATGCAAGCCACCCCGATGCGGCCCGGAGAGGAGCGCGCATGGCCTACGACGCCAAGAAAATCTACTACCGCTTCGACGATCACCTGAGCCGCCTGGTTCTGGATTACGAAGCAAGCCGCCAGATTTCGTCTGAAAGCGAAAGCCTCTACCACGGCCTGCCGACCGACCCATATGACGAGGGTCTGTTTGTCGAGCACAACGTCAAGCGCGGCCTGCGCAATGCCGACGGCTCGGGCGTGGTCGCGGGCCTTACCCGCATCTCGGACGTGCACGGCTACAACAAGGTCGACGGAAAGGTCGTGCCCGATCAGGGCAAGCTCACGCTTCGTGGCTACAGCATCGAGGATCTGGTCAACAATGCCCAGGCCGAGAATCGCTACGGCTACGAGGAAGTCGCCTATCTGCTTATCACGGGTTCGCTGCCCAACAAGGAAGAGCTCGACGGCTTTTGCGAGCGCCTGGGCGCCTTTAGGCACTTGAGCGACGAGTACGTCAAAGAGTTCCCCATGACCACGGTGTCGTCGAGCATCATGAATGTGCTTCAGCGCGCCGTGTTGCTGCTCTACGCCTTCGACGCCGAGCCCGACGTGATTACGCCCGAGCACGAGATCGACGTCGCCATTTCCATGCTCGCCCGTCTCCCCCGCATCGCCGCCTTCGCGCATATGGCATCGGTCGCCAAGCGTCGCGGCTCCGAGGTGCACGTGCCGCACCCGACGCCCGGCCTTTCCACCGCCGAGACCATCCTGCAGGTCCTGCGCGGCGGCATGGCGTTCACTCGCGACGAGGCCATGCTGCTCGACGTGATGCTCATGCTGCACGCCGAACACGGCGGCGGTAACAACTCCACCTTCGCCTGCCGCGTGCTGTCGTCTTCGGCTACCGACCCGTACTCCGCCTACGCCGCGGCTATCGGCTCGCTCAAGGGCCCGCGCCACGGCGGTGCCAATGCCAAGGTCGTGTCCATGCACGAGGACATCCGCGCGCATGTTTCCAACTGGGAAAACGAGGACGAGGTCGCAGCCTATCTGGGCAAGATCCTCGACAAGCAGGCCTTCGACGGCACGGGCCTCATCTACGGCATGGGCCACGCTGTCTACACGCTGAGCGACCCGCGCGCCGAGGTCTGCCGTCATTACGCGCGCTCGCTGGCGGCCAAAAAGGACCTGGGCGAGGAGTTCGCGCTCATCGAGCGCATCGAGCGCCTGGCGCCGCAGGTGATGCGCGACCACGGCATGACCAAGCCCATCTGCGCCAACATCGACCTGTACACAGGTTTTATCTACAAGATGCTCGGCGTGCCCGAGACGCTCTTTACGCCGTTGTTTGCCGTCGCCCGCATGGCCGGCTGGTCGGCACACCGAATGGAAGAGCTCTTCTGCGCGCACCGCATCATCCGCCCGGCATATCGCCCGGTAATCGAGCCGCTAGAGTACAAGCCGCTCGCCGACCGCTAGGACGCGGACCGTTATAGATCCAGAGCGTGGCCAGGGCCCCAAGCCCTCGGCCACGCTTTTTATGTCTCTTGGAAAGGACCACATCAGATGATCGTGTTTTCCGATATGGATGGAACGCTGCTGACGAGCGACAAGCAGATGAGCGACGCCACCTGGGCGATGCTCGATGAGCTCGCACGTCGCGGCATTGAGTTTGTGCCCTGCACGGGCCGTCCGCTGTCGGGCGTCTTTGAGCCCATCCTTGCCCACCCCGCCGTGCACTACGCGGTCTGCGCCAACGGCGCCAGCGTCTGGCAGCTCGACGAGAATGCACCCACCGATGCCTCGCGCGCCACGTGCATTCTGAGCCGTCCGCTCGACCGTGACATTGCCCACTGCATCCATCGCATTGCCGCCGGCCACGACGTCACCTTCGATATCTTCGCCGACGGCCAGTGCTTCCTCCCCCGCTCGCTCTACGAGCGCCTGGACGAGTTCTGCGGCGGCGACCCGCATATTGCCGGCTCGCTCAGGCGCACGCGCACGCCCATCGACGTGGACGTCGACAGCAAGATCGACGAGGTCGAGACGCTCGAGCGCATCGCCATGTACTGGCACGACCCCGCCGACCGCGACGCCATCGCGGCGGCGCTCGGCACGCTTGGGGGCATCGAGGTCACGCGTTCGTACGAAATGAATATCGAGGTCATGGGTGAGGGTGCCACCAAGGGAACGGCTCTGACGTGGCTGTGCGAGCATCTGGGCGAGTCCCTTGCCGATGCCTGGGCCTTTGGCGACAACATCAACGACATCCCCATGCTGCAGGCCGCAGGCCATGGCATGGCCATGATCAACGGCGAGCCCGAGGACCGCGAGGCCGCCGGTGCCATCACCGAGTTCGACAACGACCACGACGGCGTAGCCCGCACCATCATGGCCGCCCTCGTCTAGCAGCAGCACCCGGCGGGGGGGGGGTTGTTTTTTTGGGGGGGGGTTTTTTTAGAGCGCCGGGGGGGGGGGGAATAAAAGGGCCGCCCCCAACAAAAACACCCCCCACACCACCCCCGAGGG
>UQWV01000094.1 GCA_900544845.1 uncultured Collinsella sp. | reverse complement strand
TTTTCTCCACCCCCGGGGGGGGCGCCCTCCTAAAATTATTTTAAAATAACCCGCGTTTGTTTTTTTTTTGGTGTTTTTGTTTTTTTTTTTTTTTTTTTTTGGGGGGGGGGGCCCCCCGCGCAGCGTCGACTGGTCCGCCGTTCGTTAGAACGGCGGAACTGAGGGCAGCGTCGAGCCGTTACGCGGTTTGGTAAAACCGCGTAACTACCTAACTACATCAAGTTGCAAACAGCCGCCGCGAAGGCAACGGGGTCCTCGGGGAGGATGCCCTCAACCAGCAGGGCCTGATCGTAGAGCAAGCCGGAGTACTGCTTGATCTTGTCGGCGTCGCCTGCCTTCTGGGCAGCGACAAGCTTGTCGAAAACCGGGTGCTTGGCGTTGAGCTCGAGCACACGCTGGCTCTTGGGCATGCCGTCGGGCGCGCCCTCGGGTCCCTTCTGGAGCACCTTCTCCATCTCGAGCGAAAGCGGGCCCTCGGTGGTGATGCAAGCGGGGGCATCGGTCAGGCGCGCGGAGACGGCAACTTTCTCGACCTTGTCACCGAGTGCCTCTTTCATAGCGCTAAAGAGGTCCTCGTTCTCCTTGGTGGCGTCCTCGGCCTCCTTCTTCTCGTCCTCGGTCGCCAGGTCAAGATCACCGGTCGCAACGTTCTTGAGCTCCAGATGACGATCCTCGACCTCGGGCTCGGCACCGTCGGCCACAGCCTTCTCGGCAGCCTCGCGGGCAGCATCGTCCTCGTAGATCTTGGGCATATCGGCGGCAACGTATTCACGCATAGCCTGGAACGTGAACTCATCCACATCCTGCGTCAGCAGCAGCACGTCATAGCCGCGGTCGAGCACGCCCTTCACCACGGGCATCTTGGCCAAGCGCTCACGCGAGTCGCCGGCGGCGTAGTAGATGGCCTTCTGATCCTCGGGCATGCCCTTGGCATACTCGGCCAGGGTAATCATCTTCTGTTCCTTGGCAGACCAGAACAGCAACAGGTCGGCGAGCTCATCGGCCTTCATGCCATAGCTCGAGTAGATGCCGTACTTAAGGCCGCGGCCAAAGTTCTCAAAGAACTTCTCGTAGGCCTCGCGGTCGTTGTCACGCATATCCTCAAGGTCGGCGGTAATCTTCTTTTCCACACGCTTGGCGATGGCCTTGAGCTGACGGTTCTGCTGCAGCGTCTCGCGCGAGATGTTGAGCGACACGTCGGCGGAATCCACGACACCACGGACAAAGTTGTAGTAGTCGGGCAGCAGGTCGTCGCACTTCTCCATAATCAGCACGTTGGAGCTGTAGAGCGCCAGGCCCTTCTCGTAGTCCTTGCTGTACAGATCGAACGGGGCGCGGCCCGGCACAAACAGCAGGGCGTCGTACTCGAGCGTACCCTCGGCATGGAAGCTGATAGTACGTGCCGGATCGTCAAAGTCGTGGAACGTGGACTTGTAGAACTCGTCATAGTCCTTCTGCTCAACATCGGAGCTGTGCTTCTTCCAGATCGGCGTCATTGAGTTGACGGTCTCGAGCTCCTGGTAGTCCTCGTACTCGGGCGTGTAGTCATCGCCAGCATCCTCGGGCTTGGGCTTCTGGCGGCTCTTGGACACCATCATCTGGATCGGGTAGCGCACATAGTTGCTGTACTGCTGAATCAGGCTCTTGAGGCCCCACTCGGTCAGGAAGCGATCGTAGGTCTCGGCCTCGCCGTCGGCATCGAGCTTCTCGTTCTCGCGCAACGTCAGGATAACATCGGTACCGTGCTCGGCGCGCTCGCCGTCCTCGATGGTGTAACCCTCAAGACCATCAGACTCCCACACGTGAGCGGTGTCCTCCCCATAGGCGCGGCTGACAACCTTTACGTGGCTGGCAACCATAAAGGCAGAGTAGAAGCCCACGCCAAACTGGCCGATGATGTCGACATCGGAGCCCTGTTGCTCGGCGTTCTCGGTCTTAAACTCCTCGGAGCCGGAATGGGCGATGGTGCCCAGATTGCGCTCGAGCTCCTCGGCGGTCATGCCAATACCGTTATCCGAGATGGTAATGGTGCGGGCGTCCTTATCAAAGGAGACACGAATGGCCAAGTCGCCTTGGTCGAGCTTGACGTTCGGATCCTGCAGGCTCTTAAAGTTGAGCTTGTCGACGGCGTCGCTCGCGTTAGAGATAAGCTCGCGCAGGAAGATTTCCTTATTGGTGTAGATGGAGTTGATCATGAGGTCGAGCAGTTTTTTGCTCTCAGTCTTAAATTGACGCATGTGCAGTCCTTTCGCGCTACCCCCGTCCGCAAAAACGGCCCGGTTGCCCGAGCCGCATCGCAGACCTGCTATGTCCAGACTTAGATTTTATAACCCATTAGCGCGCATATATACATACGGAATCGAAAAACTGTATGTCCGAGCGCTCTGATGCGCCAATTGCCAAGGAGTGTCCCAAACTGCCGGCAGGAAAGGAACGTCCCTATCTGCCATCTACGCGCTTGGCCATCCAAACATGGGGCTGGCCCTCGTCTTCGTAGTCCACCGGGGCAATCTGCGTGTAACCCGCCTTGGCATAGAGTGGTAGCACGTATTCCTGCGCGTGCAGCTTAATGAGCTTGGCGCCGGCATCACGCGCGCACGTATCACTGGCCTCGACAATCTTGATCGCCAAACCGCGACGGCGCATGCTCGGCAGCACAGCCACGCGCCCCATAATGTAGGTCTCCCCCGCCGCGACGCCTTCGCCCAAGTCGCACGCCGGCGACACCGGAGCCTCTGCGTCAGCCGCGCGCTCAAGCTCTTCGGGAAACACGCGCGAGCAACCGGTAAGCTCGCCGTCTACATAGAGCGTCACATGAATGCAGTTCGGATCCTCGTCGATAGCGTCAAACTCGTTCTCGTAGCCCTGCTCGTCCATAAAAACGACGCGGCGCACCAACGCCGCGTCATCAAAGCATCCCGTCTTAAGTTGGATATCCATGGCTGCCCTTTCATTCAATGCGAACGTTAGGGACAGATTTTAGCGAAAATGAGCTCCGCGCACGCTAAACTTCGCGCGAGCCTTCGCCAGGCAGTCGTAATGACCCACGTTATGGGCATCGCTCGCGATGAAGCTGTACAGGTTCTGATCGAACAGGCGCTGTGCCGGCTTTTTCTCGCGACCAAAGCGACCGCCGGCAATAAAGTCCGCCGAAGCCTGCAGCTTGCAGCCCATATCGACCAGGCGCTCCGCCACGCTTACATCCTTTTGAACCGCACGATAGCGCTCAGGATGAGCGATGATCACCTGGTAGCCACGGCACTGCAAATCGTAAATCGTGTTCTCGTACTCTCTAAACGCATACGCATCGGCATGAGTCGAAAGCTCGAGCAGAAACTCGTTGGTCCCATCGAAATGCAAGTGATCCGCGGCATCGATACCAAGCTCAACGAGCTTTCGATGGTTGACCTCGAAGCCCATTTGGAGCGGAAAACCGTCAGCGTTATCGCGCAGCAGCTCAAAGGCATCCCACATCTTGTCGTAATCAAAATAGGGATCACGGCAGTGAGGAGTGCAAACGATTCTGGTTACACCGGCCCGCTTGGCAGCCTCGAGCATCGCCAAGCTCTCTTCGAGATCGGCGGCGCCGTCGTCTACACCCGGCAAGATATGGCAATGAATGTCACGCATAGGTCGGCCTCAATCAACTAAACGTTTGCTCGGTTGGTGAAGATGCCCTTTTTTGAAGTGCCCTGATCGTCGGAGCCCTTCTTAACCTTCTTACCGTCCTTGGTGTAGTAAGAATAGTAGTACTCGCTGGTCTCGGTCTCGCAGTAGTTCATAACGGTACCGATGAGCTTGACCTTCTCGGACTTCTTAAGCTGACCGATGGCGTTGAGCGCCTCTTCGCGCTTGGTAAAGTCCTCGCGCACCACGAACAGCGTGCCGTCGGTCAGGCTGGCAATCTCGGCAGCATCGATGAAGGTGCCGACCGGAGGAGCATCGAAGATGACGTACTGGAACTTGGCGGACAGTGCCTTTACCAGCTTGGCAAAGCGATGGGAGACGATGATGTCGGCAGGATTGGGAATGTGCGGCTCGGCATCGAGGAAGTAGAAGTTCTTCTGACCCGTCTCGACAATTGCCTGGTCAATGGAAATCTGCTCGGAAAGGACCGCATAGAGTCCGCCGCGCGAACGAACGCCGAGCATATCGGAAAGGGACCTGCGGCGCATATCGGCCTCGACCAGGAGCACGGACTTGCCGCTCGTGGCGATTGCCTGAGCAAGGTTAATGGAAACCGTAGACTTGCCCTCGTTGGGAATCGAGGAGGTAACGGTGATGGTGCGAATGGGGTCGTCCACGCTCGCAAAGCGGATGTTGGCCAGAAGGGTCTTGGCGGCATTCTGTACAACGAGCTTATCGGTGTTCTTTGCCTTAGCCATGCCTATTTACCACCTTTCATAGCCGGAATTCGGCCAACAACGGGAATACCCAGGAGCTCTTCTGCCTCTTCGGCACCGCGGATGCGGGTATTGAGCATGTCTGCCAAAACGACATAGGCAACTGCGATAAAGATACCGGCGAGGAACGCGACGGCAATATACAGCGTGCGCTTGGGGCCGCTGGGGGCTTCGGGGGTCTTAGCCTCGTCGATAACGTTGATGCTCTGGGCAGCGCCGACGTTCTGAGCGACCGTACTCACCGAGCTGGCAATGGCCTTTGCGACCTCAGCCGTCTCCTTGGCATCGGTGCCGGTAACCGAAAGCGTAATGACACGCGTGGTGGTCTCGGAGGAAACAGACACCTTGTAGTCATCCAGATCGGTGAGGCCCAGTTCTTTGGCGGCGCCGCTCTTAACGCTATCGCTATCCAGCAGCGTGGCGATATCGTTGGAAAGCATCTGGCTCGCCGAGAGATCGTTGTAGCTCATCTGACCGCTATCGTCGGTCTTGGCGAGAATGTACATGCTCGTCGTCGCGGTATAGGTGTTGTCCATCGCAACGAAGGACACGATGCCCATGGCGATCGCGCAGACCACCGGAAGGGTGATGACCAGCTTGAGGTGCTTCTTCAGCAGCTGGAACAGTTCGAGAAGGGTCATGCAGCTTGCCTTTCATTTCCCCAGTTCGGATTGACAAAACTGTCCGTATGTTATCGCATCTTTTTACCGAGACCAAACTCTATACATAAGAAACAGGCTCTCCTGTAAAAATGTCGGAAGCAATCGTAAAATTGCACAACAACGCCGCACCCGAAAGTCAAATGCGGCGTCTACATCAATATCTATGTTGTATCGCTATGCGAATGGCTCGTCCTGCTGTATGGGAAACGTCACCGTAATGGTGGTTCCCACGCCCAACTCGCTCGACAGATCGAGCGTGGCGTGATGATACAGGGCCGCATGCTTGACAATGGCAAGCCCCAAGCCGGTTCCGCCGCGTGCCTTGGACCTACTCTTGTCCACGCGATAAAACCGCTCAAATACCTTGCCCTGTTCTTCAGGCGCGATACCGATTCCCGTGTCGGCGACAGCGAGGAACGGATGGCCTTCGTCGTTGGTGCCGCACTGCAACGTAACCGTACCGCCGGGTCGATTGTAGCGGATGGCGTTGCTTGCCAGATTATAGATGAGCTCGTCGATCAAGCGCGACACGCCTTCGATGACCACAGGCTTGGTCTCATGACTTATCGTCACATTCGCCTGACGGGCAACCTGTTCAAGACGCTGCTCAACCGCATAGATGGCACGAGAGAGCTCAATAGGCTCCGTGGACCCAATGGGCACCGCCTCGCCCTCAGTCGCACGCTCGGCCTCGTCCAAGTTAGA
>UQWV01000093.1 GCA_900544845.1 uncultured Collinsella sp. | reverse complement strand
TGGTGCGGCGTATAGGATTCGAACCTATGACGTTCTGATTCGTAGTCAGACCCTCTATCCAGCTGAGGTAACGCCGCAACGCACGGATTATTATGCACGCGAGCCCCCGATGGGTCAAGCGACAATTAGAAAAAATTTTACGGAGTGATAATTAAGTTGTTCGTGCCTCGACCGAGGTTCGAATCCATGCGGCGTTGCCATAAAAGAAAAGCCCCCGTTGCCGGAGGCTTTCAATTTCAATTGGTGCGGCGTATAGGATTCCGCGCATCCGCTTCGCGGATCCGCACCGGCTTCGCCCGCCTGCCGGCGGACTCGCCCGCGGGCTAAAAACGCTCCGCGTTTTCTTGACGCTCGCGCCTCGACCGAGGTTCGAATCTCCGCAATGCCCCCGTAAAGGAAAAGCCCCCGTTTCCGGAGGCTTAAAACTCAATTGGTGCGGCGTATAGGATTCGAACCTATGACGTTCTGATTCGTAGTCAGACCCTCTATCCAGCTGAGGTAACGCCGCAGCGCAAGACATATAAAACCACTTTAGCTTATTGGAGTCAAGCACAATCTCAAACTTTTTTGTGAAACGCAGTTTTGTCATGCTGCTCCGCACATACCGACGTTCCCCGTACGATCGATTGGCTTTTCGATCACGTCAAACTTAGCATCAAGTTCCCTCAGGAGCGATCTCACCCGCTGGGCACAGTCATAATCGGCAAACGAGATGCTCAGCATGCGCGCGACCTGGTTGGAAGTCCCAACTCCATAGAAGTGCTCCAGCGCCACAAGTCCCTCGTGCGTCACAAAGGTCTCGACCACATGCGGCGACTCCTCAAAGCACCATTGTGTCAACGGACCCTCACTCGTCTGCCGAACCACCAGGCCGCCCATGCCAGACGGCTCACACGTTACAAGCAGGTACTCCCCGCCCTCGTCGCTCTCAAACAAAACCACCCGATCATCAAACAGCTCCATCGCGTCCCCTTTCTCTCGCTCTTATTTAGCAAAAGCATAGCAGGTAGATGGCTGTATACAGAACAGTTGTTCGTGTGTTTTCTATTGAGCTGTCCGCACGGCATGGTATGGACCTGCGCACGAAATAGGGCGCCCCCGAAGGAGCGCCCTTGCATATCCCCTATGCAGCCAAGTTACGCGACCGGCTCGATCTTCTCGAGACCGCCCATGTAAGGACGCAGAACCTCGGGGATCGTGATGGTGCCGTCGGCGTTCTGGTAGTTCTCCAGAATGGCGGCCATGGTGCGGCCGGCCGGCAGGCCGGAACCGTTGAGAGTGTGCAGGTAGCGCGAACCCTTGAAGTTCTCGGGGTCGCGATACTTGATGTTGGCGCGGCGAGCCTGGAAGTCACCGCAGTTGGAGCAGGAGCTGATCTCCTTGTAGGCGTTGTAGCTCGGCAGCCAGACCTCGACGTCGTAGGTCTGACGGGCAGAGAAGCCCAAGTCGCCGGTGCACAGGCTAATCACGCGATACGGAAGGCCCAGCTGCTGCAGCAGGTACTCGGCCTCGGCGGTCATGCTCTCGAGCTCCTCGTCGGACTCCTCCGGCTTAGCGAACTTGACCATCTCGACCTTGTCGAACTCGTGCTGACGGATGATGCCGCGGGTGTCGCGACCGGCGGAACCGGCCTCCTCGCGGAAGCAGGGGGTGAAGGCGGTGTAGCGGCGCGGCAGGGTGTCGGCGTCGAGGACCTCGCCGGCGTGCAGGTTGGTGAGCACGACCTCGGCGGTGGGGATCAGGAAGTTGTCGCCCGAGACGTGGTAGGCGTCGTCCTCGAACTTGGGCAGCTGACCCGTGCCAAACATGGTCTGACGCTTGACGACGATAGGCGGCCACCACTCCTTAAAGCCACGGCTCGTGTGCGTGTCCAGGAAGAAGTTGATAAGGGCGCGCTCCAAGCGGGCGCCGGCGCCACCGAGAACGGTGAAGCGGCTGCCGGAGAGCTTGTTGCCGCGCTCGAAGTCGAGGATGTCCAGATCGGTGCCCAGGTCCCAGTGCGGCTTAAAGTCGAAGTCGAACTCGCGCGGGGTGCCCCAGCGGCGACGCTCGATGTTCTCGTCCTCGTCCTTACCGTACGGGGTGGCATCGCACGGAATGTTGGGCAGGTGAGCCATGAAGTCGTACTGCTCCTGCTCGAGAGCAGTGCGGCGCTCGGCCAGACCGTCAATCTTCTCGTTGACGGCGCGCACGGCCTCCTTGGCGGCCTCGGCCTCGTCCTTCTTGCCCTCCTTCATCAGGGCGCCGATCTTCTTGGACTCGGCATTGCGCGTAGCCTGGAGCTCCTCGACCTCGGTGATGACGGCACGGCGCTCGTCGTCGAGCTCAAAGAACCTCTCGCGATCCCAAGACGTCTGGCGGTTAGCCATGGCGACATCGATGGCATCGGGGTTCTCGCGAACAAACTTGATATCAAGCATTAGATCCTCCGGCGATATACATTCCATTTAGGTTGCAACCTTGTACATGTATGGGCAAGTATATACTTATGAGCGTTTACGACCCAACTCAACTACGCAAGAAGGCACCCAATGGACGCAGTTTTTTCCTTTTTGTTTGGCACCCGCACCGGCTTTGCCATCCTTTTCGCCGGCGGCATCCTGTTATTTGCGATTCTTGCCTTTGTAATGGAGAAGCGTACCCATAAGATGTACGTCGACCGCGGACCCAAGTCCGAGGATGAGGAAGACAGCTTCTGGGACTAACCTGCCAAAAAGGGACAGGTTTATTTTGGTCTGTTTTATCTGGGCAAACGCAAGCGCCCCGCAACTGGAATTGAGCCAGTTGCGGGGCGCTTTTCGCTAAAAGGACAAAACCGCAGGAAAAACCTGCCAACATAAACCTGTCCCTTTTTGGTCGGTTTTACTGGAGGGTTGCGTCGATTGCCTTGACTAGGGCGCTGCGCATGCCGGCGTCCTCGAGCGCAACGACGCCCTTGATGGTGGCGCCACCGGGCGAGCATACGGCATCCTTCATCGCCGCAGGATGCTGGCCAGTTGCAAGCTGCAGCTTTGCCGTACCCAGCACCATCTGGCTCACAATGCGATAGGCATCGGCGCGCGGGATACCGTGCTTGACCGCCGCATCGCCCAGGGCCTCGATCGCCATGGCGACGAATGCCGGAGCGCAACCACCCACCGTGCCGCCCACAAACAGCAGGCTCGTATCGAGCTCGACGACAGCGCCAAGCTTACCGAGCAGGTCGAGCACAACAGCACGCTGCTCGCCGTTGAGCGTAGAGGACTTTTCGCAGGCGATGACACCCTCGCCCACCGAAACCGGCGTGTTGGGCACCGTCGAGATATGCGCGACGCCCGGCAGGACCTGCTCCCACTTGGCACTGTCCCAGGTCCAGGCAACCGACAGAACGACCTTTTTGGCAAGAGCATCCTTGAGCGGGGCGAATACCTTCTCAATCATGTACGGCTTGACCGCAGCGACCACGATATCGGATGCGGCGACAACCTCGGCGGCATCGTGGCAAGCGGCCATCCCGCGCGCCTCACAGCGCTCAACCAGTGCGTCGTAGCGACCCGCACAGGCGCACATGTCGCTCGCAGCTACACCGGCAGCGATCCAGCCATCAGCCATAGCGCTCGCCATATTGCCAAAACCGACAAATCCAATCTTCATATCACATAGTCCTTTCAGACACATTCCTCAGAACGAAAGGTATTGTCCCACGCTATTGTTTCGTATTGCCGACCTATTTGTGATACGGCTCGCCACGACTGATCTTGCAGGCACGGTAAATCTGCTCTAGCAGCACCACGCGCGCCAGGTTATGCGGCAAGGTAATGCGTCCAAAGCTGAGCATCTCGTCGGCGCGGGCACGTACCTCATCACTCACGCCGTCCGAACCGCCGATTACAAAGGCAATGTCGCTGCTGCCTCGCAGCATAAGATCGTCGAGCCTCGCCGAGAGCTCCTCACTCGAACGCTCCTTGCCCTCAATGGCCAGCAAGATCACATGCGCTCGAGACGGCAAGGCAGCAAGAATCGCCGCCCCCTCCTTGTCACGCGCAGCATCCACACCGCCCGCCTTAGCCGGGTCGATATCGGCCACCTCGCGGATATCCACCTTGGCATAGGCACCCAGGCGCTTGGTGTACTCAGCGCACGCGTCCTTCCAAAAGCGCTCCTTGAGCTTACCAACACAAACGACGGTGTATTTCACGCGCGCCTACTCCTTCGAATCGTTTTGAACTTTGCCGGCGGCCAGCATCTGCTCGAACATCGAGGCCGACTGCGAAAAGTCGCTCGGCAACACGACCGTCGAGTTTTTGCCCGTACGTGCGAACTCCGTCATCATCTCGGTCCACTGCGTAAACATGAACAGCTGGTTGGCCTCATCGTTGCCAACGCCCGTCTCCTGGATAATCTCGAGCGAATCCTTGATGCCCAGCGCGATGGCCTTGCGCTGGTTGGCGATGCCTTCGCCTGCCTTTTCCATCGCCTCGGCCTCGGCGGTCGCCTCGGTGACGCGCTTGATGCGGTCGGCCTCGGCGAGCTCCTGCGCGGCAGCGCGCTTGCGCTGGGCAGCGTTGATGTCGTTCATGGAGTTCTCAACCTCGGTCGGCAGTGCGATTTTGGTGATGAGCGTCGACACGAGGGTGAAGCCGTAGGCAGCCATCTGCTCGGAAACGGTAGCGTTGACATCCTTGGCGATGTCATCCTTCTTGGCAAAGACCTCATCGAGTGTGTAGACGGGGATGGAGGAGCGCAGGGCATCGGTGATGAAGTCGCGCATCTGGTCGACGGGCTCCTGCAGCATGTAGTAGCTCTTGTAGATGCCCGAATCTGCCGGGCCGGCGCCCATGTCGTAGCTCACGTGGTACTGAGCGGAGACCTCAAGGCCGATGGTCACGTTGTCCTGGGTCTTAACGTCGATGCCAAAACCGTTTTTCATGGTGCGCAGGCTCACCGTGGCGGCCTTGCGGTCGATCACGGGCACCTTCACGTGGAAGCCCGCGTTGACGATACGATTGAACTTACCCAAGCGCTCGATGATCACAGCGTGCTGCTGCTCAACGACGTAGCAGGCGTTGGGGACCAGCAGCAACAGGATGATGATGGGAATCAAAAGGCTGGTAAGGGCGGCGATGATACCGGAAAACAGCATGGTCTCTCCTCTGATAGGAACACGTTGGCATTAGGATACCCGCACGAAGCAGCCACGTGCCACCAACAAGAGGACCCATGGTCAAAAAAGGCCAAATATGAGTACTGTTACCAGTTTAGTAACAGCGTATTTGGGTCAAAATCGCCTCTTTGAACCCAAGGTCTATCGAAATTACTTCATTTTGTCTCAAGGTTGAGCCAAATTAGCGTACATCTGTTGCGTAAAATGAGCAAAAATGGCTTCGTGAAATGTCTCTATTTTCGTGACAGTACTCATATTTGCCACTTTTTGACCACAGGGGTATCTACCGCGCAAAATCGATAGGTCAAATCTGCCAAAAAACGGCCCGTAAAAGAGCTCCCATTGCTGGGAGCTCTTTCATTTAATGGTGCGGGCGAAAGGACGTCCGCGTATCCGCTTCGCGGATCCGCACCGGCATCGGCCGCCTGCCGGCGTCCTCGCCAGCTCGCTAAAAACGCTCTGCGTTTTCTTGACGCTCGCTCCTTCGCAGGTTCAAGTCCCTGCGATGGGCACATAACAAAAAAGCTCCCATTGCTGGGAGCTCTTTCATTTAATGGTGCGGGCGAAAGGACTTGAACCTTCATGGGGTTGCCCCCATACGGACCTGAACCGTACGCGTCTGCCAATTC
>UQWV01000092.1 GCA_900544845.1 uncultured Collinsella sp. | reverse complement strand
CAGCAAAGCGAGAATGTTTGAGCACGGGATGATATGCGGGCGCTCAGCACCGGGGACGGTGAGACCTACTCCGTCTCGCCCGGTCGAGCGCCGCGGGCCAGTGCGTCCTGGTACTCCTTGACCGCCTTGATGCGCTGCATCGGCTTCAGTCGCTCAAACATCGTATTGCCATGCAGGTGATCGATCTCATGCTGCAGGCACACGCAGAACAGGTCGCCCGAAGCCTCATAGCGAATCAGGTTGGCATCCAGGTCGTACGCCTCGACAACGACATGGTCGGGACGCTCGATCTCGCAGCTAATGCCCGGAATAGACAGGCAGCCCTCGCTAAACGGGACGAGATGATCACTCTGCTCAACAATCACGGGGTTGATAAGCACGTACGGGTCGTAGTCGTTCTTGTCGCTGTAATCGCAGTCGATGGTGACGAGCTGAATGAGCTCACCGATCTGCGGGGCGGCCAGGCCGCAACCGCCGTTCTCGAACATCATCTTCTTCATCTTCTCGGCAAGCGCCTCGATCGCCGGGGTGATCTCCTCAATGACGGCGCACTCCTGGCGCAGACGAGGGTCGGGCGACAGTACGATTCCGTTGGTTTCCATGGCCATCCTTTCGGGTTGTTACATCAAATCATAGGCGTCGACGTCAACGCTCACGCTCACGCCGCGCACGGAACCCACCTCTTTGAGGCAGGCGTCGATATCATCAGAGACATGGTACCCTACCGGCGACTTCACAAGCAGATGGAAGCGGTAACGGTCCTTGGCTCTCTCGATTACACACGAAGCCGGGCCCAGTACCTGGGGCACGGCGCTCCCCGCCCGCAAAAAGTCGGGCGCGGCGGCATGCCAGCGACGCTTGAGGAGCTTCGCGATACGCCCGATATAGTCCTGCGCTTCATCGCGATTTGCCGACCATACTAAGATGTTAACCAGCCGCACGAAGGGCGGATACAGGGCGTCGCGACGCTGGTCCAGGTCGTAGTCGGTAAAGATCGAGCGGTCATGCTCGGCGACGGCGCGAATGACCGGGTCCTCGGGCAGGTAGGTCTGGATGATGACCTCACCGGGGCGATCGCCACGACCGGCGCGGCCGGCGACCTGTTCCAGCAGATCGTAGGCGCGCTCCCCTGCGCGGAAATCTGGCAGCTTGAGGGCAAAGTCGGCATTGACCACGCCCACGAGCGTGACCTCGGGAAAGTCGAGACCTTTGGCGATCATCTGCGTGCCCAGCAGCACCGCGCAATCGGCTGCGTCGAACTGCTCGAGGAGCTTTTTATGCGCGTCCTTGCCGCGCGTGGAATCGGCGTCCATGCGAATAATGGCGACGTCCTCGGGCAGCATCTGGTGCAGCGCGTCCTCGATTTGCTGCGTGCCCAGGCCCATTTTTGCCAGGTAGCGGCTACCGCACTTGGGGCATCGGCTCGTGGGCGACGGGTACGGCTGGACGCGCCAGGACGATCCGCAGGTGTGGCACTGCAGTGTGCGCGTGCGCTCGTGGTATGTGAGCGCCGTGGAGCAGTGGTTACAGGTGGGAACGCAGCCGCACTCGCGGCACATCAGGAAAGGCGCAAAGCCGCGACGATTATGGAGCAGCACGGCCTTCTCACGGCGCTCAACAACGCGCTCGAGGCCTTCCATCAGCGGTTTTGAGAACATGGATCGGCTACCATGCGAGAACTCTCGGCGCAGGTCGGCAATACGAACCGTGGGTAGCACCGCGTGCCCCGGGCGTTCGGGCATCTCGATGCGCGTCCAGGTGGCGCCGTTGTACGTGCCGCGGCGGCAGCGGTCGAGCGCCTCGGCTGAGGGCGTGGCCGACCCCAACACAAGCGGGCAGCGATAGCGACGCGCCATCTCCGCCGCCACCTCACGCGCATGGTAGCGCGGGCTGGAGCCCTGCTTGTAGCTGGTCTCGTGCTCCTCGTCGATGATGATGAGGCCCAGGTCGCTGAGCGGGCAAAAGAGCGCCGAACGCGCGCCGACGACTACACGGGCGGCGCCGCTCGCGACCATGTCCCACTGGTCCAGACGCTCGCCGGCCGAGAGGCGCGAGTGGAAGACCGCGACCGTCTCGCCAAATCGCGAGCGAAAGCGGCCGACGGTCTGGGCCGTCAGCGAGATCTCGGGCACGAGCACGCAGGCCGAACGGCCGGCCGCCAGCACGCGCTCAATCGCCGAAAGGTAGACCTCTGTTTTTCCGGAACCGGTGACGCCATCTATGAGCACCACGTCACCGTGAGCGTCCAGGCGGGCGCGCTCAATCTGCGCGAGCGCCTGCTGCTGACCGTTGGTGAGCGCCACCGGGGCCTTTCCGCTCGCCGAGGAGAGCGTGGTCTGTTCACTGCAGCCACGCCAGGCGCGGCGCTCCTCCACCACGACGACGCCGCGTTTTTCGAGCGCCTTGATGGTCGCTGACATGCTGTTGTAGAGCAGGTTGAGGTCGCGCGTCGTGACCGGGCCGCACTGGAGCGCCTCGATGAGCTGGCGCTGGCGAACCGCCGTTTTGGGCGGCGTGTAATCGAAGCCCTCGGGCGTGAGCATGACCCAGCGGTTTTGGATCGGTTTGACGGCGGAGCGCTCGACGGTCCACACGCCGTCATCGCCCTTGACCACACGCGGGCTTCCACCCGGGGGCAAGAACAAGCGCAGGCACTCGGACAGCGTTGCGACGTACTCGCGGCTCATCCAGCGTGCAATACGGGCAGCCTCGGCGGTAAAGAGTGACTTGCTGAGAATGGCCTCGATGGGCTTGATGCGCGCGGGGTCGAGGGCATCGTTACCTTGCAGGTCGGCAAGCTCGGGCGCGATGTCGACGATATAGCCAGCGGCCGCGCGGTTGCCAAAATGGACCAGGACCGTGGAGCCGACCTGAGCTTCGTTGGCAAGGGATTGTGGGATGCCGTAGGCAAATGGCTCAGATAAAGCGCGCGTGGGGATGTCGAGGACCACGCTCGCGTAGGCGGTAACGGGCTCAGGCGCAGGATCGGGCTGAGCCGGGGCAGTAGCGGCGGATGCGGCCACCGCCGGAGTCTCCTCCGGTTCCGGCGAACCAAACAGCGAAAGTTGCTCGGCCATGGTCCCCATGCCTCCCATCCCATACGTCTACAGAAACAAGAGCCCCGCTCGGGTGAACGGGGCTCGGATACATACGTTTGCGCAGCTGCTACAGCGCCATCGTGCGGGCGCGGTCGATGCGCGCCAGGCAGTCGTCGCGGCCGACGAGCGCCATGGTCTCGCCAAGCGGAGGGCTCACCATGTTGCCGCAGACGGCGACGCGCACAGCCTGGAAGACCACGCGCTTCTTGAGGTCCATCTGCTCGGGCAGCGGCTCAAGTGCGGCGTCGATGTTGGCAGCCGTCCACTCGTCCACGTCCTCGAGCGCGGCCTTGGCGGCGTCCAGAATGGCAAGCATGCCTTCCTTGGCCAGGCCCTTGTTGACGGACTTCTCGTCATACTCGAGCGTCTCGGCCGTTGCGAAGATGGGGGCGGCGACGGTCACGGCGTCGGCCGGCATCTTGGTGCGCGGCTTAACGATGGCGGCAAGCGCGTCAATCCAGTCCTCCCCGTACTCGACATTGCCCTCGATAAGGCCCGCCTCATGCAGCTCGGGGACCATGACCTCGTCGGCAAACTGAGCGTCGGACATGCCGTTGATGTACTCGGCATTGACCCAGTCGAGCTTCTTGGGGTCGAAGGTCGCCGGGTTCTTGGAGATACGGTCGAGCGAGAACTTGCTGGCCAGAACGTCACGCGGGATGATCGTGGTCTCGCCGTCGAGCGACCAGCCGAGCAGCGCCAGATAGTTGACGAAGGCGTCGGACAGATAGCCGGCGTCGCGGTACTCCTCCACCGAGGTGGCGCCGTGGCGTTTGGAGAGCTTCTTGCCGTCGGCGCCCAGAATCATGGAGATATGGGCGAACGTGGGCACGGGCGAGCCAAGGGCCTCGTAGACCATGACCTGGCGCGGGGTGTTGGACAGATGGTCGTCGCCACGGATGACGTGGGTGATCTTCATCATAGCGTCGTCGACGACGGTCGCGAAGTTGTACGTGGGCGTGCCGTCGGAGCGGAAGATGACGAAGTCGTCGAGCTCCTTGGCGTCGAAGGTCACCTCGCCGTGGACGGCGTCGTGGATGACGACGTCGCCGCGGTCCTCGGGCACCTTGATGCGCAGAACGTAGGACTCGCCGGCCTCGATGCGGCGGCGGGCCTCCTCGGGATCAAGATCGCGGCAGCGGCGCTGATAGCCCTGGAAGGGGTCCTTACGCTCCTGAGCGGCCTTGCGGTCGGCGTCGAGCTGCTCCTTGGTGCAGAAGCAGGGGTAGGCCTTGCCCTCGTCCCAAAGCTTCTGGGCGGCCTGCTTGTACAGGTCCAGGCGCTCGGTCTGGGCGTAGGGGCCATAGTCGCCGCCCACCTCGGGACCCTCGTCCCAGTCCAGGCCCAGCCAACGCATGGCGCGCAGAATGATCTGCGTGTTCTCGTCGGTGGAGCGGGTGGGGTCGGTGTCGTCGATGCGCAGGATGAACGTACCGCCGTTTGCGCGGGCGAAAGCCCAGTTATAGATAGCGGTGCGGGCGCCGCCGATGTGCAGCTTGCCCGTCGGTGAGGGTGCAAAGCGGACGCGAACGTCTGATGCCATGGAAATCTCCTCGATTGCAGGATGGATGTCTAACCGCACCAGTATAAAGCATCAAAGCAACCTCCGCACAAAGGGCACCGACCTACTCATTGGGGACAGACTTAAATGACCAGTCTTTGGGCAACCTGTCGGCACTTAGGAAGGCTGGTCATTTAAGTCTGTCCCCAATGAGTGGGTGCGGAAAGGGTGTGAATGTTTGATTTACGCGCTATGATGTACCCTTGCATAGAGAGCCCGGCGGAATGGTAACGGTCGCCGGGACACGTTTTTGAAAGGACAATCATGTCAGAAGAACTTCGTTCCATCCCGCCCCAACACGGGTCCTTTGTTTTTACGTCGGAGTCGGTGACCGAAGGTCATCCCGATAAGATCGCTGACCAGATCAGCGACGCCGTCCTCGACGCAATCCTCGCCAAAGAAATAGAGCTGCAGGAGCAGGGCTACATCGCCCCCAACGGCGTGCCTGCGAACGTGGAGAACGTCCGCTGCGCCTGCGAGACCCTCGTGACCACCGGCACCGTCATTGTCGCCGGTGAGATTCGCACCCAGGCCTACGTCGATGTACAGGAAATCGCCCGCGGCGTTATCCGCCGCATTGGCTACAACCGTGCCAAGTTCGGTTTTGACTGCGACACCTGCGGCGTTATGAGCCTCATCCACGAGCAGTCGCCCGATATCGCCCAGGGCGTTGACGAGTCCTTCGAGACCCAGACCGGCGCTACCACCGACCCGATCGACCTGATCGGTGCCGGCGACCAGGGCATGATGTTCGGTTATGCCTCCAACGAGACCAAGACCCTCATGCCCATGCCCCACTACCTGGCAAGCCGCCTGGCCGAGCGCCTGGCCGCCGTGCGTCACGACGGTACCCTCGCCTATCTGCGTCCCGACGGCAAGACCCAGGTCACCGTGCGCTACGAGGACGGAAAGCCCGTCGAGGTCACGACCATCGTCATCTCCACGCAACACGCCGCCGAGATCGAGGACATGGGCAAGATCAAGGCCGACCTCATCGAGCACGTCATCACCCCGGTCATGGCCGCTGAGAACATGCCGTGGGATAACGCGGACATCTACGTGAACCCCACCGGTCGCTTTGTCGTGGGCGGCCCCATGGGCGACACGGGCCTCACCGGCCGCAAGATCATCGTCGACACCTACGGCGGCTACGCCCGCCACGGCGGCGGTGCCTTCAG
>UQWV01000091.1 GCA_900544845.1 uncultured Collinsella sp. | reverse complement strand
GAGCAGGACAAGGCGCCACACATGGTCGAGGACGTTCTGAAAGCTAAGCCCGGCCCCCGCCGGACAGGTCAACCTACTCGCAGAGCAGCTTGGCGATCTGGACGGCGTTGGTTGCCGCGCCCTTACGGATTTGGTCGCCGCAGCACCAGAAGGTGATGCCGCGCGCAGCCTCGGGGTTCGAGATGTCGCGACGCACGCGGCCGACCCAAATCAGGTCCTGGTCGGACGTGTCCATCGGCATGGGGAAGCGGTCGTGCGCATCCTCGGCGCTCATGTCGTCAACCAGCTTCACGCCCGGAGCGGCAGCCAGCGCAGCACGGGCCTCCTCAACCGTAATGTCACGCTCGAACTCGAGCGTAATGCTCTCGGAGTGCGAGCGCAGCACAGGTACGCGCACGCAAGTGCAGTTCACGCGCAGCTCGGGCAGGTGCATGATCTTGCGGCCCTCGTTTTGCAGCTTCATCTCCTCAGAGGTAAAGCCCTCCTCCTTGACGCCGCCAATCTGCGGAATCAGGTTGCTCGCCAGCTGGGCGGCAAACGCGCGCGGCTCGGGAATCTCCTCGCCACGGCCCAGGGCGGCCAACTGAGCCTCGAGCTCGGCCATACCGGGAGCGCCGGCACCCGAAGCCGCCTGGTACGTCGAGACGATCATGCGCTTCACGCCAGCGAGCTGATGCAGCGGCCACGTGGGGACCAGGCCGATAATGGTCGCGCAGTTGGGGTTGGCGATAAGGCCGTGATGCCACTTGATGTCGTCGGCATTGATCTCGGGCACGACCAGCGGCACCTCGGGATCCATGCGGAAGGCGTGGCTGTTGTCGACCACGACGGCGCCGCGCTTGACGGCCTCGGGCAGGAGCTCCTTCGCGATGTCGTCGCCGGCGGCGCCGAGCACAATGTCGCAGCCCTCAAAAGCCTCGGGGCAAGCCTCTTCGATCACGATTTGCTCGCCGCGGAACTCAACGGTCTTGCCCGCGGAGCGTGCGCTTGCCAACAGCTTGAGCTTGCCGACCGGGAACTCCTGCTCGTTGAGGCACTCGAGCATCTGGGTGCCCACGGCTCCCGTCGCGCCCAAAATAGCAACCGTGTACTGTTTCATGCTTCCCCCTTTAAAGGTTGTGGCTTTTGCCCGCACGCCGAGCAGGCCGATTATTGTTGCCAGTTTATACAAGAACGGGGCGGGCACGAAACCCGCCCCGTCGAAACGAAACCGAAACGAAACGCCCCGCCGTAGATTTTTGAGACATGACCCAAAAATCTACCGAGCAGTCGCTACTTTTTGAGCGCGGCCAGGGTGGGATCGGCCGGCGCGGGAGCCTCCAGGTCGGAGACCTTCACAATGCCGTTCTCATCGGAGAAGGCACGGTAAATGGTCCGAATCGCCAGGTCGAAGTCCTTCTCCTCGACACCGATGATGATGTTGATCTCGTCGCAGCTCTGCGAAATCATACGCACGCTCACGCCGGCCTGGCCAAGCATGCCAAACAGGTGGCCCGAGATACCTGCGCGGCCGCGCAGGTTACGGCCGACGGTCGCGATGAGCGCCAAGCCCTCGACAACCTCGATCTCGAGCGGCTCGACCTCCTGCTGGATGTCGCCCACGAGCGAATACAGCGAGTCGTGCACATCCTGCTCCTGCACCACGGCGCCAAAGCGGTCGACACCGGTGGGCATGTGCTCGACGGAAACGTCATAGCGCTCGAAGACCGAAAGCGCGCGGCGCATAAAGCCAACGCGGGGCTTGGTGCGGTCGCGGGCAACGTTGATGGCGACAAAACCGCGCTTGCCGGTCACACCGGTAATGATGGGCTCCGCCTCGCCCTCATCAGCCGTCTCGCTAATGATGGTGCCGGGGTCCTGCGGCGCATTGGTGTTCTTGATGACCAGCGGAATACCCGCCTCGCGCACGGGGAACACGGCCTCCTCGTGCAGGACGCTTGCACCCATGTACGAAAGCTCGCGCAGCTCCTCGTAGGTAACGCGGGCGATGGGCTGAGCCTCGGGAACAATACGCGGATCGGCAGAGTAGAAGCCCGAAACGTCGGTCCAGTTCTCGTACAGGTCGGCGCCCAGGCACTTGGCCAGAATCGAGCCCGAGATATCGCCACCGCCTCGATCGAGCAGCTTGATCTGGCCCTCGCGCGTCGCGCCGTAGAAGCCAGGCATAACGAAGCCGCCCTGCTGGCCATACTCCTGCACCAGCTCGGAGGTGCGATTCATGCTGAGCGTACCGTCGTGATGGAACGCCACAACCGTCGCGGCGTCCAGGAACGGTAGGCCCAGGTACTCAGCCATCAGGCGAGCGGTAAAGTACTCGCCGCGGCTTACGAGCTCCTCAGTAGAGTAACCACCGGAGCGGGCGCGCTCGGCAAAGGCCGCGAACTCCTCACGGATGGGATAGGTGAGCTCCAGCTCGTCAGCGATATCAAAATAGCGCTGGCCAATGTCCTCGAGCAGCTCCTCACACGACACGTGGTACTTAACGTGCGCATTGACCAGATAGAGCAGGTCGGTCACCTTGGTGTCGCCCTTAAAACGGCGACCGCAGGCGGAAACCACCACAAAACGGCGAGCCGGATCGGCATCGACGATGGCCTTGATCTTCTTGAAGTGTTCGGCGTCGGCGACCGACGAGCCGCCAAACTTGGCAATCTTAATCATGGGCTGGAGGTTACCTTTCTAAAAAGCCTCTGCGAACCTATTTTGCACGCTCTGATACCATGGTTTCACCGATTGGGACCAAGGCATCCGAGGAGCAGTGTTATATGGGAACTTATCATAGTACACGAGGACGCACTTTATCGTGCTCAAGTAAGGTGGCAATCCGTACCGGCATCGCTCCCGACGGGGGTTTGTTTGTCTCGGACGAGCTCGGCACCCAGCAGGTCGATATCAGCTCGCTTGCAGATAAATCGTACTTTGAAATCGCTCAAGATGTGTTGGGAATGTTACTGAATGATTACACGGCCGAAGAAATTTCGGCGTGTGTCGACGAGGCATACCGCGGCACGTTCGCGAGTGAAGAGGTTACGCCGCTCGTCAAACTCGACGCTGCGCCGGGCGCTGACGTCCCTCAGACCTATGTGATAGAGCTCTTTGGCGGCCCCACAAGCGCTTTCAAGGACGTCGCCCTGCAGATGCTCCCCCGCCTCATGGCCCGCACTTCCGCCAAGGACGGCGGCGCCGAGCGCATCATGATCGTCACCGCCACGTCGGGCGACACGGGCAAGGCCGCGCTCGCCGGTTTTGCCGACGCTCCGGGCACGGGCATCACCGTCTTTTATCCCGAGGGCAAAGTCAGCCGCGTGCAGAATCTGCAGATGTCCACTCAGGAGGGCGATAACGTCGCCGTCTGCGGCATCCGCGGCAACTTCGACGATGCCCAGAGTGCCGTCAAGCGCATCTTTGCCGATAAGGAGCTTGCCGAGCGCCTGGAGGCCGCCGGCACGGTGCTTTCGAGCGCCAACTCCATCAACGTCGGCCGCCTGGTGCCGCAGGTCGTCTACTACTTTGCCGCCTATGCGCAGCTGTTGCACGCCGGCGCCATCGAGGCCGGCGACGCCGTGGAATTCTGCGTACCGACCGGCAACTTTGGCGATATCCTGGCCGGCTACTATGCCAAGCGCATGGGCCTGCCCGTCGCCAAGCTCATCGTCGCGAGCGACAAGAACAACGTGCTGGCTGACTTCCTGACCACCGGCGTCTACGACCGCAACCGTCCGTTCTTCACGACCATCTCGCCGTCGATGGACATCCTCATCAGCTCTAACCTGGAGCGCATGCTGTACTTCCTGTCCGATGGCGACTGCGAGCTCGTTGCCGGCCTTATGGAGCAGCTGGCACAGACTGGTCGCTACGAGGTTCCCGCCGACCTGCTGGCAAAGATTCAGAGCGTCTTTGGCTGCGGTTGGGCCAGCGAGGACGAGGTCCGCGCTGCCATCAAGAGCTGCTGGGATGCGAACGGCTACGTGATCGACCCGCACACCGCTTGCGGCTATCACGTCTTTGAAAAGGTCGCTCCCGCCGAAGGCGCCAAGGCCCGCGTGCTGCTTTCGACCGCAAGCCCCTACAAGTTTCCGCGCGCCTGCTGCGACGCCCTGGGCCTCGACGTTCCCGAGGACGACTTTGAGGCCATGCGCGTACTCGAGCAAGCCACCAATACGGTCGCCCCGGCGCAGCTCGCCGAACTCGAGTCCAAGCCCGTCCGCTTCGAAGACGTCTGCGACGTCGATGAGATGGCAAGCTACGTCGAGTCCGCAGCAAAACGAATGAGCACCAACTAGATCCCTCATTAAGCGCCGGCGAAAGCCGGCGCACCTTCTTTTTATTTAGCTTTTGGGATAATGACGAGCATGCGAGCGGGTCTGCCTGTTTAGTTCGTCGCGAGTTCCGCACGAGCCGGAAAGCACTTAATGTGCTTTCCGAGCGAGCCAGGACTGCCCGAGCAGCGAACTAAACAGGCAGACCGCCCAGGAGATTCCCATGATCAAGATCACCGTCCCAGCAACCAGCGCAAACCTAGGCATCGGCTACGATACCCTCGGCATGGCCGTCAGCCTCTACTCGCACTTCACCTTCGAGCGCGCCGACAAACTTACCATCACCGGATGCCCCGAGGAATTCCAAAACGAGAACAACCTAGTCTACGTGAGCTTTGTCGATGCACTGGCCGCATGGGGCGAGCCGGCTTTCCCCGTTGCCATCGACATTCAAACCGATGTGCCCGTCGCTCGCGGCCTGGGTTCCAGCTCCACCTGCGTCGTCGCCGGCATTATGGCCGCCGCCGCACTGACAGGCCACACCGTCGACCGTGCCGAGCTCGTCCGCATCGCCACCGAGGTCGAGGGGCATCCCGATAACGTCGCTCCCGCTATCCTGGGCGGCGCCGTCTGCTCCTTTACGCCGACCGATTCGCTCCCCCAATGCCTGCGCTACGAGGTGAGCGATCGCTTGCGTTTTATTACCGTGATTCCGCCCTACGAGGTACATACGAGCGAGGCGCGCAAGGTCGTGCCGCAGGAGATTCCGCTCTCCACCGCCGTGTGGCAGATGGGCCGTATCGCCGGCATGACGCGCGGCCTGGAGACCGGCGACCTTGACCTGATTGCCGCCGCCAACGACGACCGCATCCAGGAGCCCTATCGCCGCCGCCTCATCCCCGACTACAACGCCGTGCGCGACACCTGCCTTAACGGCGGTGCCAAGACCATCTGGATCAGCGGTTCGGGCTCGACCCTCATGGCTGTGACCGACGATACCATCGTGGCAAAGTTCCTGCAGGTCAAGCTGCGTGAGCAGTTCCCCAAGTGCGACACGCACATTCTGACGTGCGACACGGAAGGCGCTCAAATCGAGTACCTGTAGACATCGCCGATCGGTCTGTCCGGGCCACCCAGGGGCATCCCCTTAAAAACGTCCTCGCACTTGAGGCCCGCTTATCCTGCTCCTTCGGAGCTACGGATAAGCGGGCCTCGTGCTGACGCTCCTATTTGGCAAGGTGTTTTTTAGAATCCATTTTGCGCTCGGCCTCGAAGGCTTGCCTGTCCCAATCGAGCGGAAGTCCGGCCTCGACCCATGCCTCGTAGGCCCTCCTTATGGGCTTGAGCTCCCTTTGGCCCCTCTCCAGCATCGAGATGTACTTCTCGCTGGTGCCCAGTATGGACGCCGCCCTCACCTGGCTGACCTTCGCCGTGCGCCTGGCCGCCACGAGCTCCGAGGCGTCCTCGGGCCTCCTGATCTCGTGCGGGCGCATCAGCGCCCGGTACGCCTCCCTGGCCACGTAGCGCTTGAGGCACCTCATGGATTGGCAACACCTATTTGGACGATTCCGGGAGGGACAGCCCCGCCTCCCTGAACTCGACCGGAGACATGTAGCC
>UQWV01000090.1 GCA_900544845.1 uncultured Collinsella sp. | reverse complement strand
TCCAGATCGTTGTTTTCGCCCGCTGAGCTGGGCCTATGCCGGAATCTCTCCCACAGAAACCACCGAAGAGCCCAAAATAATTCAACAAGGTCGCATTATCAGAAACGGGTTTGTTACCGGCTAGCGCCTCGCATGGGCGCCAATCGGCCGAGTCGCATGGCGCACCAACGCCGCTGCCAGCAATACCAACAGCATCGCGGTGACATAGCCCGCAGCATCGAATCCTAAATCGATAACGTCGAAATGCCTGCCGGGAACAAAGATCTTATGCACCTGATCGCCAATGGAGCAGGCGGCGCAAAAGAGCAGTACGGGCAGGCAACGGGAGCATACGCTCCACGGACGCCTGGAAAAGCAAACCACGACCACCGAGGCGAACAATCCGACGAAGAAAAACTCTACGGTATGGGCAACGCGACGGACGTTCGTGCCCACCCACATGCGAATGGAAACAAGTCGGCCAGACCGTACATTCGAGGCAGCCGAATCGGTGCCCCCGGTCATTCCGTTCTCCGTCTGAGCTTCACCCGTGGCATCGGCAGCCTGTACGCCCGTAGCCTGACCCTCCACCACACGCGCGGTGGACTCGCTCAGCAACGACGTCTCCACCGCATTTTGCTCCGTCAGCACCCAGATGCCCGCCAGCGTTGCAGCGAACAGAACGATCGCGGTCCATCCGATTATTTGTTTTACGCGCGCCAAGGGCCTACCTCCTTTTTTGAATATCAGCGAGTGTAGCCCCAAATGGCATCGTCACCGTATCAAAATTTGAATCGCAACAGGAAGCGACTAAAGCGACGCAAACCCCTACCCCGCCTCGCGCATCCAGCGATCGAACGTCCCCACGCACACGCCCAGGCACTTTGCTGCCTGGCTGCGGGTAATATCGCCTGCCTCATAGCTATCGCGCACCAGCTCAAACTGAGGAGGGCACGGCTTGCGAGGTCGACCGAAACGAACCCCTCGCGCCCGCGCCGCTGCAATCCCCTCCGCCTGGCGCCGATGGATATTCTCGCGCTCCACCTGCGCCACGTAGCTCAGCAGTTGCAGCACAATATCGGCAATCAGGGTATTGGTCACATCCGGCGCGCCGCTGGCCCTGGCGCGCGTGTCAAGCAATGGCATGTCCAACACCACAATGGCAACCCCGAGCTCCTTGGTAATGCGTCGCCATTCCTCAAGAATCTCGGAGTAATTACGGCCAAGTCGGTCGATAGAAAGCACCACCAGCACGTCCCCGTCTCCCAGGACGTGCAGCAGCTCGCGATACCGCGGTCGATCGAAGTCCTTGCCGCTCGCATGGTCGGCATAAATATTCGCCGAGCCCACGCCATAGGCGCCCAGCGCATCCAGCTGCCGATTAAGATTCTGATCGCGCGAACTCACCCGCGCATAACCATACACCGTCGCCATCTCATCCCCGCTTTCTTGTAAACCTGCCAAAAAGGGACAGGTTTATTTTGGTAGGATTTACCTCTCCAATAGCAGGTAAGCGGGCGGCCGAGCAGACGGCAAGGTAGCCATGATCCAAATGCGGAGGGCAGCCCCGAAAGACCGCCCTCCGCTCTCCCGCCATGAGTCGGGATTTGGCTAATGGATAAGCTTAAAGTCCAAGTGCCCACGCGTGGTATTGACGCGCGAGACCTCGATGATCACACGCTGCCCCAGTTCATAGTGGGTCCCCGTGTCGGCACCTGTGAGCGTGAGCGCGTCCTCGTCGAACTCGAACCACTCGTTGCCCAGGCTCTTGATCGAAACCAGGCCCTCGACCTGTGTTAGGTCCAAGCGCACAAAGAGGCCCATGCTGCTAACCCACGAGACGGTTCCGGCATAGCGCTCGCCCAGACGGTCCTCATAGTACTGGGCAATCTTGATCTTTTGCGTCGCATGGCTGGCGGCATCTGCCGCGCGCTCGGCATCGCTGCATGCGCGGCAGATCTGCGGCAGAATGCGCGGCAGCGACTCGCGCCCCTTGCCGATCAGCCGCGACGTACGGACCAAGGCGTCCTTGCCGCCGAGCTGCTCATAGGCCAACTGCAGCTTGAGTACGCGGTGCACCACCAGATCGGGGTAGCGACGGATGGGACTCGTAAAGTGACAGTAGCACGGCGCGGCGAGCGCAAAGTGGCCCTCGTTGCGCGGCTTGTACAGCGCGCGCTGCATGCTGCGCAGAAGCAGCGTGTTGACGAGCGGTGCGTTGGCCGTACCGGCGGCAGCATCGACTGCAGCCTGCAGCTCATCGGGACTCCCCAGGGCAATACCGGCAGCACGGCGATCGTCGATGATGCCTAACTGCGCCAGCGCAACGGCGGCACCGTGCAGGCTATCGGGGCTCGGATCCTCATGCACGCGATAGCAGGCCTCGATATCACGGTCCGCCAGCCACTCTGCAACGCACTCGTTGGCGAGCAGCATGGCTTCCTCGATAAGCGACGTGGCACACGAACGCTCACGCGCCACAATCTGCACGGGCACTCCGTCCTCATCCAATAGAGCGCGAATCTCGGCCGTGTCAAAATCGACTGAGCCGCGGGCGCGACGAATACGACGGCGAAGTTCGGCGAGTTCGTTAGCGGCGACAAGGAAATCGCCGAGGTCGACGTTATAGCCGCGGGCGGCCTCCTCGCACGCAAGACCGCGCTCAAGCGCTTCCTCGCGCAAGGCCTCAGCAGCCTCAACATCCTCAGCCGCGCCCTCCAGCACCGAATACTCAACCGCACCGGCACGCACCAGCAGCGCCTCGGCGCCGTCATAGTCCATACGCACACGCGAGCGAATCACGCTGGGATACGGATCGTAATGCCGCACGCGACCCTGCTCATCGAGCTCGATATCGACGGTAAACGCAAGACGGTCCTCGTCAGGGCGAAGCGAGCACAGGTCACAGGACAGGCGTTCGGGCAGCATGGGAAGCACGCGATCGGCCAGATACACCGATGTCGTGCGATGGCGAGCCTCAAGATCGATATGCCCGTCCCAAGCCACATAGTGTGAAACGTCGGCGATATGCACACCCAGCTTGTAGCCACCCTCGGGCGTGCGCTCCAGCGAAATGGCATCGTCAAAGTCGCGCGCGTCGACCGGGTCGATCGTGATGACAAAGCGGTCGCGCAGATCGCGGCGGAGCGGGTCCTTAAGCGCCGCGGACACATCGAGCGAAAGCCCCTCGGCCTCGTCTAGTGCAGCCTCGGGATAGCTATCGGTATAGCCGTAACGCGCCATCACATATTGAACGCCCAAATCGGGCGCGTCATCTCCGCCAATGCGGCGTTCGATCGTCACAGTGCCCGATTCCAGGCGCGTCGGGTAGGTCAAAATGCGCGCGACAACAGCATCACCCGGGTGGACACCCAGACGAACCGCCGAGGTGTCCTCGGGCAAAATGAAGAAGTCGGCCTTCAGGCGCGAATCGAGCGGCTCAATCACACCGAGCGGACCGGCGGTCTGGTACGTGCCCACCACGCTTATAGCTGCGCGCTCAACCACGTCCTCGATCACGGCGCGACGCTCGCCATGCGGGCTGTTCTTAATGCTCACGGCAACGGTATCGCCGTCCATGATCTCACGCTTGCCGCGGCCCATGACCTTGTAGTCGCCATTCTCGGTTATGACATAGGCACTGTGCTCATGGAGCTGCACGCGCCCGGTCAGGCTCGGACGGCGTTCGCTGCGCACCGGCCCGCGCTTATTGCGGGCGTTGCGCTTATGTTTGTTATTGCGCCCCATGGCGCCTCCTTACTATCGATTGCCCAGAACATCCAAGAGTCTACCCAAATGAACACTTAGGGACGGCTGGATTGCGAATCGCCTACCAAGACCGTCTCCGGGTGAGGAGCAATCCTTTGGCCCATGAAAAAACGGGCCGCCCCAAAAGAGACGACCCGTTGGAAGGAACTAATTCCAATCACGCCTACACGCGCAGGTAGCGGCGCATGGCGATGGCAGAGCCAAAGAGACCGATCAGCACGCCGACCAGGATCAGCGCGGCATAGGTCGCCAGGTAGTACTGCATCGGCAGGGCAAACGACATCCAGCGGATGCTCGCCTGCAGGCGCGGAACCATCAGGTTGCGCAGCAGCTCCAGCACGCCGATAGAGAGCAGCGAGCCCAAAATGGCTTGCAGCACGCCCTCGGTAATGAACGGCCCGCGAATAAAGCCGTTGCTGGCGCCCACCAGGCGCATGATCGCGATCTCACGACGACGCGCCGTAATGGACAGGCGAATCGTGTTATTGATAAAGATGAACGCGATAAAGGTGAGCAGGCCGACGAGCACCACAGCGGCGATACGGATGTAGTTGGTCACCTGGAACAGGCGGCTCACTTCCTCCTTACCGTACAGTACGCTCGCTTCAACATCGCCATCATCGGCAATTTTCTGAAAATCGGCGTTCTTCTTGAGCTTTTTCGCCGTGCTCTCGACCTTGGACGGGTCGTCCATCTCGATCGCAAACGAAGCCGGCAGCGGATTCTGACCGTCGAGCGCGCTCAGGGTTGCATCGGCATTGCCCGACATCTTGCTCGTGTACTCGGCCAGCGCGTCGTCCTTATCCTTATAGGTCACGGACTTCACGTTGCTCCAGGTCTTAAGCTCGGCCTCAAACGCCTGGACGTCTGCCTGGTCGGCGTCATCGCTAATGAATGCGTTGATAACAACCTGATCCTCGACGGTGCCGATCACGGAGTTCAGCATCGCGGAACCCATAATGAACAGGCCGATGATAAACAGCGAAAGGAAAATCGTGATGACGGCGCCGAGCGAGGTGGTCCAGTTACGGAAGAAATGGCTGATAGCCTCTTTGAGCGAGTAGCCCACGTTAGTTGGTGCCATAGTTGCCGTAACCTCCCCTCTCCTGGTCGCGGATAACGTGGCCGCCCTCGAGGGCGATCACGCGACGGTGCATGCTATCGACCATCTCGCGGTCGTGCGTAGCCACGATCACGGTGGTGCCGGTGCGGTTAATACGCTCGAGCAGCTTCATAATGCCCAGCGAAATCGCCGGGTCGAGGTTACCCGTGGGCTCGTCGCAGATCAGCAGCGGCGGACGGTTGACCATAGCGCGGGCGACGGCAACGCGCTGCTGCTCGCCACCGGAAAGCTGGTCGGGCAGCGAGTCCATCTGATCGGCCAAACCGACCAGACGCAGCACCTCGGGCACCTGGCTGCGAATGACGCCCTTGGGCTTGCCGATGCACTGCAGGGCAAACGCCACGTTTTCGTAGGCGGTCTTTTGCGGCAGGAGCTTAAAGTCCTGGAACACGGCACCGATCTGGCGACGCAGGAATGGAACCTTGCGGTTCTTGATCTTCATAAGGTCCTGACCGGCAACCAAAATGCGGCCGCTCGTGGGCTTGACGTCGCGGTTGAGCGTCGACAGCAGCGTGGTCTTACCCGAACCGGAGTGACCGACCAGGAAGACGAACTCGCCCGGATAGATCTCGATGTTGATGTCGTCGAGTGCAGGCTTGTTGGGCTGTGCCGGATAGATCTTGGTGACATGCTCCATAAGGATGACGGGCTCGACACCGGCCTGCTTGGCCATCTTCTTGCGGCTAGCCTGCGGATCGATGGGCGCAAACACCGACGTAAAATCGGGGTTGTTGAGCGCGTTATCGAGGCTTGCGACCTCGGCGGCCTGATCGCTCTCGACCACCGGGGCAGCAGGCTGCGTGGGGTCGGGAATAGCGGCAAAGAGACCGGACTGCGCAGGCTGAGGAGCCGGCGTCGCAGGGGCCAAGAGGTCGGGAATGCCGGCCATGGTAGGCTGCGGCGTGGCGGCACCAGCCTGAGGCTGCTCCACGCGAGCGGTCACGGCCTGAACGGGCTCAAAACCCGCCGTGCCGGAAAGCGCGACATCGCTGGTTGGATTGTAGGCAAAGGGA
>UQWV01000089.1 GCA_900544845.1 uncultured Collinsella sp. | reverse complement strand
CCGGGTCCGATTTGCCCTCGATGTAGATGGGCTCCTTAAAGGCCTCGGGGACGTCCTTGCCCTCGTTGAGGAACTTGACGAAGTCGATGATGCCGCCCTCGTAGCAAAACTCCTCCACATGGGGAGTCGCCTCGCGCTCGTCGGTCAGCACGATTTTGAGGTTCTTATTGAGGAACGCCGTCTCCTGCAGACGGTTGTGCAGCGTATCGAAATCGTAGATGCATGTCTCGAAGATCTCGTCGTCGGGCCAGAAGGTGACGGTGGTGCCCGTCGAATCCGAGGTGCCCACGACCTCCATCTTCTTAACGGTCTTGCCGCGCGAGAACTCCATCTCGTAGGTGTTGCCGTCGCGACGAACCTGAACGACCACGCGCTTGGACAGTGCGTTGACGACGGAGATGCCAACGCCGTGCAGGCCGCCCGAAACCTTATAGGCCGAGTTATCGAACTTACCGCCGGCGTGCAAGATCGTCATGACGACCTCGAGCGTCGGGATCTTTTTAACAGGGTGCTCGTCGACGGGGATGCCGCGCCCGTTGTCGACGACCGTGATGGAGTTGTCGGCGTGGACCGTCACCTGGATCTCGGTGCAGAAACCGGCCATGGCCTCGTCGACGGAGTTGTCAACGATCTCCCACACCAGGTGATGCAGACCGCTGGCGCTCGTCGAGCCGATATACATGCCCGGGCGCTTACGAACGGCCTCGAGACCTTCGAGAATCTTAATCTCGCCGCCATCGTAATCGTTTTCGTTTGCCACACGTCCTCCTTCAGTCAAGAAAATGTGTACAGCCTTACTAGTTTATCGTAAAAAAATACCCTCGGGAACGAGGGTATTTGGCTCTACAAGGCCACCAGATGCGATTTAAGGCTCTTTTTTACTTTGCACGCCCTTGGCCCACTCGGCACTGGCTCTCATGGCATTCTCGAGGGCCTCGCGCAGTTTTTGGTCTTCGATGGGCGCCACTTGGCGCTCAATCTCGGTGCGCTCGGCCTCACTTAGGTCGGCGTGCGGGGCCGGCGGGCGCTCGGTCGTCGCCGGGCGCAGGCGCTCCTTGGCGGCGGGCGGCGTGTGACCGGGTGCGGTGGTTTTGAACACCAGGCCGTCCACATGCGCACCGGCGCGCTCCATGCGCGCGCGGATGATCTCACGCAACAGCGTCATTTCCTGCGTCCACGAGGGCGAATCGAGATATACCAGCAGCTCATTGGACTCGGGCAGGTAGCGCAGACCCGTCACATGCCGCCCCTCGCGCGTGCCCGAGCACACCGCGTTCCACGCGCGATAGACCGCGCGCGACTCCTCGGCAGCTTCCATCTGCGCACGGCGCTCAGGCGTCGCCGACGCCAGGATGCGCTGGCGCTCTGCGTTCAAAAACCCACTGAAGGCGACCGTCTCGCTCTCGCGCTCGTAATTAGCACGTCTCACCCATGCTCACCACCTTGGCTCGATCAAGCAGGTCATCGGTAAAGTATCCCAGGTTGGTCGTGGTTATGACCGTTTGGATATCATCGCCGATCAGCCGCAGAAAAGCACCGCGGCGCTCGCCGTCGAGCTCGCTCATCACGTCGTCCAGAAGCAACAGCGGAGCAGTACCCAGAACATCGCGAGCCACGGCCACCTCGGCCACCTTCCAGGACAGTACCAACGTTCGCTGCTGTCCTTGGCTGGCAAATGAACGGGCGGAGCGACCCGCAACGGTAAACTCAATCTCGTCGCGATGCGGTCCCACCAACGTCACGCCGCGGCGAATTTCCTCGTCGGCGTGCCCATCAAGGGCAGCCAGCATGCGCTCGTACGCCCAGCCCTTCAGCTCTTCGCGATCCTCGACCTGGGGCAAATCCCCCAGCGTGGATGCATAGGACACGTTGGCGGCTTCACCGGACGCCACTTGCCCGTAGGCAGTACGCACATGGCCCGCCAGCCGGTCGAGCAGGGCCAACCGGTGCACGAGCAGAGCCGCGCCCGCGCGGGCAATCGAATCGTTCCACGCGCCGAGCATCTCGCGGCAGCACCAGGTTTCCTTGAGCAAGGCGTTGCGCTGGGTCACGCAGCGACCATAGGTGCTCGCAAGATCGGCATAGCGTGCGCTCAGTTGCATGCCAAAGTCGTCGAGGGCGGCGCGGCGCACACTGGCGCCTCGCTTAACCATGTCCAGATGGTCGGGGCAAAACAGCACGCTCGGCAGAACCCCGCGCACACCGGCGGCAGAGCATCTCTTGCCGTTGCGGCTAAACGAGCGTTTACCGTCCTCCGCACTCAATCCCATATCAAGTACGCGGCCGTCGCCCTCGAGCCTCAGCTCGATCTTGCACGAGCCCACGCCATCATGGACGAGCTCGGCTGCGGTCGGATGCCTAAACGAGGCGCCGCTCGTCAGCAGCTGCAGCGCCTCTATGAGATTGGTCTTTCCCGCCGCGTTGGGTCCCGCAAGTATCGTCACGCCCTCGTCCAGGGCAAGACGATAGCTCTCGAAACTGCGGTAGTGCGCGACGGAAAGATCGCGGGCGAACATGGTCATGGCGCAGCGCTAGATGCGAACCGGCATGACCAGGTACAGGTAGTTGATCTTGTCGTAGGACTTGAAGATGCCCGCCTGCGAGTAGCTCTTGAGCTCCAGCGTGATCTCCTTCTCCTTGGACAGGGCATTGAGGCAGCCGAAGATGTAGTGGTAGTTGAAGGCGATGGTACCCGACTCGCCCTCGGCCTCGACATCGATCGTCTCCTGCGCAAGGTCCTGGTCATTGGAGATGGAGGACAGGCCCATCTGCCCGTTCTCGACATCAATCTCGAACTTGACGGCGGGGTTGGCGCTCGCGATAACGGCCACGCGCTTGAGGGCGGCGTTAAAGGCGGCGACGTCGATCTTGACGCTCGTCACGCACGAATCGGGGATGAGCTGCTTGTAGTTGGGGTACACGCCCTCGATGCGGCGCGACACGTAGGTGGTGTTGCCGGCCTCAAAGACGACCTGGGTGTCGGTAGCCCCGATCATGATGGTCGCTTGGCTGGCCATGATGTTCAGTGCGTCGTTAAAGGCGTCAGCCGGAACGTTGAGCTCAAAGGAGCCCTCGAGGGTCGAGGTCTCGACCTGCGTATCGCACACGGCCAAGCGGAAGGAATCGGTCGCCACCAGGCGCACGGTGTTGTTCTCGACCTTCATGTGCACGCCGCCCAGGATGGGGCGGGCCTTGTCGGTCGAGGTGACGCGCCACACGCGGCCGACCATCTCGGACAAGATATCGGTCGGCAGCTCCACGGCACTCTCGATGGCATAGGCCGGAAACTCGGGGAAGTCATTGGCATCGAGCGTGTTCAGGCGGAACGAGCTCTTCTCGCAACCAATCAGCACCTGGCGCTCGGACAGCTCAAAGGTGACCGGGGCATCGGGGAGAGTCTTGGTGATATTGGAGAGCATCTTACAGGGGATAACCATCTCGCCCTCTTCTTCGACATGCGCCGCGATGCGATGACGGATCGAGATGGTGTAGTTAGAGGTCTGGAATTCCAAGATGCCGTCTTGCGCCTTGACGAGCACGCCCGACAGGATGGGAAGGGTGGATGCCGAAGCGACACCCTTCATAACGACGCCGATGGCTTGTGTAAGCGAGCTCTGGCTGACGGTGAACTTCATCTTTTAATACCTTTCTTTAGATATAAATATCTTAATAATAGTAATAGCACTGACGAAACTGTTGATTACTCCCAAAGACGCAGGTCAGACCCAGAAAGAAAATCGACAGCAACCTGTGTGCAACGGGGGTGGTTTTCCACGTTCAAAACCTGCGCAAAACTTTTCATCACCGCGGGTTGGGTTTTAGACACCTTATGCCCGTGGTTTTGACAAGTTTTCAACAGGTGTCTCTATTTCCCTACGAGCGCAGTGTAATTTTATCGCGCAACGATTTGAGATCTTCGGTGACGGTGCGGTCTTCCTGGATCATCTTCTGGACCTTTTTGTAGCTCGTGCTGACGGTCGAGTGGTTGCGGTTGCCAAATTCGGCGCCCACCGCCGTGGTCGTCATCTCGCACATCTCGATGGCCAGATAGATGGCAATGTGGCGTGCCTTGGCGATATTGGCGTTGCGTCGCGGGCCGATGAGCTCCTCGTGCGTCACGCCGTACTGCTCTTCAATGACGGACTGAACCGTTTGCACGTTGATCTTTTTGGCCGATGTGTCGAAGTACTGGCTGGCGATGGCGTCGATATCGTCAAAGGTGAGCTCCCCGCCCTCGCGCTCGCGGTCACCCGCCTCGCCGGCGCAGCGCTCGCAAAAGCTCTCGAGTTCGCGGATGTTGGTGCCCGAGACCTCGGCCATGTGTTTAAAGTGCTCGTCGGTCAGGTGTCCGCCGTCGCCCCCATAGGCCGCCAGCAGCGAGTCGTCGCCTGCCTCGGGAGCGGCGACGATGGTGTTCTCGTAATAGCGCTGCAAGATCTTGTATTTCATCTCGTAGCTGGGCTCTGCGACCAGGCAGAGCATGCCGGCGTTGAAGCGGCTGGTCAGACGCTCGTCCATGCTCAGATCCTTGGGGGCGCGGTCTGCCGCGATGACGACTTTCTTGTTGTTGCGGATGAACTCGTCCACGAGCTGGAAAAAGTAGTCCACGCTCGCGCGCTTGCCGATGATGTTTTGGATGTCATCGATGATGAGCACGTCCACACCGTGGTACGCCTGCATGATGGGGGCGTTGCTCTTCTTTTGGCGGTCGAACTCGGTCATCAGGTCGTCCAGATATGCCTGGGAGTTGGCATACTTGACCTTGATCTCGGGCGACTTCTCGGCGAGCTCGTTTTTGATGGCAAGCAGCAGATGCGTCTTGCCCAGGCCCGATTTGCCGTAGATGAACAGTGATGTGCATGTGCCGCGCTCGTCCGCGAGGGCGGCAAACTTGAGCGCCGAGCGATAGGCATGGCTGTTCTCGGGGCCGTAGACAAAGTTCTCAAAGGTAAATTTTGAGTTCGCGGCGAGCGGGGCTCCATCCGTATTCTGCTCGGCCGGCACGGTTGGTGCTGGCATGGGTGAAGCGGGGGTCGCAGCTTGCGTGGATTTAGTCGGCGCTCCGCCCTTCATCTGGTTCATCATGCGGCGAAAATCGTCGGCCGAGAGCGTGTTCTTGATTGCAATGCCCGAATCCGCGCCCGCCGCTGCGTCGTGAGCGATGGGCATGTGCGTGACGGGTGCGTTCGTTGACGTCGTCGCCGCGCTCGTCAACGGCGCCATGGTTTCACGGGAAACATTGCTGTGCTGGTGCTCGATTGTCGGCACGTCGCTTGCGGAGGCTGGTACCGTCGGGGAAGCAGCGGGAGCCGTGGCGGGCGCCGTCGCGGCAGCGGATTCCGTCGCGGCGCCTTGCGGCGCCACGATGTCGAGCGCAATCGGTGCAAAGGCGATTTCTTCCAGATAAGCCTCAATAGTCGGCTGATGCTTTTTGAGCTGCGCGATGGCAAAGCGCGAGGGGGCCTCGATCGTGAGCGTATCTTCGGTCAGGCTTATGGCGCGCGATTGCCCCAGCATGTTGATGAGGCGTGCATCTTGGCCGTCGCGCTGGCAAAAGGCGATGGCATCCCCCAGGATGATGCTTGCTTCCTCGTCCACTGTCTCTCCCGTTCTTTAGCTCTGAGCTCGCACGCGAGCGGCGCCGAGTTCGGTCAGATGGTATTTCTGGCCATGCTTGATGACCAAGCCGGCCTGCGCCAAGTCATTGAGCGTGCGTGACCAAGTGGGGGCCGAGTTTCCAAACGCCCTCGCAAGATCGGTTGCGCCGCACGCTTGATTTTGCGCCAGATAGCCCAGCGCGGCGTTGCCGCGATCGCTTACGAACACGTCCGGTTGTGGCTGTGCATACTGATTTACTGCATTAGGATACATCATTTGAGCTGCTGGTTGTTGAGAACTCTGCGTCGGCGGCATTTGCTGTTGAAAACTTTGAGGCCACTGTTGGTAAGGCTGCGGAGGCGTCTGCTGGGCCCAGGGGTTGTACTGCTGCTGCGGCATCTGCTGGTACGGCTGCTGATATCCCTGCTGGTACTGCTGCGGGAAC
>UQWV01000088.1 GCA_900544845.1 uncultured Collinsella sp. | reverse complement strand
CCCGCGGTGCAGCCCACCTGCGTCAACATGGATCTCATCACGCTCGAAAAGCTCGTGCGCTGCCTGGAGACGGGCGAGGGCGAGGTGCAGATCGGCGTCTCGGACGAGGCGGCAGACCAGGCCAAGCTCACGCTCGACCGTATGCTCGAGTACGCAGCGCGCTAGAACAATGTTGCATGAGGGACGGTCCCTTATGTCACATTACAAGGGAGAGGATTCCTGTGGAAACCAAGCAATACCCCGATATGGAGTGCGACGTCGTTATTGCCGGCTGCGGCGTGGCGGGTCTGTACGCGGCCCTCAATCTGCCGACGAGCACGCGCGTGATCATGCTCTCCAAGGGCGCTGTCGACGAGTGCGATTCGATGCTCGCGCAGGGCGGCATTTGCGTGCTGCCCGAAGGCTCGGACTACGATGCCTTCTTTGAGGACACCATGCACGCCGGCCACTACGAGAACCGCCGCGAGAGCGTCGACATCATGATTCGCTCGAGCCGCTCGGTCATCAACGACCTGCTGGCGATGGGCGTGGACTTTGAGCGCAAGGCCGACGGCGGCCTCGACTTTACCCGCGAGGGCGCGCACAGCCGTCCGCGCATTGCCTTTCATGCCGACATTACGGGCAAGGAGATCACGACCAAGCTGCTCCAGGCCGTTCGCAAGCTGGATAACGTGCAGATTTTGGAGCACGTGGCCATGACCGACATCCTGACGGGCGAGCGTGACGGCGCCACGGTGTGTGCCGGTGTCGTCGCCGTTTCCGTGGACGAGGACAACTCGGTTCGTCCCGCCGACGAGCTGACAAATGCCGCCGAGGGCGTGCATGCCGGCGAGCCGTTTAAGATCCATGCCCGCCATACGCTGTGGGCGACGGGCGGTATCGGCGGCGTGTACGACCATTCGACTAACTACCCGCAGCTCACGGGCGATGCCTGCTACATTGCTCAGGAGCATGGCATTAAGATGGAGCACCTGGACTACGTGCAGATTCACCCCACGGGACTGTTCTCGCCGCAGCCGGGCCGCACCTTCCTGATCAGCGAGAGCTGCCGCGGCGAGGGCGCGATTTTGCTCAACGCCGCCGGCGAGCGCTTTACCGACGAGCTTCAGCCGCGCGATGTGGTCGCCGCCGCCATTCGCGAGCAGATGAAGCAGGACGGTACCGAGCACGAGTGGCTGAGCTTTGCCCCCGTCGAGCGCGATGTGGTGACCGGGCACTTTGCCAACATCCGCGCACGCTGCCTGGAGGACGGCCGCGACATCTTGGACGAGCCCATCCCCGTTACGCCCACGCAGCACTACTTTATGGGCGGCGTATGGGTCGATAAGGACGGCCGCACCTCGATGCCCGAGCTCTACGCCGCGGGCGAGACGGCCTGCAACGGCGTTCACGGCAAGAACCGCCTTGCATCAAACAGCCTGCTCGAGGCGCTGGTCTGGGGTCGTCGCGCCGCGTGGTACATGCGTACCGGCGAGTCGCTGGCTGTGGAGCAGGCGGGCGATCCCGCGCTCGATGGCCGTCATCGCGCCCTGAGCGCCGACATCCTGGCAATCGATGATTTGGCCCGTGCCGCCGGCACGCAGGCCGTGGAGGAGTAGACCATGAATCCCATTACCATGAAGCTCGTCGTCGATGATCTGATTCTGCAGGCTCTGCGCGAGGACATTACCTTTGAGGATGTGAGCACGGCGAGCGTGTGCCCCACGGCGCGTCCCGCCACGGTGGAACTTATCGCCAAGGCCGACGGCATCATCGCCGGCTTGGATGTGTTTGCCCGCACCTTTGAGCTGCTGGATTCGCAGAGCTCGGTGCTGCTCGACGTTGCCGATGGCGACGAGGTGCACGCCGGCGACCATGTGGGTCAGGTGCGCGGCGATGCGCGCGTGCTGCTTTCGGGCGAACGCGTGGCACTCAACTACCTGCAGCGTATGAGCGGCATCGCTACCTACACGCACAGCATGGCCGCGGCGCTCGAGGGCACCAAGACCGTGCTCGTCGACACGCGCAAGACCACGCCGGGCATGCGTGTGTTTGAAAAGGCGGCGGTTGAGATCGGCGGCGGCAGCAACCACCGTTACAACCTGTCGACGGCCGTCATGCTCAAGGACAACCACATCGATGCCGCCGGTGGCGTGACGCGCGCGATCGAGATGGCGCGCGCCCATGCATCGTTTACCACGACGGTCGAGATCGAGTGCGAGAACCTGGACATGGTGCGCGAGGCCGTGGAGGCCGGCGCCGATATCATTATGCTCGACAACATGACCCACGACGATATGGCAGCCGCGATTGAGCTTATCGCCGGCCGTGCCAAGACCGAGTGCTCGGGCAACGTGGATGCCAACAATATCCGTGCGCTCGCCGACCTGGGCGTTGACTTTATTAGCTCGGGGGCGTTGACGCACTCTGCGCCGATCCTCGACCTCTCGCTTAAGCACCTGCGTCTGCTGGACGGTAAATAATGGACGCCCGCGAGCGTCGCCGTGCCATCATGGGCGTGCTCGAGCGAGCCAAAGACCCCGTCTCCGGCAGTGCACTTGCTCGCGAGGTGGGTGTGAGCCGCCAGGTTGTCGTGCAAGACATCGCCCTGCTGCGTGCCGATGGGCACGATATCGTGGCGACCAACCGTGGTTATGTGCTGCAGGAGGCCCCCAGCAGCCCCGCCGTGCCCACGCGCTTGGTCAAGGTTCGCCACGGCGTGGAGCAGGCAGGCGATGAGCTCACGAGTATCGTCGACGCCGGTGGTGCCGTGCTCAACGTGATCGTCAATCACCGCGTGTACGGTAAGATCACGGCCGACCTGGACATCCGCAATCGTCGCGATGTTGAGCGCTACCTGCACGATATCGAGAGCGGCAAGAGTTTCCCGCTACTAACGGTGACGAGCGGCTATCACTTCCATCGCATCGCGGCGGAGGACGAGCAAACCCTCGACGAGATCGAGGCGATGCTCAAGGAGAAAGGCTACCTTGCCGATTTAATGCCTTACGAGGACGATTTGTCCTAGCACACATGCAAAAGGAGGCCTCCGCGGCGATGCGGAGGCCTCCTTTTTTGTGCACGGTGTACTTTTGAGTGTGCAGGTGGGGGAGTTGTTACTCCTCGACGATCTCGGTGATCGCGCCAGCGGGGCAAGCGTCCTGGCAGGCGCCACAAGCGACGCAGGAGTCCTCGTCAGCGACGGTAGCGACGTCCTGGAGCTCCAGAACGCCAGCGGGGCAGGAGTCGACGCAAACGCCACAAGCGATGCACTCGTCGGCATCAATTACGGGATGAGCCATGGTAGTTTCCTCTCTGTTGACCGACGCTACAGACGATGCGCGCCGGTTTGATTCGGGCAAAAACATACCACGGGAGCGACCGTTTGCAATACCCTCTGGCCGGCATCTTCATACCGTTCGCCGAGTATGCCAAGGTTTACTAAAAAACGCGCAGGTGGGGCTGTTGAGCTGCGCAAATGTTAGCTAAAGGTGACTTGAAATATTGAGCTATTGAGCGCGCCTGCGGAAAGGGCATCCCGTTATTTGGCCGAAAACCGGGTTGCAGTTTCCGGTTGGGCCCGCTAGCGGAAACTGCGACCCGGTATCAGCTCTCAAAACGGGATACGGTTTCCGGTTGAGCCTTCAGACGGAAACCGCGGCCCGGAATCCACGCTCAAACCGGGACGAGCTTTCCGTAAGGCAGCCCCAGGCACCCTCGGACCCAAACCTCAGTCATCTCTACATAGATCTCGATAGATTTGCCTAGAACTCAAACAGTGCGTCTACCTGCGCATTTGCGAACCTAAACTCTTGGCAATAAGAAATCTTATATGAATTGACTTAGATTTTGTATATTCCGGCCCATAAGGGGATACACTACATCCTGAAAGACAAGCCGAAACACCGCTCGGCAGACCGCCGAGTCGGTGCAAACGCACAAGAGAGAGGGAATTTCTAATGGGTAAGATTCTTGGTATCGACCTTGGTACTACTAACTCCGCAATGGCCGTTCTCGAGGGTGGTTCTCCGACCATTATCGTGAACGCCGAGGGCGACCGCACCACCCCGTCCGTCGTGGGCTTCCGTGCCGACGGCGACCGCGTCGTGGGTAAGGCCGCTAAGAACCAGGCTGTCACCAACCCCAAGAACACCGTGTTCTCCATCAAGCGCTTCATGGGCCGCAAGTACTCCGAGTGCACCTCCGAGATCAAGACCGTGCCGTACGAGGTCAAGGAGGGCCAGGGTGGCCGTGCCGTCGTCAACATCGAGGGCAAGGACTACACCGCCGAGCAGGTGAGCGCCATGACGCTCGCAAAGATGAAGGCCGACGCCGAGAAGTATCTGGGCGAGACCGTCACCGACGCCGTCATCACCGTCCCGGCCTACTTCAACGACGCCCAGCGTCAGGCCACCAAGGACGCCGGTAAGATCGCCGGCCTCAACGTCAAGCGTATCGTCAACGAGCCGACCGCTGCTGCTCTGGCCTATGGCCTGGACAAGCAGGGCACCGACCAGCGCATCCTGGTCTTCGACCTGGGCGGCGGTACCTTCGACGTCTCCATCCTTGACCTCGCAGACGGCGTGTTTGAGGTTCTGTCCACCTCGGGCGACAACCACCTGGGCGGCGACGACTGGGATCAGCGCGTCATCGACTGGATGGCCGATAAGTTCCAGCAGGAGAACGGTGTCGACCTGCGTCAGGACCCCATGGCCCTGCAGCGTCTGAAGGAGGCCGCCGAGAACGCCAAGAAGGAGCTTTCCGCCGCCCAGCAGACCACCATCAACCTGCCGTTCATTACCATGAACCAGTCTGGCCCGCTGCACCTCAACTACACGCTGACCCGCGCCGAGTTCGAGAAGATCACCCGCGACCTGCTCGAGCGCTGCAAGCAGCCTGTCACCAACGCCCTGCGCGACGCCAAGCTTAAGCTCTCCGATCTGACCGAGGTCATCCTCGTCGGCGGCTCCACTCGTATGCCCGCCGTCCAGGAGCTCGTCAAGACCATGACCGGCAAGCAGCCCAACATGTCCGTGAACCCCGACGAGGTCGTTGCCGACGGCGCTGCCGTCCAGGGCGGCGTGCTCACCGGCGACGTCGAGGGCATCCTGCTGCTCGACGTTACCCCGCTGTCGCTGGGTGTCGAGACCATGGGTGGCATCATGACCAAGATGATCGACCGCAACACCACGATCCCGACCTCCAAGACCGAGGTCTATTCCACCGCCGCCGACAACCAGACCAGCGTCGAGATCAACGTGCTCCAGGGCGAGCGCGAGCTTGCCCGCGACAACAAGTCGCTCGGTAAGTTCCAGCTGACCGGTATCCCGGCTGCCCGCCGCGGCGTGCCGCAGATCGAGGTCACCTTCGACATCGACGCCAACGGCATCGTCAAGGTCTCCGCTAAGGACAAGGGCACCGGCAAGGAGCAGCAGATCACCATCTCCGGCTCCACCGCTCTGTCCGACGACGAAGTCGATCGTATGGTCAAGGACGCCGAGGCTCATGCCGAGGAGGACAAGAAGCAGAAGGAAGAGGTCGAGGTCCGCAACCAGACCGACAGCCTGTGCTACTCCACCGAGCAGACCCTCAACGAGCTGGGCGACAAGGTTTCCGCCGACGTGAAGTCCAAGGCCGAGGCCGCTATCGCCGACGCCAAGAAGGCGCTCGAGGGCTCTGACGTCGAGGCCATCAAGGCCGCCGGCGAGTCCCTGCAGTCTGTGGCCTACGAGCTGGCCCAGGTTGTCTACGCCGACGCTCAGCAGCAGACCGACGGTGCCGCCGGTGCCCAGCCTGCCGACGATGACGTCGTCGACGCCGACTACGAGGTTGTGGACGACGAGGACAAGTAATCATGTCCGCCCGTAAAGCTCGCACGGAGGCGGCCGCCGCTGGCGCCGCCCCCGTTGACTCTGAGGAGAAGGACGTGAAGATTCCCGTAGAGGCCGTCGACGATACCGAGGCTAACGAGGCCGAGGCCGCCGAGGCTGCCGAGAACCAGGTAGAGGATTCCAACAAGGAGGCGACGATGACCGAGGACGAGATGGTGGAAGCCGCTATCCGCGCCGGTGAGGAAGCCGCCGACAACGACTTTAAGCTCAAGTTCGAGCAGGCCCAAAAGGAGCTTGCCGACGTGCGCAACGAGCTCGATGCTGCGGCAGAGGCTCAGAAGGCCGCCGAGGACAAGGCAAAGGACGCCAC
>UQWV01000087.1 GCA_900544845.1 uncultured Collinsella sp. | reverse complement strand
GCATTGAGCGCGGCGACGCAACTCGCATCATCCGTGGGCAGAATGCCCGTCAGCACCTGGCACTCGGTCTCGTTGGGACAGACCAGGTCGACCGCAGGCCAGACCTCCGCAGGCAGCTCGCAGGCAGGCGCCGGATTAAAGACCGTATAGAACCCCAGCTCGCGAGCGCAAACAAGCGCCTCGGCCGTCGCTGCAAGGTCACATTCGCCCTGGGCGATAAAGACGCTTCCGGCAGCCGGGGCAATCTCGCTGGCGTCGCCGTCGAGCTCATGGGCCACCAGACGCCTCAGCGCGCGGGCAACGTCCGCGCCCGCAAGCGCATGGTTGGCGCCCGGTGACAGTACGATGCGGTTGTCGCCCTCGCAGCGAATGATGGTCGCCGTTCCCGTCTCCACGTCATCGCGATGCACTACAAAGTCACAGTCCACGCCGGTGTCTTGGAGCCCCACCACGAGCGATGCGCCGAACGCGTCGCGACCGACCGCGCCGATCATGTGCGTGCACGCGCCCATACGCGCGGCAGCTACGGCCTGATTGGCGCCCTTGCCGCCGGCGTTGGTGATAAACCCGCTGCCGCCGACGGTCTCGCCCGCACGCGGTATGCGCTCGCACGCCACCGAAAGGTCCATGTTCATGCTGCCGAACACCGCAACGATGCCACGATCTGCCATGGAAACCTCCTCATCTGCGGGCCTTATGCCCACCGCAGCCGTCGATCGTGCACTCTCGCACCCCCTATAACTTTAGTTCACTTTGATGTGGACGCGCGCTTGAGCTTGCGCCAGCAGCAAGCATTCACAGGAGCAGGCAGCTACAATGAAGGCGTGCTGATTATTCTCGTCATTGGATGATGTTTTATGGAACAACTCTCGCAATCGGGCTCGCGCGGTCGACGCCGCACGGGCAACGAGCCGGCGCCGCACGAACGCGTGAAGGGCGAACGCCGTGCCAACGAACCGCGACGCACCGTGAGCCCCCATCGTGCTTCTGCCAACAACGCGGGCCGCGCCAACACTCCCGCCGCGGAGCAGACGCCTGCTCGCCCCAAATCCCGCTACATCCCTGCCCTTGACGGCCTGCGTACGCTCGCCGTCGTCGCGGTGGTGCTCTATCACCTTAACCTCACGTGGGCGCAGGGCGGTCTGCTCGGCGTCACGATCTTCTTTGTGCTTTCGGGCTATCTGATCACGCGCTTGCTGCTCAACGAAGTCGCTAAGACCGGCCGCATCGACCTCAAGAGCTTCTGGATTCGCCGCATCCGTCGCCTGGTCCCCGCCGTGGTAACCGTCGTGGTGGTGACCTGCGCGCTGTGCACCGTCTTCAACCACGTGATGCTCACCAAGATGCGCCCCGACATCTTGCCGTCGCTGCTGTTCTTTAACAACTGGTGGCAGATTGCTCAAAACGTCTCGTACTTCAATGCTCTGGGCGACCCCTCACCGCTCACGCACTTTTGGTCGCTTGCCATCGAGGAACAGTTCTACCTGATTTGGCCGCCGCTGCTGTTTGCCATGGTATCCATGCATGTGAGCAAGCCCAACACGCGCCGCGTGGTTCTGGGCCTTGCCGCGGTATCTGCCCTCGCCATGACGGTGCTTTACAACCCTGCCGCCGACCCCAGCCGCGTGTACTACGGCACCGACACCCGCGTGTTCTCGCTGCTGCTGGGTGCCTGGATGGCCTTTATCCCCGATCGCGACCTGGCGCCGGTGCGTCTCGCTCATCGTTTGGGGCTCAATCGCTTGGCTGGCGCCGCCAAGCACGGCAAGAACGCCGAGGGCAAACCTGGCGAGAAGGCCGACGAAGCAGCCGAGACCGCCCCGGCACAGCCGAGCGCCCTCGTGCGTTTTTGGTCCTCGCCCGCATCCATCGATGTGTTGGGCGTCGTGGGTCTGGTTGGCCTTGCCGCCATGGTCGCGCTCACCAACGGCTACACCGCCTTCCAGTATCGCGGAGGCACGCTGCTGTGCTCGATCCTCACGCTCATGGTCATCGCGGCCTGCGTGCAGCCCCAGGGAATGGTTGCCCGCGCGCTATCCGCCGAGCCACTCGTGTGGGTTGGCAAGCGCTCCTACAGCATCTACCTGTGGCACTATCCGCTGCTGCTCCTCATGAACCCGGTCGCCAACATCAACGATACGCCGTGGTGGCAGTACATTTTGCAGGTGTTGTTGGTGGTCGCCGTGGCAGAGTGCTGCTATCGCTTTATCGAGACTCCGTTTAGGAAGGGCGCCTTTGGGCGCACCGTCGCCGAATTCCGCGATGGCACCACCACGCCCGCCAACTGGGCACGCACGCACATCCCTGTCTGCGCAGCCTGCGCTGTCGTGTTGGTCGTTGCACTGGGCGGCCTGATCTTTGTGCCCGAGACGTCTGCGCTGAGCGGCGAGGGCGCCGAAGTTCTGAACAAGGAAGCCAAGAACACCGCGCCCACCGACCAGCAGGCGGCCGACGACACCGACAAGGACAACGACGGCTTCCCCGATGGCTCCTACGATCTGCTTATGATCGGCGACTCCGTGTCGCTGCGTGCCGTAGACACCTTTGACGGCGTGTTCCCGCACAGCCATATCGATGCCGAAAAGGGCCGCCAGTTTGATGCGGGGCGCACGACATTTGAGGGCTATATCCAGCAGAACCTTGCCGGCAAGATCGTGGTCTTTGCCCTGGGCACCAACGGCTTGGTAACCGACGACCAGATCGACGCCATCATGGCCGATGCAGGAGATAAGCGTATTGTGGTGTTTGTGAACACGCGCAGCCCGCAGCCGTGGGTTGGCTCTACCAACCAGGCCATCGCCAACGCCGCTACGCGCTACAAGAACGTGCGCGTTATCGATTGGTACGGATACAGTGCCAACCGCAACGACCTGTTCGATGGCGATGGCACGCACCTATCGACCACTGGCGTGACTGAGTACCTCAACTTGATCCACGATGCCGTCAAGAAGGACCTGCCCGTACACCCCGAGGATCACGTCAACGATCCGCAGCCGGCAGCCGTCAAGTCTGCCACCGACGCACTCGTCAATGCGCTCGCTCTCAAGCCGCACAAGCTGGGCACCGACAAGTAACCTGCAGCGCAAACTTCCCACATCCGGAGGGGGTGTCTGCCACGGCAGACACCCCCTCCGGCAGTTAGGGACACTCCTGGCGCAGCCAATGAAGACCTCTACGGATGAATTCCAGGCCGCTCCGTCGCTCCAGACATCGTTTCCGCGCCTCGTGCCTGCCCCAAACAATCAAAACAAGCCCTTTTCGCCGCACCCTCAAAGGTCTGTGGGCAAAAAAGGGCAAATATGAGTACTGTTACCATTTTAGTAGCAGGCAAAACCACCCAAAATGACGTCCGAGCGACCCCTACAACCCCCTAAAGCAGCCAACCTGACTGGTTTAAGGCGTATTGGAGCCAATTTTAATGAACATACTAAAGGCTATGTTCATTATCTTTTAGGATGTAAATGCTATTCACTTAGCAACAGTACTCATATTTGGCATTTTTTGTCCATTGCTATATAACTAACACCCTATAGCAGACAAAAAACAGGCCGCAGCCCATCGCTGCGGCCTGTTCGGAAGCAAAAGTGGGCGTTAAGCGCTGTAACCCATCGCCTGCAGAACGAACATGACGACAGTCAGCACCGTAATCACACCGATAGTCGCCCAAGTGAGCACATTCCACACGCGGCCGTTGCGGTTAGTGCCCATAATGTGACGGTCAGCGGCAATAACCACCTGGAACACCAGAACCACGGGCAGTAGCACGCCGTTGATGACCTGCGAGGTCATCATAATCTGGAACAGATCGACGCCGGGCATAAGCACCAGTACGGCAGAGATACCGATGATGGCCGTAATGATGCCGCGATAGACCGGGGCCTCGTCCCAGCTGCGGTCGGCACCGCGCTCCCAGCCAAATGCCTCGCAGATAGCGCTCGACGTAACGCCCGGCAGCACGCAGGCGGCCAAGAAGCTCGCCGCGACCAGGCCCGAGGCAAACAGCACCGTGGACCACTGACCCGCAATAGGCTCCAGCGCGCGGGCGGCATCGGCGGCATCGCTAATCTGAATACCCGCCGGGAACAGCACCGTACCGGTCGTGATGATAATGAAGCCGGCAATGACATCGGCGGCAAGCGAGCCGCTCACGGTATCGATGCGCTGCAGCACAATATCGTCCTCGCCCGCGTTCTTATCGACCACGTTGTTCTGCGCCAAGAAAATCATCCACGGCGCGATGGTGGTACCGATCGTTGCGACCACGAGCGACACGTAGCTGGGGTCATTTTGAATGTTAGGCACGACCAGGTCGACCGCGACCTCACCCCAGTTGGGGCCAGCCATAAACGCGGCGACAATATAGGTCACGAACACGCAGCTCACCAGCAGCAGAATCTTCTCGATGCGCTGGAAACTACCCGACATGGTAAGCATCCACACCAGCAGCGCCACCAACGGCACCGAGATGCTCGCCGGCACGCCAAAGAGAGCAAGGCCGCTGGCGATGCCCGCAAACTCCGAAATGGTCACAGCCGTGTTGGCGATCAACAGCGCCGCCATGGCCAACACGCTCTTGCGCACACCAAAGCGCTCGCGGATGAGCGATGCCAGGCCCTTGCCCGTGACGCAGCCGCAGCGCGCCGCGGTCTCCTGCGTCACGATGAGCAGCACAGTCATGACGGGAAGCATCCAGAGCATCTTGTAGCCATAGCTGGCGCCCGCACTGGAATACGTTGCAATGCCGCCGGCGTCATTGCCCGAAAGCGCCGCCAGCAGACCGGGGCCCATAGCGCCAAAGATGGCCGCGATGGTCAACTTTTGCTTGGTGCCCGACTTTTGCTTGGTATTTTGCACGCGACCACCTAACCAATGACCGACATGGTGAGCAGCACCGCAGCGGCGCAGTACGCTACGCACGAGATCATGACGGCAATAACGTTCATGGCGGTGCCCGACGTGTTGAGGTCATGCTCGTCACGCCAGAACAGCACCATCAGGTAAATCACGGCGCTCATGTTGCCAACTAGGCAAATGATGGCAGCGATATTAAAGCAGCCGGTAAAGAGCTGCTCCTCAAACATGGGCGCATCGGGGAACGCGGCGGTGCGCACCAGCTGGGCGCACAGGTAGGTCACGAGTGACAGAATCAGACCCATGCCCGTGCTCTGGAAGAAGAACCCCAGATACGGCTTGGGCTCGTCGTCGTGACCGTCATACTCCAGGAAATAGTTCTTGACGAACGACACCATGCGCGAGGCCGCCAGCAGCACGAGCGGCATGGCACACATGGGGAACACCACCAGATGCGCGGAGCCGAGCGCCGTTCCCAGCACGGTCGCCATGATGCACGACGCGATGCCCCATACGACAACCCAGTACTGGCGATGCACAAACCAGCTGAGCACGTTCGTCGAGTCGTCCGACGCGCTATCGCCCGAGCCGACACCGGCGATCTGCAGGTCCTCCTGATGCTCCTCGGCAATAACGTCCATGGCGTCGTCGAAGGTTACGATACCCAGGATATGACGGTTCTCGTCGCAGACAGGGATGGCAACCAGGTCGTACTTGGTCATCTCGTCCGTCACGTCTTCCTGGTCCTCGTCGGGCGACACATAGACCAGGTCGCGATAGGCCAGCTGCCCCAGCGTGGCGTCGCGGTCGGCTACGATCAGCGTGCGCAGCGAAAGCACGCCGGTCAGCATGCCGCTCGGATCCTCGGTATAGACGTAGTAGACGCTCTCGAAGTCCTCGTCGAGCTCGCGAATCGCCTCGATGGCGTCACCGACCGTTGCCGTGGCGGGCAGGGAGACAAACTCCGAGGTCATGATGCGGCCGGCGGTGTTGTCCTCATACCCCAGCAGGTTACGAATCGCCTTCTCCTCCTTGACGCCCATCAGGCGCAGGAGCTTCTCGGCCTTCTCGTAATCGAGCTCGTCGATCAGATCGGCTGCATCGTCCGGGTCCATCATGGCTAGCATCGACGATGCGTCGGTGTCGGACAGACCCTCGAGCATCTCGGTCATGAGCTCGTCGTCATCGAACTCCGAGATGGCCTCGGCGGCCTGGGCAGTATCGAGCTGCGCAAACACCTGCGCACGCAGGCGCGGGTCGAGCTGCTCGATAATGTCGGCGATGTCGGCAGGGTGCAGCTCGCCGAGCGTCTTGTGCGACACCGAGAGTTGAATGTTCTTGGTCGAGCGGTCGAGCAGGTCCATGTAGGACCAAGCGATGATGTCCTCACTGAGCGGCTTGCCCAGGTGCTTCATAAAGCCTTCGACGATATGCTCGAG
>UQWV01000086.1 GCA_900544845.1 uncultured Collinsella sp. | reverse complement strand
AGTTTGAAGTACCTGTACCAAAAGGAGCTGTCGTGTCCCTTTCCATCGGTATCGTGGGCCTGCCCAACGTGGGCAAGTCGACGCTGTTCACCGCGCTTACCAAAAAGACCGGCCTTGCCGCCAACTACCCGTTTGCCACGATCGACCCCAACGTGGGTATCGTCGACGTGCCCGATAGCCGCTTGCAAAAGCTTGCCGACATCGTTAACCCGGGTCGCATTGTGCCGGCGACGGTCGAGTTCGTCGACATCGCAGGTCTGGTGAAGGGCGCTAACGAGGGCGAGGGCCTGGGCAACCAGTTCCTGGCCAACATTCGCGAGACCGACGCCATCTGCGAGGTCGTGCGCTACTTTAAGGACCCCAACGTCATGCGTGAGGTGGGCCGCACGGGCGAGTTCGTCGATCCCGCCGGCGATGCCGGCACCATCATGACCGAGCTCATCCTGGCCGACATGGGCACGCTCGAGAAGCAGCTGCCTAAGCTCGAGAAGGAGGCCAAGCGCGACAAGGAGCTCATGCCCAAGTTCGAGGTTGCCAAGCGCCTGCTTGCCTGGCTCAACGAGGGCAAGCGCGCCGCATCCATGGAGATGACCGATGAGGAGCGCGCTGCTGCCAAGGGCCTGTTCCTGCTCACTATGAAGCCCATCCTGTATGTGGCCAACGTGGACGAGGATATGCTCAACGACGATCTGGCGCCCATCGATGGTGTCAAGCCGCTGCCCATCTGCGCCAAGATCGAGGCAGAGCTTTCCGAGCTCGATCCCGAGGACGCCGCCGACTACCTGGAGAGCCTGGGCCTGGAGCAGCCCGGCCTGGACGTGCTCGCTCAGGCTGCCTACAAGCTGCTCGGCCTGCAGTCGTTCTTTACGGCCGGCGAGATGGAGGTCAAGGCCTGGACGGTTCGTCAGGGCGCGACCGCCCCGCAGGCCGCCGGCGTCATCCACACCGATTTTGAGCGCGGCTTTATTAAGGCCGAGGTCATTGGCTACGACGACTACATCGAGCTCGGCGGCGAGCAGGGCGCCAAGGCCGCCGGCAAGCTGCGTATTGAGGGCAAGGACTATGTCATGGCCGATGGCGACGTCGTGCACTTCCGCTTTAACGTGTAAGGGCGACGCATATGTTTAAATATGGCAAAAAAGCTGGGTACATGGGTATTGCGCTGCTCGTACTTGCGGTGATCCCGCTGGTGGTTGCAGCGTGTGTTATCCCCAACATTGGCCCCGAGGTGGCAACGAAGTTTAACGCCGCCGGCGAGGTGACGCGCTGGGGCAAGAGCTACGAGCTGTTGGCGCTGCCGGTACTCAATCTGCTGCTGAGCGTGGCGACGTACTTTACGGCGGGACGCCAGGCAAAAAATAATGATGACTCCGCCGCCATGGCGCGCATCGTGTGTGAGCGCTACCTGCGCAACGGTTGCATCACGGGTGTGTTCCTCAACGTGATCAACGTTTACTTTATGTACTCGGCGATTACTGGAACGGGCTTTGGCTTTGGTTTCTAGCTTGTCCTTTTAGGCAACGAGCCTGCACGCATATTCAATGGCTGCTGCGAGGCCGCCGCTCGATCGTGGTTTAAAGACCATGTCGGCGGCGGCCTCGTTTTCGTATCCGGCGCCGCGAAGGGCGAGTGCGATACCGGCTTCCAGGAGAAGGGGCAGACCGCGTTGGCTGGTTGCGATCACGGCAGCCTGATTGAGCGAGCAGCTGTGCGCTTGGCATTGGATGGCAAGTTCACCTTGCGCCGGGCAAGGGACCAGAATGGCGGCGACGCGACTTGATAGCAATGCAAATGCCGTGCGCTCATCGGGCGAAAGGGCTTCTGCTTCAACGACGACGAGCTTGGGCGGTGCGCTGTTTGTGCGAAGCGTGGCTCGGTACATGCGGACCGAAGAACCCGACATAGAAAACTCCTGTGTATTCGGCAAAACGTAAACTATAGTTTACGTTTATGTTCGGCTCCATTTCAAACTCGGCTGCATGGACGAACGTGCGAAACAGATTCTTGGCAGGCGGGTCGAAGAGACACGCAGGGACCTTGGTATCTCCAAGGTTGATTTTTGTGTGGCGACAGGAATCAGCCGACCCTACCTCGACCGAATCGAAGATGGGACGGCAAATTTCACGCTCAAGGTTCTATTTAAGATCGCGCCCGCACTCGGCATGACGGTGTCAGAGCTTCTCGAGGGCATCGAATAGGGGATACCCGTCGACAACTGAATTACGCCATCGGGATACGGTCGTGGTTGACTTGGCTGTAGAACAGGCGCTGGATCTCGGCGGCATCGCGTGACTGGCCGAGCGCCCACATGGTTTTGGCCACGAGCGTCTCGGTGGTCATATCGTCGCCGCGCAAAATACCCGGATGATCGGCGTAAGCTCGGCCGACCTCATAAACACCCAGGTCAAGGCCCTCCTCGGGGACCTGCGTGGTCATAACGACGGTGCGACCCGAATCGACCCAGCGGAAAATTGCCTCTTGGAACGAATCGCCGGACTCGCCAAACTCGGGAATACCGCCAATGCCAAAGGTCTCAAGAATTACAGCATCGTAGCTATCGGCTAGGGCGTCCAGGATACCCGGGTTCACGCCGGGCGTCAGCTTAAGGACAAATACGCGCGGATCGATACTGTCGTAGAAACGCACCGGGCTCTCATTCTGATGAGTGCCGTGAAGCCCGTTGCGCACAATGCGGTCGTTGCGGATGTAGGCAATGGGCGGATAGTTGACGCTAATGAACGCGTTAAAGCTCATGGTGCGCTGCTTGCGGGCGCGCGTGCCAGCAATGGCGACGCCGCCAAACACGATCGAGACGTCGTGCGAATGCTCGTCGAGTGCATAGAGCAGACTCTGGTACAGGTTGAGCTTGGCATCGGTAAAGGGGTTGCCCATGGGCTTTTGCGAGCCGGTGAGCACGATGGGCTTGGGGCTGTCCTGAATCAGATAGGAAAGCGCCGCCGCGGTGTAGCTCATGGTGTCGGTGCCGTGCAGAATCACGAAGCCGTCGTGGTCGGAATAACCTTCGACGATGACATCGCGGATGCGCATCCAGTCGCTCGGGCGCATATTGGTGCTGTCGATGTTCATGGGCTGCACGACGTCGAGCTCGCAGAGGCCCGAGATCTCGGGGACGCTCTGGGCGAGTTCCTCACCGGTCAGGGCGGGGGAGAGGCCGTTGCCGTCCTCGGTCGATGCGATGGTGCCGCCCGTGGCGATGAGAAGGATGCGCTTCATGCTGGTATTCCTATCGTATTTGCCGCCGCAGAGGCGGAGTCGTTCGGCAGTATTGTGGCACAGAGCGTTCAATGTTCAAACGTATTACATCATCTGTAACGTCTGGTAACACTTCAATTGCCGTCAAATAGGGGCCCAGGTCGTGCGTTTGCCGTGCGCTGATGGCTGCGAGGGACGAGAAACCCCATATAACGTGTACACTATGGAGGTTATTTTCGTTCATTCACGCGGGTGGGCACCGGCTCCCCGCCAACAAGAGGGGGATACCATGGATCAAAAGGCTTCCGCAAAGGTCCTCGTACTCGACTTTGGTGCGCAGTACGGTCAGCTCATTGCCCGTCGCGTCCGCGACCTCAACGTGTATTCCGAGATTGTCCCCTGCGACATCTCGGCCGACGAGATTCGCGAGATGAACGCCTCTGCGCTCATCCTTTCCGGCGGTCCGGCTTCCGTGTATGCCGAGGACGCTCCGTCTATAGATCCCGCCATCTTTGACCTGGGCCTTCCCGTCCTGGGCTTCTGCTACGGCCATCAGATCACGGCCGTGACGCTCGGCGGCAAGGTCGGCCACTCCGAGGTGGGCGAGTACGGCCGCGCCACCATCACGCGCACGGCCGGCGCCAAGCTCTTTAACTCCACGCCCATGGAGCAGACCGTGTGGATGAGCCACCGCGACGCCGTTTCCGAGGTGCCCGAGGGCTTTACCGTTACCGCCAGCACTGACGTGTGCCCGGTTGCCGCCATGGAGTGCGTCGAGCGCAAGATTTTCACCACGCAGTTCCACCCCGAGGTCAAGCACTCCGAGTATGGTCAGCAGCTGCTGAGCAACTTCCTGTTTGAGATCTGCGGCCTGGAGCCCAACTGGAGCATGGACAACCTGGTCGAGACCATGACGGCCGAGTTCCGCGAGAAGGTCGGCGACGACCGCGTGATTCTGGCCCTGTCCGGTGGCGTCGACTCCTCCGTCGTGGCTGCGCTGGGCGCTCGCGCCGTGGGCAAGCAGATGACCTGCGTGTTCATCAACCACGGCCTGCTGCGCAAGGGCGAGCCTGAGCAGGTGGAGGAGGTCTTCACCAAGCAGTTTGACGTCGACTTTATCCACGTCCACGCCGAGGAGCGTTATGCCGAGCTTCTGGCCGGTGTGACCGAGCCCGAGGAGAAGCGCCGCATCATCGGTACGCAGTTCTGGAAAGAGTTCTTCGCCGTGGCGCAGCAGCTCGAGACCGATGGCAAGCCGGTCAAGTACCTGGCTCAGGGCACCATCTACCCCGACATCATCGAGTCCGGCGCTCGCAAGACGGGCGGCAAGACGGCCACCATCAAGAGCCATCACAACCTAATCCCGTTCCCCGAGGGCGTGCACTTCGACCTCATCGAGCCGCTCGACCACTTCTTTAAGGACGAGGTCCGCGCGCTTGGTCTGGCACTGGGCCTGCCGGGTCACATCGTGTTCCGCCAGCCCTTCCCGGGCCCGGGTCTTGCCATCCGCATCATCGGTGCGGTCGACAAGGAGAAGCTCGAGATCCTCAAGAACGCCGACGCTATCGTGCGCGAGGAGCTCGACGCCTACAACCAGCGTCTGTTTGAGCAGACCGGCGAGCGCAACTCCGAGCACAGCTGCTGGCAGTACTTCGCGGTCCTGCCCGACATTAAGTCCGTCGGCGTTATGGGCGACGAGCGCACCTACCAGCGCCCGATCATCCTGCGTGCCGTCGAGTCCAGCGATGCCATGACCGCCGACTGGGCCAAGCTGCCCTACGACGTGCTGGCCCGCATCTCTGGCCGCATCGTTGCCGAGGTCCCCGGCGCCAACCGCGTGTGCTACGACATCACGTCCAAGCCGCCCGCGACCATCGAGTGGGAGTAGGCTGACAGGGTTCTGACCTGTATTTTTGAGTGCCGCACTGTGCTGCTGAGTTTCGTTTCGTACGAGAGTCATGGCAAAGCCGCCAGCGACGGCGGTGAGTAAATACGGTAATCTGGCCTCCGTTCCCGCGTTGGGACGGAGGCTTTTTCTTTGCCGTTTTACTCCCTTTCACCTGCGATTTCGCGATTTACTCCCCGTATTTCAAGACGACAAGGCACGGGGCGGTATTCGGAGGAACGGGAGTAAAGATTTATCCCGAATGAGTAGACGCGCGATTTTTGTCCCCGAGAACGAAACGAGGCCGTTTCGGGGCCCGTGAAACTCAAATCGAACTCAACGGGCGTTTTTACGGTCTCCGTACGGCGTTTCCCCAGGTGGTTAATGGGGAGTAAAGAATCTCGCCGCCTCAATGAAAACGGGAGTAATCAGGGGAAATGCCGCAGTGTACTGCCGTGTGCCGCCATGTAAGCCACCGCGTCATTTACTCCCCATTTACGCTTGAAATGCCTTTGCATGCAATGGGGAGTAAAAACTCAGCTTACGCAGGAGCGAGCGGAGCTCACCGCCTAGCCTGGCGTCCTGATTCGGTTGCGTTGATTGCGAAATGCGGGGAGCCGTTACAGCAAGGCTTTCCAGTCCTCGTACTCGTCGGCGTCGATCTCGCCGTTCTCGAGCCGTGCGCGCTTCTCTGCCCACAACTCGATCGCCATCGCGGCTTTGGGCGCGTGCGGCGCCTTGGGGTTCAGGGAGAGGCCCGAACCGTCGGCTGAGGGAACTATGCCGAAGGAGTCTTCGAGCCGCACGAGCAGCGACATGAGGTCGCCTGCGGTCTCGACGCCGTAATCCTTGAGGGCGTTGACGGACACGCCGAGCGCTGCGGCGATGGACTCGAGCAGCTCGGGCTTGTCCATCAGCAAATCCTATCAGCGGCTCAAGGGCAAGGACGTGATTACCACTCCTAAGACGAAAAAGAGCAACCGTGTCATTAAGATGCCCAAATTCCTCTGTGGAGAGATGGAGGACTACTTAAAGATGTTTTACAGCACCGGGGCAAATGAACGGATTTTCCCTGTCAGCAAGCACTATCTCCACCATGAAATGGACAGAGGTGCGAAAGCGGCGGGAGTGAAGCGGATCAGAATTCACGACCTCCGACATTCACACATTTCCCTGCTGATTGATATGGGCTTCACCGCCCTGGCAATCGCTGACCGGGTGGGGCATGAGAGTATCGATATCACCTACCGCTACGCCCATCTGTTTCCTACAAGGCAGACGGAGATGGCGGACAAACTGGACTTTGAAAGGATGGGAACGTAACCATGTCAC
>UQWV01000085.1 GCA_900544845.1 uncultured Collinsella sp. | reverse complement strand
GTCCCTTTGTCACATCGTGCGGTACTGACCGATTGCGCGGTACTTTTCGTAGCGGAGGTTTGTGAGGGTCGCGTCGTCGAGCTGCCCAAGCGCATCGAAGGCATCAAATGCCGAGGACATGACGGCACCGGCGATCTCCTCATGCGACAGGCCCTTATCGTCAACAATGCCGTCGATGATGCCGAGCGCCAACAGATCGGGGGCCGTGAGCTTCAGCGCCTCGGCGGCCTCATTCGCGCGCTCGGTATCCTTCCACAGAATCGACGCACAGGCCTCGGGGCTCACGACCGAATAGGCCGAGCTCGAGAGCATCAGGATGCGGTCGGCCACGGACAGCGCCAGCGCGCCACCAGAGCCGCCCTCGCCTGTTACCACCGAGACAATTGGCGTCTTAAGGCCGCCCATCTCCATGAGATTCTGGGCGATGGCCTCGCCCTGACCGCGTTCCTCGGCACCGATGCCGCAAAACGCACCCGAAGTATCGACCAGGCACAGAACCGGTCGACCAAACTTCTCGGCCTGGCGCATAAGGCGACGCGCTTTGCGGTAGCCCTCGGGATGTGCCATGCCAAAGTTGCGGCGCATACGCTCTTTGGTCGTGGTGCCGCGCTCGATGGCGATGACCGTTACGGGGCGTCCGTCTTTCCAACCAATACCAGCCACCACAGCGGCGTCGTCGCCAAAGTAACGGTCGCCGTGCAGCTCTACGAATCCGTCCAAGCCCAGCGAGATCATCTCACCTGCCGTGGCGCGATCTGCCGAGCGGGTCTGCTTGACAATCTCGAGCGCGGTTTTTGGTGCCGCCGAGCGCTTAAACAAGTGTCCCAGCTTTTTACCGCGGCGACCCGTATGCACGATCTCATGCGGTGCCCCCAGACCAGGCGCGTGCCCTTCGTGCAGCGCCAGCAGCTCGCCTACCGTGAGCGCAATCTCGCCACGCGGAACAACGGCATCGCAAAAGCCGTGCTCCAGCAAAAACTCGGAGCGCTGAAATCCCTTGGGCAGGCGCTTGTGCATGTTCTGCTCGATCACGCGCGGGCCGGCAAATGCCGTCAGGGCATCGGGCTCGGCCAGGATAATGTCGCCCTCCATGGCAAAGCTCGCGGTTACGCCTCCGGTCGTGGGGTCGGTGAGCACCGTGATATACAGACCGCCCGCCTCGCTGTGGCGCCTAACCGCCGCAGAAATCTTGGCCATCTGCATAAGCGACGTCACACCCTCTTGCATGCGCGCGCCGCCCGAAACGGTAAAGCCGACAACCGGCAATCCCAGATCTGTCGCACGCTCAAATGTGCGACAGATCTTCTCGCCCACCACGGAGCCCATCGAGCCCATCATAAAGTTGGCATCCATAAAGAAGAGCGCGGTATCGCAGCCGCAGATTTTACCCCTACCGCACACAACGGCATCGCGCTCGCCCGAACGCTCGCTCACGCTCTTGAGCTTGTCGGCATAGCCGGGAAACGAGAGGAAATCCTCCGACGCCAGATTGGCATCCCATTCCTCAAACGCGCCCTCGTCGACCGTCATGCGCATGCGCACACGACCGCTCATGCGAAAGTGTTTGCCGCAACGAGGGCAGACCTCGAGGTTGTCGTGCAGGCGTGCCTCATCGATCACACGGCGGCACTCCGGGCACTTGATAAACACGTGGCGCGCAGGAAACTCGGCGCACGACTCAGTCATCGGTCCCTCGAGGACGTTGACCGTCTTCGCTTTTCTATTCATCAGCATAGAGATGCCCCATCAGATCGGTGTGATACATGCCCGACAAGAACTCGTCGTTTGCCAGCACGTCGAGCTGAAGCTCGCTGTTTTCGCTCACGCCCTCAATCACGAGCTCGCCCAGGGCCGAGCGCATCTTGCGAATGGCGCCGTCACGCGTGGACGCGCACACGATGAGCTTGCCGAGCATGGAGTCGTAGTACGGCGGAACGCTCGCACCGGTAAACATGGCGGAATCCCAGCGCACGCGCGGACCACCCGGCACACGCAACGCAGTGACCGTTCCGCATGACGGCAGAAAGTCCGGCGTTTCGGCATTGATGCGGCACTCCATGGCGTGGTTGCGAACCGGCATGTCCTCCTGCTCAAAGGGCAGAGGCTGGCCGGCTGCCACGCGCAGCTGCCACTTGACCAAGTCGGTATCGGTCACAAACTCCGTAACCGGATGCTCCACCTGCAAGCGCGTGTTCATTTCCATAAAGTAGAAATTGCCGTCGTCCGAATACAGGAACTCGATGGTACCGGCTCCTTCGTAGCCGACGGCACGAGCCAGGTCACGCGCTGCCTTGTGCATGCGAGCACGAATGTCGTCGCGTCCGTCGAGGCACGGCGCGGGGCTCTCCTCGATCAGCTTTTGGTTGCGGCGCTGCACCGAGCACTCGCGCTCGCCGAGCGAAAACACATGGCCCTGCTTATCGGCCATAATCTGCACCTCGACATGGTGCGCCGGCGCGACGAACTTCTCCATGTAGCACTCGCCGTCGCCAAAGACGGCCTCGCCCTCGGCACGTGCCTCGATGAACGCCTTTGCCGCATCTTCCACGCGCTCGACCTTGCGAATGCCGCGACCGCCACCGCCGGCGCGCGCCTTAATAAGCACGGGGCAGCCAATGCGCTCGGCCTCGGCCGTTGCCTCCTCGGGACTTTTGAGCAAATCGCAGCCCGGCACGATGGGCACGCCCGCCGCGGCGGCCGTTCGACGCGCGGCGTCCTTGTCGCCCATGCTGTCGATCACCTCGGCCGAAGGACCGACAAACGCCAGGCCATACTTGTCGCAGTCGCGCACGAAGCTCGCCTTCTCGGAAAAGAAACCGTAGCCAGGATGGATCGCCTTTGCCCCCGACTTCACGGCACAGGTGAGCACGGCATCGTCGTTGAGGTAGCTCTCGGCAAGACGCGGGCCGCCGATGCAATACGCCTCGTCGGCAAGCTGCACGTGCAGCGCGTCCGCATCGGCCGTGGAATAAACGGCGACGGTCTTGATGCCCATATCGCGGCACGCGCGGATAACACGGACCGCGACTTCTCCGCGGTTGGCGATGAGCACTTTGTCGAACATGAAGCCTTCCTTAACTTTCGTGCATGAGTGCAAAAGACATATCGGCGCGGCAGCAAACCTCACCGTTGACGCTCGCAGTACCCGTCGCAAAGCGGAACGGCCCGCGCGCACGCGTGATGGTGCACACCAGATCAACCGTGTCGCCCGGGCGCACCGGACGCTTAAAGCGCACCTTATCGAGGCTCGTATAGAACGGCGTCGCGCCGCGCGCCTCCTCATCGCCCATCAGCAGCACGCAACAGTTTTGGGCGAGCATCTCGCACTGAATCACGCCGGGGACTACCGGGTTTCCCGGAAAATGCCCCTGCAAAAAGTACTCGTCACCCGTAATCGTGATCTTGCCGTGGGCCTCGTCGCCCACCAGCTCGGCCTCGTCGAGCAAAAGCATCGGCTCGCGATGCGGCAACAGTTTCTTGAGCTCTTCTTTGTTCATGGACATCACCTATCCGATCCTCATAAGGCAACTGCCGAACTCCACGAGGTCGCCGTCGGCCACGCAGATCTCGAGCACCTCGCCGTCTGCCTCGGCCGTCACCTCGTTGAGAACCTTCATGGCCTCGATGATGCAAAGGGTCTCACCGGCCTTGACCTTAGAGCCCACGTGCACAAACGGCTCGTCGCCCGGCGCCGGGGCAGCATAGAAAACGCCGACCATGGGAGCGGTCACCTCGGTGCCCTTGGGCTCCGGTGCGGCGGCAGGTGTCTGCGCGGCGGGCTCCGGTGCGGCAGGTGCGACTGTGGGAGCTGCAACTGGAGCGGCCATAGCGCTCGGCATGGGCATGGGCACGGCAACCGGCTGCGCGGCGCTCGCGCGCTCGAGTTCGACCGCGGTGCCATCGGGCTCCTCAACGCGTACGCGCGTGAGGCCGCGGTCCTCCATAACATCGGCTATCTCGGCAAGTCTTTTGGAATCCATGCTCTAGCTCCTCGTATATCTACGCAGCGCGATGGCGGCGTTGTGCCCGCCAAAGCCCAGGTTGGTCGAAAGCGCCCAGGTAAGGTCGGCGCGAACCGCGCGATTGGGCGTGTAGTCAAGATCGCAGGCGGGATCGGGCGTGTGGTAGTTAATGGTCGGCGGCACCACGCCCTGCTCGAGCGCCATGGCGCAGGCCATGACCTCGATGGCACCCGTGGCACCGATCATGTGGCCGGTCATCGACTTAGTCGACGAGACGTGCGCGGCGCGCGCCGCGTCCTCGCCGAGCGCACGCTTAATGCCCGCCGTCTCGGACGAATCGTTGAGCTTGGTCGAGGTGCCGTGGGCATTGATGTAGAGACCCTCGGAAGGCCTGACGTCGCCCTCGGTCACCGCCAGCGATATCGCGCGGGCAATGCCGGCAGCCTCGGGATCAGGGCTCGTGATGTGATAGGCATCATCGGTGTTGCCGTAGCCCACGACCTCGGCATAAATGTGCGCACCGCGCGCCTGCGCATGTTCCATGCTCTCGAGCACGAGCACGCAGGCGCCCTCGCCCATCACAAAGCCGTCGCGGTCTGCATCGAACGGACGGCAGGCCGTCGCGGGATCGGGGTTGGTGGTCAATGCGCGGCAGGACGTAAAGCCCGCAACGGCATCGGGGATAATTGCAGCCTCGGCGCCGCCCGCGAGGATCGCGTCGGCATAGCCATGCTTGATGGCGCGGAACGCCTCGCCCACCGCATGGGCCGAGGTGGCGCAAGCGGTCACGACGGGCAGGGTCGGCCCCTTTGCTTTGTGACGGATTGCGATGTTGCCCGATGCCATGTTGGGGATCATCATCGCGATCATATAGGGCGATGCGCGGCGGGGCCCACGGTCGGCAATCGTATGGACGTTGTCGACGAGTGTCTGCATACCGCCCACGCCCGAGCCCACGTAGACGCCCAGGCGCTCGCGATCGATGGCGCCTTCGACATCAAAGCCCGCATCGTGCATCGCCTCGTCCGAAGCCGCCATCGCAAACTGAACGCAAGGGTCGAGATGCTTGGCGTCACGCTTGCCAAAGTACTCGTTGCCGTCAAAGCCCTTGACCTCGGCCGCCACCTTGACGGCAAACGCATCGGTATCGAAGTGCGTAATCGGGCCGATGCCGCACGTGCCGGCGCACATGGCCGCCCAGGTGGCAAGCGCGGTGTTGCCGAGCGGCGACACGGCACCGATACCGGTGATTGCAACTCTCTGTTCCATCATGGTCTCCTCATCCAAGCCGCTTACCCGGCTTGCTTTCTACATCGCCATTCCGCCGTCGACGCGCACGACCTCGCCCGTAATGTAGGCAGCCGCATCGCTCGCCAAAAAGCGCACCACGCCGGCCACTTCCTCGGGGCGCGCCATACGCTTAAGGGGAATCTGCTCCTCGGTTGCCGCACGCACCTTCTCCGAGAGCTTTGCCGTCATATCGGTCTCGACAAACCCGGGAGCGACCGCGTTCACTCGTACGCCGCGGGGCGCAAGCTCGCGCGCCACCGCCTTGGTCAGACCAATGACGCCCGCCTTGGAGGCAGCGTAGTTGGCTTGCCCGGCATTGCCCATCAGGCCCACGACAGAGCTCATGTTGATGACGCAACCGCCGCGCTGGCGCATAAAGGTCTTGGTGAGCGCACGCGTCGTGTTGAACGTGCCCTTGAGATTGACATCGAGCACGCGATCGAAGGCGTCATCGCCCATGCGCATAAGCAGGCCATCGCAGGTGATGCCGGCGTTGTTGACGAGCGCCCAAATGGAGCCAAAGTCGTTGAGGACCGCTTCCACGCACGCGTTGACGGCAGCGGGGTCGGCCACGTCACATTGATATGAGCGCGCCGTGGCGCCAGCCGCCTCGCAGGCGTCGCACGTCTCGCGCGCCGCATCGACGCTGCCGGCATAGACGACGGCGATATCGTAGCCATCCTCCGCCAGACCGATAGCGCAGGCGCGGCCGATACCCCGCGAGCCGCCCGTGACCAGTGCCACGTGACGTGAGTCGTTGCGCTCGAGCGCGCCATTGTTCAAGTTGCCCATGTCATTCCTTTCGGGTTACAGCCCTGTGGACTATGCGAGCTCGTCGGCAATAGCTGCGACCTGCTCGGCCGTCTCGCACAAATACACACGAACGTCGCTCAACGTACGCTTGACCAGGCCGGACAGCGTTTTGCCGGGGCCGACCTCAATAAATGTGTCGATGCCTTGATCCTGCAGAGCATGCAGCGTATCGACCCAGCGCACGGCATGGCTCACCTGATTGGCCAAGACATCCGATGCCGCTCGCGGGTCCGCCGGATAGGGCGCCGCCGTCATGTTTGCCATGACCGGAATCAGCAGCGGAGACGGCGCGTGGCCGGCTTGGATATACGTCGCCAGCCCCTCTGTCGCCTCGGCCATATAGGGGCTATGAAATGCACCCGACACCGCGAC
>UQWV01000084.1 GCA_900544845.1 uncultured Collinsella sp. | reverse complement strand
TCTGAGGTGTCGGCTCTGCTGGGCCGTATGCCCTCCGCCGTCGGCTACCAGCCCACGCTGGCCACCGAGATGGGCGCCCTGCAGGAGCGCATCACCTCGACCAAGACGGGCTCCATCACCTCCGTTCAGGCTGTCTACGTCCCCGCAGACGACCTGACCGACCCGGCTCCTGCCACGACGTTTACGCACCTCGACGCCACTACGGTTCTTTCGCGTAGCATTTCGTCGCTCGGCCTGTTCCCCGCCATCGACCCGCTCGCGTCTTCCTCCGACGCCCTCGATCCCTCGATCGTCGGCGAGGAGCACTACCGTGTCGCCGTTAAGGTTCAGGAGCTCCTGCAGGAGTACTCCGACCTTCAGGACATCATCGCCATTTTGGGTATGGACGAGCTGTCCGAGGAGCAGCGCCTTACGGTCAACCGCGCTCGTAAGATTCAGCAGTTCCTCTCGCAGTCCTTCCACGTCGCCGAGAAGTTCACCGGCAACCCCGGTGTCTACGTCCGCGTCGAGGATACCGTCCGCTCCTTTGCCGAGATTGTCGACGGCAAGGCCGATGACCTGCCCGAGCAGGCTTTCCGCTATGCTTCCACGATTGAGGACGTGCGCGAGCGCGCCCGCAAGATGGGGGAGAAGTAGGTTATGCGTATCCGCATCGTGTGCCCCGTGAGCTGCGCCTATGAGGGCGACGCTGCGTTTGTGTCGATTCCGTCCACGGATGGTGAGTTTGGCGTTCTGCCTGCTCACTCCAGCGAGATCTGCACGATCGACCGCGGTTACGTTCGCGTTTCCGATAAGGCCATGGGCACTGTCGACCACACGTTTGCCGTGGCCGGCGGCTATGTCCAGGTTGCGGACGATGTCGTGACCGTTCTCGCCGAGCGCGCTTGCGATTTGGCGACCGTCGATGCCGACAAGCTTAAAGCTGATATTCAAGGTTTTGAAGAGAAGCTGGGTAATTTGTCGGAGGATGATGCACGCCGCGCCTACCTCTATAATGAAATCGCATGGTGTAAGCTCAAGCTTGCCCAATAGTCAAACGATTTAGCGTTCGACCATTTGCGAACACATCATGCCCGGGATGGCCTAGCCACCCCGGGCATGCTTTTTGAAAGGGTAGACCTTGGATATTATCCGCGTTGAGGGTGGCCACGCCATCGGAGGCTCCGTGCCCGTCTCGGGTGCCAAGAACTCCGCGCTCAAACTCATGGCGGCAACGCTTCTGGCGCCGGGCAAGACGACGCTGCAGAACGTGCCAGATATTTCCGATGTCCACGTGATGGGCAAGGTGCTCAAGGGCATGGGCGCAACAATCGATGTTCTCGACGAGCACACGCTCGAGATTGATACCTCTCAGGTCGATTCCTGGGAGGCTCCCTATGAGCTCGTCGCTAAGATGCGTGCTTCCACCGCTGTCATGGGGCCTCTGTTGGGCCGCTTCCATCGCGCCAAGATTGCCATGCCGGGTGGCTGCAACCTGGGTGCTCGTAAGATCGACATGCATATTCTGGGTCTCGAGGCCCTGGGTGTTGAGTTCGACACCGCCCACGGTTACATCAACGCCAACGCGCCTCAGGGCCTGCGCGGTACCACCGTCACGCTCGAGTTTGCCAGTGTCGGTGCGACCGAGAACCTCATCATGGCTGCCGTGCGCGCGCAGGGCACCACGGTTATCGACAACGCGGCTCGCGAGCCCGAGATCGTCGATCTCGCTAACATGCTCAACGAAATGGGTGCCAAGATTGTCGGCGCCGGTACGCCTGTCGTGACCATCGAGGGCGTGGAAGAGCTGCATCCTGTTACCCATCGCGTAGTGGGCGACCGCATCGAGGCCGGTACCTTTATCGTTGCCGGTGCGTTGATGGCCGACGATCGCGGTGTCGATGTCACGGGCTTTTGCCCCATTCACTTGGGCATGGTGCTCAAGAAGATGGAGCTCATGGGTATCGACTGCGAGCGCGTCGAGGATGGCGTCCATGTAAACCGTGCCGAGCGTATCAAGCCGGTCGACATCCAGACGCTTCCGTTCCCCGGCTTCCCGACGGACATGCAGGCGCAGATTATGGTGCTCTCCGCCCTTGCCGACGGCAGTTCCGTTATTACCGAGAACATCTTCGAGAATCGCTTTATGTTTGCCTCTGAGCTGGTGCGCATGGGTGCCGACATTCGTATCGAGAGCCATCATGCCATGATTCATGGCGTTAAGGGCTTCTCGGGTGCACAGGTTACCTCGCCCGATCTGCGTGGCGGAGCGGCCCTCGTCGTAGCGGGCTTGATCGCCGACGGGACGACCGAGGTTTCGGCCATCCATCACATCAAGCGCGGCTACGAGCAGTTTGTCGAAAAGCTGCAGGCGCTCGGCGCGCATGTCGAGCATGCTTCCGTCCCCGATCCCGTCATCTACTAATACAGGTTGCCTATGTTTAATAAAAAGCCCCTCGCGGATACCACCGCCCGAAGACCCTCAACTGGTGCGCAGGCCAAGATCTACAGTCGCGATAACGTGGCTCGCTATTCCGAGCGCGCTCGTCAACGTCGTCGTAGCCACACGATTCGTCACGTCGCGCTCATTGTCGTGCTTGGCGTGCTGCTGAGTGCCACTACCGCTGCCGGCCTGTGGTTTGCCACCATTATGGGCAAGCTCGGCGATTCCAATGTCATTACCGACAATCTGCGTCGGGTTCTGGTTGACACCGATGAGGCAAAGGATCCGTTCTACGTGCTGCTTCTTGGCACCGACGGCCGTCCGGGCGAGGATACGTATCGTGCCGACTCGATTATCCTGGCACGCATCGACCCCACGCAAAAGCAGGCGACGCTCATTTCCGTTCCGCGCGACACCAAGGTCGAGTACAAGGGCGAGACCATGAAGATCAACGCCTGCCATACCGTTGGCGGCGCCGAGGCCATGGTCGAGGCGGTCAACGAGCTGTGCGGTGTTCAGATTTCCCACTATGCCGAGGTCAGCTTCGACGGCATGCAGGCGCTGATTGATTCGGTTGGCGGTATCGACATTAACGCAACCGATGATGTTGACGACCCCGAGCACCTGGATATTAAGATTACCGCTGGCCAGCAGCATATGGACGGTGCCACCGCCCTTACCTATGCCCGCTGCCGCTACACCTATGCCGACGGCGATTACACGCGCATGCGCCACCAGCGTCAGGTGCTTGGCGCCCTTGCCAACCAGATTCTCAATAACTTCGATGCCACGAAGATTTTTGGCCTGGTTAATTCGCTGTCCGATATGCTCGTAACCGATATGAGCGTTCAGGATATCGTGGCTACGGTCAACGCCATGCGCGGTATGGATGTCGACGGTATCTACTCGGCCAACCTGCCCTCGTACGCCGACGACAGCACCATGATCGACGGTGTGAGCTACGTCTTTGTCTACGAGGACGAGCTCAAGGAAATGATGGAGCGCGTCGATGCCGGCAAGGATCCCAAGGGTCCCAACACTATGGGTCTTTCCGACGGTTCCAGCTCTACGATCGGCGACCTGAACAACAACACGTCTGACGACTACGCAAACGGTACCGCAACTTCATCGGTCAGCTCTGACGATTCCGATGACTCAAGCGATTCGAGCGATTCGGACTACTACGAAGAGCCGACCGGCGACGGCAACGGCTACGAAGCCAATTATTAGGGTTACGCGGGCTTACCAGCCCGCGTAACCAGTTGACGCTGCAAACCCGCCAGAGCGGCAATCTGCCTTTCAACTTCGGCGGCATGATCAAAAGATCAATGCCGCCTTGTTTCAAGGCACCTTGCTCGCTCTGGCGGGTTTTCGCTGTCGGTGCCAAAACATCGGCGTAACACTTGGCACATGGGTGGTCATTGGTGACGTTCTTGTTTGACTAGTCGTTTAAGAACGTCCCCAACTTCTATTTCCCCTTGCACCAAAAACCGCCCCGTTCTCGGTTTTTGAGGACGGGGCGGTTTTGCTTACCTAGATTGTTCGAGTTCCCTATGCAAAGCGGGCGACGAGCTCCTGGAGCACGTCGGTCATCTTGACGAGCGAACTGACCGGGACAAACTCGTTGACGCCGTGGTAGCAATAGCCGCCGGTGGAAAGGTTGGGGCAGGGCAGACCGCGGAACGACAGCTGGGCGCCGTCGGTGCCGCCGCGAATCGGCAGCACTTGGGGCTCAACGCCGCAGGCAAGGTAGGCTTCCTTGGCAACATCAATAAGCTCGGGATAGTCACGAACGATTTCGGCCATATTTCGATACTGCTGCTTAATCTCGACCGTCACGCGCTCCTCACCCAGACGCTGGTTGAGCATCGAGGCGGCGGCATCAATAAGGTCGAGTTTCTGCTGGAACTTGGCGGCGTCATGGTCGCGGACGATATAGCGCGCTGTGGCGTGATCGACGGTTGCAGATACACCCTCAAGGTGATAAAAGCCCTCGTAGCCTTCCGTATACTCAGGGCGCTGCACGTAGGGGAGCAATGCGTTGAAGTCGCAGAACAGATTGCCTGCGTTGACCATGCGGCCTTTGGCGTCGCCCGGGTGGATGGACTGGCCCTCAAAGCGGACGGTCACCTCGGCGGCATTGAAGCACTCCCACTCCAGCTCGCCGATGGGGCCGCCGTCGACCGTGTAGGCGTACTTGCAGCCAAAGGTATCGATATCCAACAGCTCAGCTCCGTGGCCGATCTCCTCGTCAGGGCAGAAGCAAATGCCGAGTGCGGGATGGGGCAGAGAAGGGTCCTGAGCGATACGCGCGACAAGCGACATGATCTCGGCGACGCCCGCCTTGTCGTCTGCGCCCAGCAGCGTGGTGCCATCGCTGCAGACCAAGTCCTCACCCGCGAGGTCATTCAGGGCGGGAAGCTTGGCGGTGCTCATGGCAACGGGCTTACCGTCAACCGTGCCGCAGACCAGGTCGCCGCCTTCGTAGTGTACGATGTGCGGCTTCACGCCGGCGCCCGGTGCAACTTCGGTGGTGTCGAGATGGGCGATCAGGCCCAGGGCGGGCTTGTCCTCAGCGCCCACACTTGCGGGGATATGCGCGCAGACATAGGCGTGCTCGGTCACGTGGGCATCTTCCGCACCAAGCTCGCGCAGTTCTTCAGCCAGTACGTTGGCAAGATCAAACTGAACGGCGCTCGAGGGTACCTGGTCACAGTTTGCATCCTCGGACTGCGTGTTGATCTGGACGTAGCGCAAAAAGCGCTCGAGGACATCGGGGCTCGTGGTGGTGTTTTCCATAAAGACCGCTCCAATCTTGGTCGTCGTGTGCAACAAGAACTCTAGCACGGTATGCCACGGCATACCACGACGCTTGGATGGGGTAGAATCAGCCATTGAATGCAGAAGGGACGGAAGATCATGGATACGACAAATAGCTCGCGCGAACTACATCTGACGGTGGCGAACGAAGACTACTTGGAGTGCATGGTTCGCATTGAAAGCGAAGAGGGGGAAACCAACGGCGTGCGATCGGTCGACATCGCGCAGCGCCTTGGCGTCTCCAAGGCATCGGTCAATAAAGCGGTTTCGGCGCTCAAGGCATCCGAGCTTGTCGAGCAATCGCACTACGGCAAGGTAATCCTGACCGATCGCGGCCGCGAGGTTGGCACGGCTATCTGGTACCGTCATCGCCTCATCCGTACGTTTTTGGTTCAGGAGCTCGGTGTCGAATTTGAGCGAGCCGATTCCGAGGCCTGCATGATGGAGCATGCGCTATCCGAGGACACGATGAGCCGCTGGCTCGCCTATCTCGAAAAGCAGGGAATCAGCGTCGAGGAATAGCGGGATATATATGGATGCGAGTTATTACAACCGCTTTGGTGCCGAGGAACTTACGCGCCGCTTGTCGAGCGAGACCCTGTTGGCGCAGGGCCCCATGGGCAGTGTTTTGTTGAGTGAGTACGATGCCGCCGACATTCCACCGGCGTTTTGGAATCTGGCAGAGCCGCAGACCGTTTCTCGTATCCATCGCTTGTATGTCGCCGCCGGCGCGCAGGTGCTCATTACCAACACCTTTCAGGCATCAAGCTATGCCCTCAAACACGACCAGATTGCGCCGTCCGTGGCGGAGGTCAATCGCGGGGCCGTCGACGATGCCCGCCAGGCGCACCCTCAGCTGCTGCTGGGCTCGATGGGCCCGATCGGTATTGAGTGGTTTGCCGAGGACTCTGCCGAGTATCGTGAAATCCGAGGCATTGCGCGCGAACAGGCGCATGCCTTGCTCAATGCCGGTGTCGACGGTCTGCTGATCGAGACGGTGACGTCTATCCGTAATTTGCAGCCCATGCTTGCCGGCGCCCGAGATACCGCCGACGGCATGCCTGTCCTGGTGAGTTTTGTCGTTGACGATAACGGCGATCTGTTGGGCGATGGCCTCAACATCGAGGCAGCCGTTTTGTACGCCGAAAAACACGGCGCAAACTCGGTCGGTGTTAATTGCTGTTCGCTTGCGGCCGCGAACGCGGCGGTGCCCAGGATGGCTGCATCGGCGACTACTCCCGTCAC
>UQWV01000083.1 GCA_900544845.1 uncultured Collinsella sp. | reverse complement strand
GACCCACCGGGAGGCACAAGAAGGGAAGTTCCTATGAGCAATTGGCTTAAGCTCGAGGGCGATGTCTGCGCCGTGACCGGCGCGCTCGGCGGTATGGGCGCCGAGATTTGCCGCGAGTTCGCCCGCAACGGCGCCAACGTCGTCTTGCTCGACCTAGACGAGGAGAAGGTCAAGGCAGCAGCCGCCGACCTCGCCGCCGAGTTTGGTATCCACGCCGAGGGCTACAAGATGAACGCCACCGACGAGGCCGAGGTTCAGGCCGCCGTCGACGCCACCATCGCCAACTTCGGCCGCGTCGACGTTCTCGTCAACACCGCCGGCATCCTGCGCTTCGCAGCCATGGAGGACCTGCCGCTCTCCGACTGGAACGAGGTCATCAACGTCAACCTCACCGGCTACTTCATCACCTCGCAGCGCTTTGGTCGCGAGATGATCAAGGCCGGCCAGGGCCGCCTGGTTCACATCTCCACCGTCGCCAGCCACTCCCCCGAAACGTTCTCGGGCGTGTACAGCTCCACCAAGGCGGGCGTCAACATAATGTCCAAGATGCTCGCCGCCGAGTGGGGTCCCTACGGCGTGCGCTCCAACTGCGTCGAGCCCTGCTTCGTCAAGACCCCCATGTCGGCAAGCTTTTACGCCGATCCCGAGGTCGAGAAGAGCCGCAGCCGCCTCATCGCCACGCGTCGCATCGGCGAGGTCAGCGATATCGCCAACGCCGTCATGTTCCTGGCGTCCACGCGCTCAGACTTTACCACCGGCGACGCCATCAAGGTCGACGGCGGCTTCTCCAACATGATGGGCGACCTCACCGCCAAGCCCGGCGGCCGCCGCGCCTTTGCCGACAACTACCTCAAGAACAAGGGCGTCGAGCTCTGGTCCGATGAGTCCGGCGTCGCAAAGCCGACTGACCAGTAAACCAGCCCGGTAGAAAGGGGCGCGGGGCAAGCACCTCAGCGGCGTTTGCCCCTCCCCTCCCCCCGCATCGATTAGAAAGAGTCCCATGGCTTCCACCAACTCCAACAAGGGTCGCGCCGTCGTGCTTTCCGCCGCGTGCGTCACCATGTTCTTCATCAGCTCCATCGCGCTGTACTCCGTCGTGTCCAAGAACCTGCTCGCCGTCTACCCCGAGTGGTCCAGCGCACTTACCTGGGCTTTCCCGGTCTTCCAGACCATCATGGCCGTGACGGGCATCTTCGCCGGCCGCATCTCCGATAAGATCGGCCCGCGCAACGTCGTGATCGCTGCCGCCGTGTGCTACGGCGTGGGCTGGTTCATGTCCGGCACCGTCACCGAGCCGTGGCAGTTCTACCTGTGGTTCTCGCTCGTCGCCGCCATCGGCAACGGCCTGGGCTACAACCCCGCGCTCACCACCGGCCAAAAGTGGTTCATCGACAAAAAGGGCCTCGCCTCCGGCATCACCCTGGCCGCTTCGACCGCCGGCCCCGCCGTGCTGTCCCCGGTGCTCGCCTCGCTGCTCATCCCGAGCCTTGGCATCTTTGGCGCCCTTAAGGCACTCGGCGTCATCTTCTTTGTGACGATCGCCGCCTCCGCCCTGTTCCTGAAGGCCCCCGAGGCCGGTTGGCTGCCCGAGGGCTTCGAGGCCCCCAAGGGCGGCGCGCACGCCGGCACCTTCGGCGACCTCACCCCGGGCGAGATGGTCAAAACCCCGCGCTTCTGGGTCCTCATCGCCACCTTCGCCTTCGCCGCCACCGCGGGCACCCTGCTCGTGGGCAAGGTTGCCTCCATCGCCGCTGTCCAGCTCTTCGCCGACCCCACGAGCGCCGCGGCCGTCGCCCTCGGCGGCGTGGTCGTCTCCGTCAACACCTGCGCCAACCTGGTCGGCCGTCTGTCCTTTGGCCAGATCATCGACAAGCTCGGCGCCTACAAGTCGCTGCTCATCAGCCTTGTCGTCACCATCGTCGCGCTCGTCATCATGTCGATGAGCTTTACGCAGAGCATGTTCTTTGTGGCGCTCGCCCTGCTCGGCTTTAGCTTTGGCGCCCTGCTCGTCATCTATCCGCCGCTCACCGGTGGCGCCTTCGGCACCAGCAACATCGGCGTCAACTACGGCATCATGTTCCTGGGCTACGCCGCCTCTACCTGGATCAGCCAGCCCATCACTGCCGTGCTGTATCACGCCGAGGCCGGCAGCGCCGCCTACCAGCAGTCCTTCTACGGCGCCATCGTGATTGCCGCCATCGCCGTCGTGCTCACCGTCTACATGATGGTCTCCGACAGCAAGAAGAAGTCCGCTTAGTTCTACCGATGTGACATGAGGGACCGTCCCTTTGTCACATTCCACCAGCCACCAGCATTAAGGAGTCGAAATGTCTGAGCTCAACCCCGTCCGCATTGCCGTCATCGGCGCCGGCGCCATGGGCCGCAACCACATCCGCTTTGTCACCGAGGAGCCCGAGGCCGAGCTCGTCGCCATCGCCGACGCCTTTGAGGGCGCCCGCGCCACGGCCGAGGCTGCCGGCGTGCCGTTTTACACCGATCCCGCCCAGATGATGGACGAGGTCAAGCCCGAGGCCGTCATCATCGCCACCCCCAACGACCTGCATCTGGGCGTTGCCCGCGAGGCCGTGAAGCGCAACATCGTGCCGCTGGTCGAAAAGCCGATCTCCAATGACCTCGAGGATGCCCAGACCTTTGCCGCCGAGGCCGAGACCGCCGGCGTGCCCGTGCTCGTGGGCCAGCACCGTCGTCACAACCCCTTCGTCAACAAAGCCAAAGAGATCATCGAGTCCGGCGAGCTGGGCAAGCTCACCGTGTCGAGCTTCCACTACATGATCTATAAGAATGACGAGTACTTCGATGTCGAGTGGCGCCGCAAAAAGGGTGCCGGCCCGATCCTGGTCAACCTGGTGCACGACGTCGACCTGCTCCGCTACCTGCTGGGCGAGCCCGTCGCCGTCCAGGGCATGCAGTCCAGCGCCGCCCGCGGTTTTGAGACCGAGGACTCCGCTGTGGTCAACGTCCGTTTTGCCGATGGCGCGCTCGCAAGCATGACCATCTCCGATGCCACCGCCAGCCCCTGGAACTGGGAGGCCACCGCTCGCGAGGACCCGCAGTACCGCCCCTTCGACGCCGATGCCTACTTTATTGGCGGTACCAAGGGCGCCCTGTCGCTGCCCCGCCTGCACCAGTTCTCCTACGACGGCGCCTCCAACTGGCACAAGCCGCTGCAGATGGAGATTCCGGCCGTCGACCCGGCGCTGCCGCACAAGATGCAGCTCAAGCACTTTGTGAAGGTCGTCCGCCGCGAAGTTGAGCCCGTCGTAACCCCCGCCGATAACGTCAAGACGCTCACGCTTCTCAACGCCATCAAGGAGGCCGCCGAGACCGGCCAGCTCGTCGAGCTGTAGCACCTTAGGACAGGCCGCGGCAGAAACCCCATGCCGGGCCCCTCGGTCCGCCACAAATAAGCCCCTCTTCTTTGCCCCGCGAGCAGCCTCCTGCCCGCGGGGCATTTTGCTACGTCGCCAATGATTTTTCTGGGACGGGGGACTTTTTGCACCTTAGCTTGATTCGTTCGCCACGAAATGTGCCTATCTACTACGTTTAACCAATCACCCTCATCCATACCGAATTTCGCGAAATAAAAACCGCAGGTAAACGGCTTGCGCATTTTCGGAAAACCGGGGGATGGTCGACCCACACGGTTCAAACGTAGTAGATAGGCCGCTTTCGTGGTCCCGCGCCAAAACAGTCTTTTTTGAGCGAAGTGGCAGGTGGTATCCTTGGTAGCTCTGTGCTGCAAACGCACCTCAAACGCAAGGAGTCCCATGGATCTTATCGCCCAGCTCGCGCGCGAGCTCAACCTTAAGGCCGCCAACGTCGAGGCGGCCGTCAAGCTCATCGACGAGGGAAACACCATTCCCTTTATCTCGCGCTACCGCAAGGAAGCCACGGGCGGCATGGACGATGTCGCCCTGCGCGCGCTCGACGAGCGCCTGTCCTACCTGCGTAATCTTGAGCAGCGCAAAGAGGACGTCATTCTGCTCATCGGCGCCCAGGGCAAACTCACGCCCGAGCTCGAGCAACAGATTCGCGAGGCCACACAGCTCCAGCGTGTCGAGGACCTCTACAAGCCCTACCGCAAAAAGCGCATGACCCGCGCGCAGAAGGCACGCGAGGCCGGCCTGGAGCCGCTCGCCAACATGATCATCATGCAGGCCTCGGCCAAGGGCAGCGCGCTCGACGCCGCCGCGGACTACGTCAACGAGGAGGCCGGCTTCGACACGCCCGAAAAGGCGCTCGCCGGCGCCGCCGACATCGTGGCCGAGACGGTGGCCGAAGATCCCAAGAACGTCGCCGACCTGCGCGCCTTTACGCAAAACACCGCCGACATCGTCGTCGAGGCCACCGACCCCGCCGAGAAGACCCCCTACGAGCCGTACTACAGCTATGATGAGCCGCTGCGCCGTATACCCAACCACCGCGTGCTGGCTATCGACCGCGGTGAGCGCGAGGGCAAGCTCCGCGTGCGCGTGAACGTCGACGGCGCTGCCGCTACGGCACGCCTCGGCAGCCGCTGGCCCCGTCGCCAGGGCGTGTTTGCTCCCGTCTTTGACGCCGCCATCGCCGATGGCTACAAGCGCCTCATGGCCCCCTCGCTGGAGCGCGAGGCCCGCGCCAAACTCACCGTTCGTGCCCAGACCGAGGCCATCAACGTCTTTGCCAAGAATCTCGAGGGCTTGCTCTCGGCGCGCCCCGTGCGCGGCGCCCGCGTGCTCGCGCTCGATCCGGGCTACCGCACCGGCTGCAAGGTCGCCGTCATGGACGAGACCGGCAAGCTACTCGACCACGGCGTGGTCTATCCCACCAAGCCGCGCCACGACGTCACCGGCACCAAGCGCGAGCTCGCCCGCCTCGTCAAGAAGGACGGCATCAACACCATCGTCATCGGCAACGGCACCGCCAGCCGCGAGACCGAGGAAGTCGTCTCGGAGTTTATTGCCGAGCAGGCACCCAGCCTTCGCTACACCATCGTCAACGAGGCGGGCGCGTCGGTGTACTCCGCCTCCGAGCTCGCCAGCCAGGAATATCCCGACCTGGACGTCACCGTACGTGGCGCCATGAGCCTGGGCCGCCGTCTGCAAGACCCGCTGGCAGAGCTCGTCAAGATTCCGCCCCAGTCCATCGGCGTTGGCCAGTACCAGCACGACCTTGACCAGGCCGAGCTTTCGCGCACCCTGGGCCACGTGGTGGAAGACGTCGTCAACCGTGTGGGCGTCGACGTCAACACCGCGAGCGCAAGCCTGCTGGGCTACGTGTCGGGCATTACGCCGAGCGTAGCCAAAAACATCGTGGCCTACCGCGAGGAAAACGGCGCCTTTACCGATCGCCACCAGCTCAAGAAGGTCCCCAAGCTGGGACCCAAGGCGTACCTCAACGCCGCAGGTTTCCTGCGCATCAGCGGCGGCAAGAACCCGCTCGACGCGACAAGCGTCCACCCCGAAAGCTACGAGGTGGCCACGGCCGTCCTGGAGCGCGCCGGCGTTGCGGCAAGCGAGCTCAGCCGCGGCGGCGTGCCCGATATCGAGCGCCGCCTGGGCAGCATCTCGGCGCTGGCAAGCGACCTGGACTGCGGCACCCTCACGCTCATCGACATCGTCAACGAGCTCAAGAAGCCCGGTCGCGACCCGCGCGACGACGCGCCCGAGGTAGTCTTTAGCCGCTCGGCGCTTTCGATCGACGACCTGGAGCCCGGCATGGAACTCAAGGGCACGGTGCGCAACGTCGTCGACTTTGGCGCCTTCGTCGACGTGGGCGTGCACCAGGACGGCCTCGTGCACATCTCCAAGCTGGCCAACCGCTTTGTCAAGCACCCCAGCGACGTGGTGCGCGTCGGTGACACGGTCAAGGTGTGGGTTGAAAAGGTCGATCGCGACCGCAAGAAGATCTCCCTCACCATGGTGCAGGGGAAGTAAACCGCCAAGCAAGGGTCCCCCCTCTCGCGACGTGCAAAATCGCGAGTATTCTGCAAATTCCACCGTTCCGGATGCCCCTCAGAGACGAAAAAGCAAGAAACAGCCCCCGTTTTAGCGTCATCAGAGCCAAAACGGGGGCTGTTCCATGCTTCACCCAGCTGGTAAAAGCCTTTACCTTGCTGAATACTCTCAATTTTGCACGGCGCAGGCGGGGGTACCTTTGTCCACGGCAGGATATGGAAGCCTATCACCAACCTACCGGCAAGTTCGTGTCGGCAACCCCGGCCTTTCCTTTGCCTAGCGCGACCCTCGCGAAGCGCGTGAGCGATAGGGAAAGGAAAGGCCGGGGCGAACAACCCGCGATGTAGCCAGCGTTCGCGTTACGGCAGGATATGGAAACCGAGCGAGGCGATATCCTTGGCAAAACCGCGCACGGTATCGAGCGAGACCTCGTACGGGTCACGGCCGATGTTCTTACGCTTGGCCAGGATGCTGTTGGGCACCGTGATGATCTGGCAACCGCATCCTTCCGCCTGGTAAATATTGATAAGCTCACGCGTGGACGCCCACAGGACCTCGCAGTTGGGCTTGGCGGCGGCCTTCTTCACCGACTCCGTCATAAACGGAATGGG
>UQWV01000082.1 GCA_900544845.1 uncultured Collinsella sp. | reverse complement strand
TCAGATCGCGCCCAAGGGTTCGGGCGAGTGCGTGAGCCTGCGCGGCTACGGCGCCATCCGCAACATGGGGCTAGCCTGTGCCGCTGTGCTGGGGCATGACGCGGTTATCTTTTTGGATGACGATGAGACTGTCATCGACGCCGACTTTATGAAGCGCGCGACCTATGCGTTGGGGCAGCAGACGCGTCAGGGCTTGCCGATCTTGGTCAAGAGCGGCTATTTCTACGATCGCGACGGCTCGCCGCTGGCTCCCACGGACAAGGCGGGCATCTGCCATCGTTGGTGGACCAAGCGCATCGAGTTCAACCGTTGGATGAAAAAGGCGCTCTCGGGCACCCGCATCTCGCGCTCCAATTACGTGTGCGGCGGCCTTGTGGCCCTGCACGCCCGCGCCTTTACGCGCGTGGCCTTCGACCCGTTTATCACCCGCGGCGAGGATCTGGACTACCTGTTTAACATGCGCATGTTTGGCTACGACGTGTGGTTCGATAACGAGTGGACCGTGCGCCACCTGCCGCCCGAGTCCGAGAAGCGCTCGCCGCGCTTTATGCAGGACGTGTACCGTTGGTACTACGAGCGGGCCAAGCTGACGTTCGCTGCGCACCAAAAGGAGCTCATTCCGGTTACGGCCGCATCGCTCATGCCCTATCCGGGTCCGTGGATCTCGCGCGAGCTCGACGACCGCGTGCGCAAGACCGCCATGGTTCGCAGCATGTTTACCCGCGAGCACGAGGGGTATCTGCGCATCTGGCGTCATGGTATTGACGAGGCTAAGACCTATGCCCGCCAAAACGCCGCAAGCTACCTGCGTTTTCAGAGTTTCTGGCCCAAGATCATGGACGAACTTTGGCGTGACGCACAACTGATCAGTATCCTGGAGGGGGCCGAATGATCGACCGCCGCGCCCAGCGCGATAGTTCAATATCAATCTTTCGCATCATTGCCGTTGCCTGCGCCATTTGCGTGCTGGTGTACTTTATTTTTGCCTTGGTGACCGGTATCGAGCCGATCGCCACGGTGATTGCCTGCGCGCTGCTGTGCATCTTTCTGTGCATCTTTATCTTTTTGACGCTCAATCCCGATTCGGTGCGCTCCCAGTACACCGAGGAGACGCTCTCGGTGGCCTCGGCCATGCTCGAGGACATTAAGGGCGGTCTGACGCAGGAGTCGGCGCGTTTGGTGTGCCGGCGCATTTTGCCCGAGACGCGCGCCATGACGGTGGCCATCACCGACGAGGGCAACGTGCTTGCCTGCGCGGGAGAGTTTGAGGAAAAACTACTGCCAGATTCTCCCATCCACACGCTTGCCACACGCTACGTTATCGAACATGGCATCGTGCAGTCGTTCAACCGTATGGTGGATGTCGTGGGCTCGGACGGCTCGCACAACCAAGTTCCCGCCGGCATTATCGCCCCCATCAAGGTGGGCGATCGTACCGTCGGCACGCTCAAGTTCTACTACAAGACCCCGCGCGCCGTCGACCGTACCCAGTACGCGCTTGCCTCGGGCTTTGCCGAGATCTTGTCCACGCAGCTCGCCATCCACGAGCTCGAGGTGCAAAAGGAACTCACAGCGCGCGCCGAGGTGCGTGCGCTGCAGGCGCAGATTAACCCGCACTTCCTGTTCAACACGCTGAACACCATTGCATCGTTTACGCGCACCGATCCGCTGCGGGCCCGCGAACTGCTTCGTGAGTTCTCATCGTTCTATCGCGCCACGCTCGACAACTCGGGATCGCTTATTCCGGTCTCGCGCGAGGTCGCACAGACCAAGCGCTACCTTACCTTTGAGAAGGCCCGCTTTGGCGAGGACCGCGTGCTTGCGACGTTCGATGTGTCCGAGGACGTGGAAGATACGCTGGTGCCGGCGTTCGTGATCCAGCCGATTGTCGAGAACGCCGTGCGTCATGGTATGGGCGATGACGACGCCCTGAGGATCGACGTGACCGTTCACCAAGACGGCGAGGATGCAATCTTGATTGCCGTGGCCGATAATGGCGTGGGCATGGATGAGGGTACCGCCGCCAGACTGTTTGACGAACGCTCTGCCCGTCCCGACGCCAGCTCTCCCCAGGGTGGCGGCGCCGGTGTGGCCATGCACAATATTTCGGAGCGCATCCATCGCTTTTATGGGCCGCACTCCTATACGCGTGTCGAATCGGCGCCGGGCAAGGGCACCAAAGTGCTCCTTCATCTTGATTTGTCAGAGAGCATCTTTGACATTCAAGAGTAAAATAAAAGGCTACGGGCTCAACGTCATGCGATGGATGCCCGGCGTAGTTAGTTGACGAAAGGTTTTATCCCTATGCTGCGTGCGATGATTGTGGATGATGAGGCGCCGGCTCGCTCGGAGCTTCGCTTCCTGCTCGAGCAAACGGGCAAGATCGGCACGATCACGGAGGCGTCGAGCGTCCGCTCCGCCATCGAGATGCTTATGGAAAGTCGCGTGGATGTCGTGTTTCTCGATATCTCGATGCCCGGTGCCTCGGGCCTGCAACTTGCCGAGGCGCTGCATAAGCTTAAAAATCCGCCGGCGATCGTGTTTGTGACTGCGTATAGCGACCATGCGGTCGAGGCATTCGACGTGGATGCCGTCGACTATCTGATGAAGCCGGTCGAGGAAGCTCGCTTGGATCGCGCGATCGAGAAGGTCATGCAACGCGCCAAGCCGGTTACGGACAGCAAGGTGACCATCGAGCGTATCCCGGTGGAAAAGGGCGGCCGCAAGGTGCTCATTCCCGTGGACGACATTCGCTTTATCATGGCCAAGGACGATTACTCCTGCATCTATACCGTCGATGATCGCTTTTTGTCGACGACCTCGCTGGCGCAGTTTGAGGCCAAGCTCTGCGACTTTGGCTTCTTCCGTGTTCACCGCCGCTATATCGTCAACTTGGCGTGCGTCACGGACGTCGAGACGGTGCCCTCGGGCGCCATCCAGCTGGGCATTACGGGCGTCGACGAACGCGTGCCGGTTTCGCGCCGCCGCGTCGTGCCGCTCAAGAAGGCTCTGAGTCTCTAGCACACTGGCCCCGCAGCCCTGTAGACCCATCGTCTGCGGAGCCGTGGGGCTTTTTTGTATGTATCTGCCGAATCGTTTTTTTGCGGAAGGGATCCCATGAACAGTGCAAGCGCCAAGCGCATCGACATCATCTCGGACACCCACGGCTATCTTTCGCCTGCGCTCTTGGATGAGCTTGAGGGCGCAGACCTGATTATCCACGCTGGCGACCTCACGTCAGAGATGGACTACGAGCACCTATGCACCATCGCCCCCGTGCGGGCCGTACTGGGCAACAACGATTACTACCGCGACTACGGTCCCGATGTAGACCGTCTTGCGCTCTTTACCTACGAAGGCCTCAAATTCGCCGTAGCCCACTACCGCGAAGATCTTCCGGTGGGATCCGTAGACGTAGCCATCAACGGCCACACCCACGTAACCAAAGAAGCCCAAGTGGGCCGCTGCTTAGTCCTCAACCCGGGCAGCGCCAGCTACCCCAGAGGCACCCGAGGCCCCACCATGGCCAGGATGCTAGTAAAAGACGGCAAGATCCTAAGCGCCAAGTTTATTGACCTAGACTAACCGCAACAAAAACGGGGGATGCACAATGCATCCCCCGTTTTTCTTTGAGCCAAAGGCCGAGTTTCAACAAGAACCTTAGACAACCCCACCTCGGAGAACGGGGCCGCCGAGCCGCGAAGCGGCGAGCAACAACAACGGCTCGAACAATGTGACGGCAGGGAGGGTCTCCGGGGCCGGCTGGCGCGGGTTAAGTTTGTCGCGAGTTCCGCACGCAAAGGAAAGCACTTAATGTGCTTTCCGTCTTGCGCAGGACTGTAGAGCAGCAAACTTAACCCGCGCCAGCCGGCCCCGGAGACCCTCCCGGAGGGATCGAAAAATTTTTTCAAAAAAGTTGTTGCGCGCCGGACAGACTTCTGTGTATACTAATCCCCGCAGCGCACGCGAGCGGAAACAAACGCGAACGTCTGCCTGGGGAGTTAGCTCAGTTTGGTTAGAGCGCCGGCCTGTCACGTCGGAGGTCGCGGGTTCGAGCCCCGTACTTCCCGCCAACGCAATTAAAGCCACGTCTTCGGACGTGGCTTTTTGCGTTTGATGCACTTTGTTTCGATAGAACGATCGCCCCGGTGCATCTTCGCCCAGAATCCCCGCGCCTTCGGGAACGAAAGTAAAATCTAATAAGTATATCTGTCTGAACAACAGCTTTGTTGCGCAACACCTGTTCAACGAGACAGGGGGTTAGGTTATACTAAATTGCACTGTGCGCCGCATTTGATGCATTTCGCTCCAAGCGCGGCACTCAGTGGATATCCGATTTACCATTTGGATGTCCTGGCGGTCATTTAGCGTCTCGACACAAGCTCGGCCCCGGAGCTCGTTCGAGCTGTTCGTATTCCTTGAAAGGGGAAAAATGGACATATCGAGGAAGACTGATTACGCCCTTCGCATGCTGGCGATGCTTGCCGAGGATCCGGAGCGTTTGCTTTCTGTTCGCACCGCTGCCGAAGAGGTCAATGTCCCGTATTCGTTTGCCCGCTCGATTCAGCACGGTTTGGTCCAGGCCGGTATTGTGGAGAGCCTGCGTGGCGTCCACGGTGGCATGCGTCTCAAGGTCAGTCCGGACGACGTTACTATCCGCCAGGTCGTCGAGGCCGTTCAGGGCCCTATGGTTATGAACGATTGCACCGCGCCCGATGGTGACTGTGCGCGCATGGGCACGTGCTGCTATCATCCCCTGTGGGCCGGAGCCCAGGCGTTGATGCGCGACTACCTCGATTCCGTTTCGCTCGGCGACATCGTCGCTCACCGCCAGTTCCCGGCCGTCGATCCCAAGTTCGCCGACCGCGAAGCGTTTCCCGAGTACGCCACCTGCGCGTGCGCTTACCGGGAGGAATAACGCCGCATAAGGAGCATAGCCATGATTCAGGACCCCTTTCGTTCGATGATTCGTTCGGAAGGGGTCCTGCGTTATCGCGACCTTCCGTGGCGCCGCACGCGCGACCCGTACATTATTTGGCTTTCCGAGGTTATGCTGCAGCAAACGCAGGTGCCGCGTGTGGAGGCGCGTATGCCCGCGTGGCTCGATCGCTTTCCAACCGTGCAGGCGCTTGCCCAGGCCGCCCCTTCCGATGTCTTGGATGCGTGGCAGGGGATGGGCTACAATCGCCGCGCCCTGGCACTTCATAGAGCCGCTCAGTGCGTTATGGAAGACTGGGGTGGGGAGTTTCCACGTGAGACGCGCGACCTGGTCGCCCTGCCCGGTATTGGCCCGGCGACGGCGCAGGGCATCCGGTCGTTTGCGTTCGATCTACCGGGTGTGTATCTGGAGACCAACGTGCGCACGGTCTTTCTTCATCATTTCTTTCCCGATGTGCCGGCCGTTCCCGATCGCGAGCTGGTGCCGCTGATTCGGGCCGCCTGTCCGGCGGCTCCCGGTACGACGGCGGATGAGATTGCTCCCTTTGCCGTGCCGCTCGATGATGCCGACACGCCGCGCGCATGGTATTACGCGCTGCTGGATTATGGCGCGTATCTTAAGAAGACGCTGCCCAATCCGTCCAGGCGCTCGGCGAGCTATAGCCGTCAGTCCAAGTTTGAGGGCTCGCGCCGTCAAAAGCGCGCCCATATTGTGCGCATGCTGCTAGCGGCGCGCGATGGGCAGCCGGCGGGCATTACGCTCGCCGAGGCCGTGGCGGGTGTCAACGAAATGGAGACGGCGGCAGGCCGCGAGCCGGTCGATCGCGATCTTGTCGCAGGCATTTTGGCCGACTTGGAGCGTGAGGGCTTTTGCCGCGTGGAGGGCGACCGCTGGCTAAGCGTGTAGCCCGCCCGAATCTGAAAAACAGGATTGCAAGGTTTAGATTTTCGACATGAGGGCATCCTAAAGACAAGGCCGCTCCAAGCCTACGGGCGGCATGTGTTGAAGGGAAGTACACCTATGGATTTTGAGAACTCTCAAACCAAGAAGAACCTCGAGACCGCTTTTGCCGGTGAGTCCCAGGCGCATACCAAGTATCGCTACTACGCATCTAAGGCCAAGAAGGATGGCTACGTTCAGATCTCGAATATCTTTGCCGAGACGGCGGGCAACGAGTCCGAGCACGCCAAGCTGTGGTTTAAGTATCTGCACGACGGCGCCGTTCCCGACACCCTGGATAACTTGCGTGATGCCGCTGCGGGCGAGAACTACGAGTGGACTACGATGTACGACGAGTTCGCCAAGACCGCCGAGGAGGAGGGCTTTACCGAGATTGCCGCAAAGTTCCGTGGCGTCGGTGCTGTCGAGAAGGCTCACGAGGAGCGCTACAACAAGCTTGTTGAGCGCATTGAGTCGGGCGAGGTGTTTGAGCGCGAGGGCGTGAAGGTGTGGAAGTGCCTGAACTGCGGGCACCTGCACGTTGGTGCCGAGGCGCCCGAAGTGTGCCCGGTGTGTAACCACCCGAAGGCGTACTTTGAGGAGCAGGTGGTGAACTACTAGCGCTTGGCGCTAGCGTGAGCTGGGCCGGGGGGGGGGCCGCCAAAAAAACACCCCCCCCCCCCCCGGGCCCGGGGGGGGGGGGGGGGGGGTGGG
>UQWV01000081.1 GCA_900544845.1 uncultured Collinsella sp. | reverse complement strand
AATAATCACTCTACGAGCGATTATTTTTGCCCCGTCCCAGGAAAACCCTGATGCGATGGCCCTTACTTGTAGAGGTAAGCGATGGCGGTGCCGGTGTGGACTTGGATCGTTGCTGTTGTTCTTACTATATTGCTGATGCCGGTGTCGGTTAGTAATCCTAGGGGACTGTGGTCTAGTTCCCATTCAAGGCCTTGTTCGCTTACTTCCGTGTTTGGGGCGATTGCGATGATGGAGAAGGTGCTGTTCTCGTGGCCTTCTATTGTCCAGGATTCGTTGGCATGGAGGATTCTCGCCGTCACATCGTCTTCGTAGATCCAGACGGGGGCTTCGGCGTAGCCTGCGAGCAGACCAAGGACGGACAGGGCCATATCCGGGCGGCCTCCGGAGGCGCAGGTTGTGTACAGTTCGGCACCGGGCCAGCGGCGGCGGATGGTGTCTAAGGCTAAAGCTAGGTCGGTGTAGTCCTTGTATGGGTTGTGGCGCTCTACTTCGAAGTCTATGGCGGCATCGACTAGCGCTCGGCCGGCATCGCTCACCGTGTCGGCGTCACCTACGTATACGTCACAGCTCAAGTCGGCACCCAGTAGGGCGTCCAGGCCGCGGTCCACGGCGACAATGTGGTCGCACTCCCCCGCCAGTTGGCGCAACAACTCAGCGCTCGCCACCACGGGTGAGCCGCAGACAACTAATACTTTACAAATCACAGTCCTCGCCTAGCCCTCAAACGTAAGCACGCGAGCGAGATCCAGCTCTTCATAGCTGTCTATAAAAATCTCACAGTTATTGCGCACGTCTTCGCGATCAGTGTGCCCCAGCGGGTCATAAATGCCAACGCGCTTAAAGCCCGCGGTCCCGGAGCTCTTAAGGCCAAAGGCAGCGTCCTCAAAAACCCAAGCGGTGCCAAACGCATGCCCGTGGCGCTCCTCCAGACGACGCAGTGCTAGCTCATACACATCCGGAAAATGCTTGGAGCGGCCTGCCTCGCCCGTGGTGGTAATAAAGTCCATGTACGGCGCCACGCCGGAGCCATCCAGCGCTGCCTGCACCAGCTCGGCCGTGGTAGACGTGGCCACACACATGGCAACACCGGCATCCTGGGCCTGCTTCAAAAACGGCAGCAGACCCGCAATCGGCGACACCTTGGAATAGCCCTCGAGCAAGATCCCGCACAGCTCTTCGTACAGTACGGGTCCCTCTTCCTTTACACCCCACAGATCGTGGTAGGCCTGGCACTCAGCCTCAAGCGACAAGGGGCCAAAATCGGCAAAGTCCTCGGGCTTCACGTCCACCCCGTGGCGACGCAATAACTCGGGCTGGGCGTAGCTCCAAACGGGGGTGCTATTAACCAACGTGCCGTCGCAATCGAAAATAAAAGCAACTTTGGGGGCGGCGGTCTGGGGCATAAACGAACCTTTCGATGTCAAATGGTAAACATCCTGCTAAAAACGTTTTACCAAACGTCAAACTAACAATCTTGAAACCCTAATTGGTAAAACTGTCAAGAGTTTTACCATTGCAAATCTGCCAGTGGTATAAACATGGCGCTCACCGATTAAAAGCCACCGCAAATCCACTTTCCTCCATAAAAGTAATGTACAGGTGTTATGGTAGTTTCTGCCGAAAGTTCCACCGAGCACGCGAGGTGGAACGAATCATAGAACTATCGCCGTCCCTTCGATTCGTGCAGCCCTGGACCTTTCGCAATTAGTCACCAAGGCAACACGCTGCCGCGTCATGATGGGATCAAACGTGAGCGATACAAAGCTAAAGCCAGTAACCAAAAAGCCCGCAACCCGCAAGCCGGCTCCGCACGCACCGGAGCTCTCCAAGGACGATGTCTACCTGTTTGGCATTGGAATGTGGGAGCGCAGCTGGGAAAAGATGGGCGCGCACCCGGACACGCAGAACCGTACGCGCGGCTGGCGTTTTTGCGTTTGGGCGCCCGATGTAAAGAGCGTCCACGTCATTGGCGAATTTAACGACTGGGATGAGGAAGCCAACCCGCTGGTGCCCGTGCATACGAGCGCCATCTGGGAAGGCTTTATTCCTGGCGCCGAGCAGGGCCAACTGTATAAGTACCTGATCGAGACCAACGAGGGCGAAAAACTCTACAAAGCCGATCCGTACGCCTTTAAGGCCGAGTGCCCTCCGGGTACGGCCAGCGTGCTGTGGACCCTCGACGGCTATAAGTGGAACGACGCCGCGTGGCTCAAGCGCCGCGCCGGCCATAACCACATGTCGCAGCCGCTGAACATCTACGAGGTGCATATTGGCTCGTGGAAGCGCCATGGCGACGCGCCGCAGGGCGAGCCGGACGAGTACGGCAACTACCCCGGTCCCAAGGATCCCTTCCCCGCGCAGCGCGGCGAGTTCTACACCTACGACGACCTGTCGGTGGAGCTCGTGGACTACGTTCGCGACATGGGCTATACGCACATTGAGGTCATGCCGCTCATGGAGCATCCCTTCGATGGCTCCTGGGGCTACCAGACGACCGGCTACTACGCCGCCACATCGCGCTACGGCAACCCGCAGCAGCTCATGCACTTTATCGATGCGTGCCACGAGGCGGGCATCGGCGTGATCATGGACTGGGTGCCCGGGGGTTTTTGCGCCGACTCCCACGGTCTTGCCACCTTTAACGGCCACATGCTGTTTGAGCACGAGATTCACCCCAACTGGGGCACACACAAGTTTGACTTCGCCCGCGGCGAGGTCCGCTCCTTCCTGGTCTCCAATGTGCTGTACTGGCTCGAGAACTTCCACGTGGACGGCATTCGCATGGACGGCGTGTCCAGCATGCTGTACCTCAACTTTGGCATCGATGATCCCGGCCAAAAGAAGTTCAACAAGTACGGTACCGAGGAGGACCTGGACGCCAGCGCATTTATCCGCCAGGTCAACTGCGCCGTCGAGGCTCACTACCCCGACGTGATGATGATGGCCGAGGAATCCACCGCGTGGCCGCTCGTGACCTATCCGCCGCAGGACGGCGGCCTGGGCTTCCACTACAAGTGGGACATGGGCTGGATGAACGACACCCTGCACTACATGCAGACCGATTTTCCGTGGCGCCCCGGCAACCACGGCCTGCTCACGTTCTCCATCATGTACGCCTTTACCGAGAACTTTATCTGCCCCTTAAGCCACGACGAGGTCGTACACGGCAAGTGCTCGCTTATCGGCCGCATGCCTGGCGACTGGTGGCGCCAGTTTGCCGGCCTGCGCACGCTTGCCTTCTACCAGATGACGCACCCCGGTGCCAAGCTCAACTTTATGGGCAACGAGATCGGCCAGTTTATTGAGTGGCGCTACTACGAGTCCATCCAGTGGTTCCTGACCGAGGAGTACGAGACCCACAAGCATCATCAGGCGTTTATCAAGGCGCTCAATCACCTATACACCGCCGAGCCCGCCCTGTACGAGCGCGGCTACACCGATGACGGCTTTACCTGGATCGACGCGGACAACTCCAAGCAGTCCATCGTGAGCTTTGTGCGCCAGGGTGAGGACATCGACGACGACCTGGTGATTCTGATCAACTTTGACCCGGCAAGCTACGAGAGCTTCCGCGTGGGCGTGCCGCGCGAGGGCGACTGGGAGGTCATCTTTGACTCCGACCGTCCCGAGTTTGGCGGCAGCGGCTATGCCGGCGAGGAGCCCTATACCTGCTCGAGCGAGCCCTATCCCTGGAACGGGCAGATGGACTCCATCGAGATCAAGGTGCCCGGCCTGGCAGGCGTGGTACTCAAGCGCCGCGGTCCCAGCAGCTATAAACCGCCGGTGGTCGAGGCCCCCAAGGCTGCGCCCAAGAAGCGCACGTCCTCGGTGAAGCCTAAGCCTGCGGCTGCCAAGAAGGCTCCGGCTAAGGCGAAGGCCACGACGACCAAGGCCAAGGCTAAGGCTGCTGCAAAGCCCGCTGCTAAGGCTGCCTCGACCAAGAAGCAGGCTGCCAAAAAGGGGGCTACCAAGGCAAAGTCTGCTTCTGTTAAGTCGCCCGCCAAGAACGCGTAACAAAGCCGTTACCGCTGTAATTACCCGCCCCGCTGGGGCGTAGGATGTAAGTCATAACCGTTCAGGGAGAAACATCCCCGGGGGAAAGGAACGTATGAATAAGATCTTCGACAACAAGCAGGAGTTTACCGAGCTCTATCGCGATGCCGTCATGAGCATCAGCGGCAAGAGCGTCGAGGCCGCCAGCGACCTCGACCGCTTTAACGCCCTGGCCAAGCTCGTGGCCGAGAAGGCACGCACCGTTGCAACCAAGAGTGACGCCCGCGCGGCCGCTGAGGGCAAGAAGCGCGTGTACTACTTCTCGATCGAGTTTTTGATCGGCCGCCTGCTTGACAACTACCTGCTCAACTTTGGCGTGCGCGACATGGTCGCCGAGGCGCTCGACGATATGGGCTTTGACCTGTCCGTCATCGAGAACCAGGAGCCCGATCCGGCTCTGGGCAACGGTGGCCTGGGCCGTCTGGCCGCGTGCTTCCTGGATTCCATGGCAGCCGAGGGCATCGCCGGCTACGGCAACGGCATGCGCTATCGCTACGGCCTGTTTAAGCAGGAGATCGTCAACGGCAGCCAAGTCGAAGCTACCGACGAGTGGCTCACCCACGGCTATCCCTGGGAGGTCCGTCGTCAGGACAAGGCCGTGACCATCAAGTTTGGCGGCCGCGTTGAAGGCTTTGAGGAGGACGGCCGCACGTTCTACCGCACGGTGGACACGCAGGACATCCTGGCCGTTCCCTATGACATCCCCGTCGTGGGCTATGCCGGCGAGACCGTCAACAAGCTGCGCGTCTGGGCTGCCGAGCCGGTCGAGGAGCACTTTGACCTTGAGGCCTTCAACCGCGGTGACTACGCCTTGGCCGAAGCCGAGCGCGCCGAGGCCGAGGCCATCAGCGCCATCCTCTACCCCAACGACGCCGGTGAGCACGGCCGTCTGCTGCGCCTAAAGCAGGAGTACCTGTTTGTCTCGGCCGGTATCTACAGCCTGCTCGACACCTTTGAGAAGGAGCACGGCGAGAACTGGGAGCTGCTGCCGCAGTTTGTGGCCATCCACACCAACGATACCCACCCTGCCATGTGCGGCCCCGAGCTCATGCGCATCCTGATCGACGAGAAGAAGCTCGAGTGGGACGACGCCTGGAACATCGTGACGCAGGTCGTGAGCTACACCAACCACACCATCCTCCCCGAGGCTCTGGAGAAGTGGCCCATCGGCACGTTCTCCAAGCTCCTCCCCCGCGTGTACCAGATCATCGACGAGATCAGCCGTCGTTGGCACGAGTCGTTCGACACCACCCAGGAGGGCTGGCAGGAGCGTCTGCGCCAGACCGCCATTCTGTGGGACGGCGAGATCCGCATGGCCAACCTGTCCGTGATCTGCAGCCACAGCGTTAACGGCGTGGCAAAGATCCACTCCGACATCATCAAGAACATCGTACTCAAGGACTTCTATGCCTTAACGCCCGAGAAGTTCAACAACAAGACCAACGGCATCTCGCACCGTCGCTTCTTTGCCGAGGCCAACCCCACCTACGCCAAGCTCGTGACCGAGGCCATTGGCGATGGCTGGCTCAAGGACGCCTTTGAGCTGGAGAAGCTCAAGGAGTTTAAGGACGACACCGAGTTCCTGAAGGCCGTGGGTGCCTCCAAGCGCGCCAACAAGGAGCGCCTGGCCGCCTACGTTAAGGCCGAGACCGGTCTGGTCATCGACCCCAACACCGTCTTCGATGTCCAGGTTAAGCGCTTCCATGCCTACAAGCGCCAGCTCATGAACATCATGAAGGTGATGGACATCTACAACCGTCGCATCGCCGATCCCAACTTCCACGTGACGCCGACGACCTTCATCTTTAGCGGCAAGGCAGCTTCGAGCTACACCTTCGCCAAGGAGACCATCCGCCTCATCAACTCCGTTGCGGACGTCATCAACAACGATGCCCGCGTCAACGAGGTCATGAAGGTCTGCTTTATCCCCAACTTCCGCGTGAGCAACGCCCAGCTCATCTACCCCGCCGCCGAGATCTCGGAGCAGATCTCCACGGCCGGCAAGGAGGCCTCGGGCACGTCCAACATGAAGCTCATGATGAACGGCGCCATTACGCTGGGCACCCTCGACGGCGCCAACATCGAGATCGCCGACCTGGCCGGTCGCGAGAACGAGGCCATCTTTGGCCTGACCGCTCCCGAGGTCGAGCAGCTCTGGGCATCCAACAGCTACTTTGCGTGGGATACCCTCAACGGCGACCGCGAGCGTCTGGGCCGCGTGATGGACGAGCTCAAGGACAACACCTTTGCGGGTCTTTCGGGCAACTTCGAGAGCATCTACAACGAGCTCATGAACAACAACGACCCCGACCTGGTCATGGCCGATTTCCGCAGCTATGTGGATGCGTGGGAGAAGCTCACTGGCAGCTACGGCGACCAGGAGACCTGGAACCGCAAGGCGCTGCTCAACACCGCATCGAGCGGCTGGTTCTCGAGCGACCGCACCATTCGCGAGTACCGCGACGAGATCTGGCACGCATAAGCGCGCGAGCTTCCTTTGCCAGCACGGCATTACTCGACGGGCGCGACCGAGCGCCGCGCCCGTCGCTAATGGGTTTAGAAACATCGATGACAGAAGGAGAAATCGATGAGTAAGAAAGAATGCATCGCGATGCTCCTCGCAGGAGGACAGGGCAGCCGATTGGGGGCACTCACCCAAAAGATCGCTAAGCCGGCGGTTAGCTTTGGTGGCAAGTTCCGCATTATCGACTTTTCGCTGTCCAACTGCTCCAACTCGGGCATCGACACGGTGGGCGTTCTGACGCAGTATCGCCCCTACCTGCTGCATGCCTATGTGGGTTCCGGCGAGGCCTGGGATCTGGACAGCCGTGACGGCGGCGTGGCGATCCTGCCGCCGTACGA
>UQWV01000080.1 GCA_900544845.1 uncultured Collinsella sp. | reverse complement strand
CTTTCCGCCGCATCTCTGGTAAGGGCCCTCTTTTCCGCAATGTTCTTCTCCGTATTTGGATATGTGCTGGGGTTATATCCCATTCAGATAGCGCTCGGTGTTATTGGCGCAATCTCGATAGCGATTACCGCCGTTGTTTCTTTAAAAATGGTAGGAATACATGTCTCCAAGAATTGATATATCGATTGACGAGCTGCCCGAAGCGTCGAGCCTTCTTGATGGACATGACTATTCGTCACAAATCATTCAGCGTATCGCCGGGGTTCCAGTAATACTCGATGCATCGGGATGCCCTCATTCCCCTTTTTTCGAAGTTGAATATGATGACAGGACGATTAGGTTTACAAGTCAAGCAAGTTAATAATCTATGTGGTCGATATGCCGTTAAACCCGCATATCGATACCGTTCAGCCATTCGCCTCGCCCCCGTCGCACGTATCTTCATCCGGTCTGTTACTTTTAATCTAACAGTTCTTTGAGGAACGTAGGTGCTTCTGAATGTACTGTCGACTTCTTCTCAAACTAATCCTAAGAGACAAGGCCGTATGGATTTGTACGCTCGTTCTCGCTGCAGCCTTTTTCGTCCCCACTGCGTTCAATTCACCCATCTACGGGCCCTTCTTTATGAAACAGGGCATGCAGAGCTTTGTCGACGCATTCAATACGCGCGCGCCCCAGGCCAGCGGCACAGACCTATCTCCAGAGCAGCAAAATGACGCGGAGCTTGCAAGATACGCGAACGCCGCCCTCGCCGCTCAAACCGACGCCGCCTTTCTCGATTCTGCCGAGAACTACTACGCGCTCATGGGCGAAGGCTTCCAATCCGGGTCCATCGTGGGAGACCAAGAGACCAATGACGCAGCGCTCGCATATTGCCGCGCCCTGAGCAGCTCCGGCATCACGGATATCCCGGCCTCCGCAAACGACCTGCCATTCCTTTCCTTCCTGCCTTACGCCATTGCCACGGCGCCGTCTTTCCTTCCCTTCATCCCCTTCCTTCTCTCGTCGATACTCGTGCTCGGCGCCACAAGGCCCGGGACCCTGGCGGCAAAGGCGCCCGTGCCCAAATTCCGGCGCCTTATCCAGACCGTGTTTTCGATAATCGTCGCGGGGACCGCGATGCTCCTCGCCGGCCTGGCACCCGGGGGCATTTACGCCTTGGCCCTAAACGGCTTCGGGCAGATCGGGTACCCGATCGCCTTCTTCCATGACGGCGCGCTCACCACCACGACCGCGGGAAACGTCTTCACGACCATACTTCTCGCGCTGCTCGCGGGTGGAACCTTGATATCCGTTTGCTCCGCCGTCCTATCGACCGCAACGAGGCGCGTCTTCGCGGGCCCCCTTGCCTCCGCGCTGCTTGTCGCGGCCCCGGCATTCCCGTTACTGTCCGATTCGGCACTGGGGCATAACGCCGCGCTCGAGCTCCTGCCGCTGGCCGTGTTCTCGCCTATCGAGGCAACGGGTTACGTAGGATGCTTCCCGACAGAATTCATTGGCTCCGGTTCGGGCGGCGCATCGATGCTTGCCGTGGCCCTGGTATACGTCGCGGTCCTTTTCGCGGTCGGCGCCGTTGCGACACGTTCGCCCAAACAGCCTGGACCCGCGAAAAAGCACCATGGGCTCGAGCTTCTGGACGTGAGCGTGGGATACGGAAGCACGACGATACTTTCAATCGGGTCGCTTTTCCTGAGCCCGGGAACGGCGGCGGGCCTCGTTGCTCCCAACGGCTCGGGGAAAACCACTCTTCTGGAAGCGCTGTCGGGCCAATTTCCCACCCGCATCCGCTCGGGAAGCCTGACGGCAGACGGAATCTGCCAACGTCAATCAGCCGAATTTGCGGAACTCGTCTATCTGAGCTCTTCGGGCGGCACGGATCTCTATCCCACGCTATCGGCCATCGAGCACCTTGCTTTCGTTAGGGAGGCGTGGAAATCGGCCACCGACGTCGACTCGCTCTGCAGCTCCCTCGGAATCTCCCCATATCTCGACAAGCCGACCCGTAAACTCTCGACGGGAATGAAGCAGCAGGTAAAGCTTGCCATGGCGATAGCGACCGATTGCCCGTACCTCATCCTCGATGAGCCGCTGAACGGCCTCGATCCGGGAAAGCGGAAAACCTCCTGCGACGCGATGCGCAGCGAGGTGGCGCGGGGACGAAGCGTGCTCATTTCAAGCCATCTGCTCGACGACCTGGCAGACCTCACCAACTCGTTCTACTTCATCGAGGCCGGCACGCTCGTGGAAAAGATCAAGTCGTCCTCGCAGACGCTCAAGCAGGAATACCTCGATACATACGAGGGAGGTGAATGACATGATGGGCAAGAGCTATGCAAAGATAGCGATTGTTGGCTTTGTACTTTGTCTTGCAATGGTGTTATGTGCATCATTTGCGAGGTATAGGTCCGAGCAGTCGTTCATCGATGGCGCTGAAAATGGGTTTGGCATAGACGGGATGTATGTCAACGATGGCGCGACCAGGCCGTCTATGGCGATTCTTGCAGGCGAAGACATGGAATGGCAAATCTGTAATGACGATGGCTATTGTATGAGTGGTCGTTTGGCCGCAACGAGCGATCCGAATTCGTTTGATCTTCTCGACAATGATGGATCGGATTGCGGTTCAGTTCACCTGTCGTATGCATCACGAGACGGGATGGACGGCATTCTCTACGTCTCCCACGAAACTGGCGATTTCAAGATGCGCAGGACTAACCGGGTGCCGGCTTTTATCGAGGAGTGAGAGTTCCCGGCGGTCTGCCGATCAGGCCGCCGGGGTATTGAACCCCGCATTCATCCGTACACACACGGACGAATTCGGAAAGCAACCGTGGTATTCCTACAGGAATCGAATCCGTGAGGTCGTTGTCCTGGATACCTGGGATCCAGAGAGCGGTAGATACCTGTTCGACGGTCTGGCCCAATCGACCTATCGAAACTCGATACATCGGATTGCACGACCCTGGAGGGCATGTTCAGGGGATGCTCAAGCGTCACGGAGCTTTTTGATCTCGACCGTCTTGACACCTCGAACGTCGAGAACACGTCCTACATGTTCCTCAACTGCCTGACGCTCAAGGCCGTCAGCATCTTGGGATGGGAGGCGTCCGGAATCACAGACGTCGACCAGATGCTCAGTGGCTGCTCTACCTACATCCTCGCAACCGAGGAGCAGCGCGAGTTCCTGAACAAAATCACCGGCTCCACGCAGCACGGAATCTGGACCCGCAACCTTTCTTAGCCCAGATCAAAATACCGGTTGTTTCCAGAAATCCTCCAGGCACCTTCTAGAGGATTTCTGAAAATGCAAATAGCTTTAGATTCCGAGCGTGTCGACCGGAGCAATAACGATGCCTTCGCCAGTTACGTGAGCCGGCATACCAAACCCGATGACGATGAGTTTCGCCGCAGGTGGCCTCTCCCCGCGATCGACCAGCTTTCGCTCGAGTCGAAGCAGATTTTCCACTGCCTCTGGGACTTGGGGGCTCCCAAGCTTGACCTCAATGGCAACCCACGAGCCGTCACGACGATGGACAATCGCGTCGACCTCCAGGTCGTCAGCGTCGTGGTAGTGAGATACGGTCGCATCGCTGGCTGCCGCGTAAACCTTGAGATCGTGCAGCACGAGGGATTCGAAGAGCAAGCCAAGGGTCTTCGGATCGGATGACAACGACTCCGGGTCCGCGCCGATGAGGGCGACGGCGAGCGATGGGTCAGCAAGGTGCCGCTTTGCGCCCTGCCGCAACTTCACCGGCGATCTGAGAGCCGGATGCCACGCGGGGACATCGTCGACGATATTGATACGGCGCAGCGCGCCCATGTAACCGGTAATCGTATTCTTTGAGACGTCAACGCCCAAATCCCTTTCGATGGACTTCATGCCGGCAAGGGTCGATTCATTGCGCGCAAGCGAGGAGAGCAAGGCCCTTACCTTAACCGGGTCGCGTTTCACTCCATCCGCCCTCGAAACGTCAGACTCGCAAACACCGTCAATATAGGCGGCGGCTATCCGCATCGCGTCGGCAGTCGTCTTACCGACCGCTTGGGGCCAACCGCCGCGGCAGAGCAAATCCGCGATACCGGCGATACCGGCGATGGATCCGAGTGATGCCGCAACGGAATCGCCATCGAGCAGCGCACCAAGCGAGACCGCTCCCGACGAAATACCGAGCTCGAAAAGCGTCATGGTATCCATCCGCAAACGGGCGATTCGACCCACACCGCTGTGCATCGGCTGGTTCTCGGCTCGCGGCGTCGCAGATCCGGCGAGAATGAACTGTCCTGGCTCCCCTCCCCTGACATCGCATTCGAATCGCACGGCATCCCATAGCTTCGGTTCCTCCTGCCATTCGTCGACAAGCCTCGGGGTCGGTCCGACAATTGCCTGGGCCGGATCGAGACGAGCGAGCTGGAGGGCCGCAAAACCGCCAGATGGGTCGGAGAGAGATAACGATGACTCGGCAAATCTCTGAGCTGTCGTTGTCTTTCCACACCATTTCGGCCCCTGAATGAGCACTGCACCAAAAATGCCAAGGTCGCGCTCGACCAAGCAGTCAACACAACGTCCTATGTACCTATCCATCGCCTTTCCCTCCAATCATCCACTTGAAATTATACTGTCTATCTGCGTCGTTGGGACAAATAACGATGACTTATTGGGACAAATAACGATAACTTATTGGGACGATTGACGATGGTTCGTTGGGACGATTTCAATTTTTCTAAGGCACCAATCAACAGCCGTGACCATATGACTGTGCGCACATGTTAGCATGGTCATATGGTCACATATTTGCAGCCGCGATTATGCTGCGACAACTCAACCGTTAGCGCTTATTAAACAGCCAACCGAGCGACCCGGGCAATCTGGTCCCGGCTCTCCCGGTCGTATTCCTACGATATCGCCCCTAGATCACCAATGTGTCAGATAAAGAATGAGGCAATGGCTATGATCACGCCTACGGCAGATGCAACGACTGCGCCTTTTTTCCTCTCCTTTAGTCCGACGAATAGGGTTGCCGTAAAGTAAAGGGCGGAAATGCAGGCTATGGCAAGCGAAACGAGTTCCTTGGGCGGTTTCAGCAAAAGGTCGCTAGCAAAGAGTAATGCAAGCAGGGCAAAGCCGATTGTGACCAAGTATCTCGATTGATTTTGCGACAGCATGGCAACTGCCTTTTAGAACATGCAAGTGAATGTCATTGCGGTTGCAAACAAGCCGCCGCTAGGACCGGTTGTCACGAGACCGGCGATAACGCATTTTCTCGGTTTCCAGCTCATGACAGACCCCTCTCTCATGGTGCAACGCATACATTATGAGATATGCACATTATCTCGCTAATTAATTTCAATATCCATCATCCAACTAAAGAATACTGACTCACTGGTTCAGCGACGATGCGTTTTTACCCTTGCGTTCCCACTCGCCGCGTCGGCGGTCGGAAGGGTCTCCGTCTTGCAATCAGCGACCTTGTAACCGTGTCTGTCGAGCCAGGCGGCAAGCGCATCCCAATCGACGCGCTTCCAGTCGCCGCCCGGCGCGTGCTGCATCACGAGGCCTCCGGCGACCATGAGCGCGCGGATATGCCCTCCTTGCAGGCCAGCGATGATCCCGCCGGTGCATACGATGCCAGGTCGCTGTGCCGGCATGGCGCAAACGTATTGGCTTTTGTGCCCCTTTTGGCAACTTTAGCATGGCTGTAGGTTAAACCAACCCACAGCCATGAGTACGTTAACGTAGTACTATGCTAATTACACGGATAAGGCAGGGGTATTTTTCTTTGGCGAATAAATTTGGATTTCATGGCAAGGGGGGTGGCGTTAAGGTTTTCATCGCTATATCAGTTGCCGTGTTCGCATTCTCTGCGCTATTTCTAAAAGTGGAGCGTTGCCAAAAAGATAGCGGAGGTGACTATTCACATTTGTGGTTCGTGAGCGGATCGGTGTTGAACGTTGACAGCTCTGGCGACTTTACCATGTCGGTCGAAAGCGAAGATCCATATAACGACGGGTCTGATCGTCTGACCATTCTGGTTGATTCAGAACATACGCGCTATGTAAGCGATAGCCCCGTGAGCGTTGGGTCTAAAGTCAAGGTAGGCTATTTTCTCGATTCCCGAAAGAGAAATACGATTCGCTGCTCTTCTGTGGATGTGTTGGAATAAATTTTGAGTAACTATCAGTAAAAAGCTGCGAGCAAAGGCCGCTCCACGTGGGGCGACCTTTTTGGTGGATAGACGTTGCGGAGGATGATCGATTGAGGTTTTTGCTCCGCATGGAAACCGAGTGAGGATTCTGTCCCGCGAGGGGCGTGTTTTGAGGCTCTTGGCGGTACGTAATTCTCGTTCGGCGTCTTGACGGGACAAAACCCTCGGTTGACTTTTCGTTATGCACGGAACCGGGACGTCCGTCGTAACGGTGGTGCTCTTGTATCCGTTTGAAATCGAGCGAAGGAGTACCGCTATGGAGCAATCGAGCCTATTTGATGACGGTGTGGACATCGATCTCGAAGCGCCTGCGAGCGTGGACGCCGCCGTACCAACCGATGCCCGTGCCCAGGCGGCAGCGCGCGTGGCTCAGCACTGATAGCGGTGCGTATGTGGCGAGCGTCGTCGAGGACGGTCCCGCCGCCAAGGCCGGCATCCAGGAGGGCGATGTCATCACCAAGCTGGACGATGACGAGATTACGAGCGCTGATGGTCTGATCATCGCGCTGCGCAGCCACGAGGTGGGCGAGAAGGTCGAGATCACGCTCATGCGCGGCAAGGACGAGAAGAAGGGCACGGTCGAGCTGGGCTCCGACGAGGAGCTGCAGAACCAGCAGCAGAACGACAGCGCGACCGACACCGGCAACGGCGGTATTACCGACGAGCAGCTGCGCCAGTATCTGGAGGAGCTGCTAGGCCAGCAGGGTCAGGGCTACGGCCAGGGCTATTAACGAGCCGTATCGCACATATCGAAGGATGACGATTCCAATACGGACGACACCAAAACCGGCATCGACGGCTCCATGGACGATTCGGATTCCAAATAGGC
>UQWV01000079.1 GCA_900544845.1 uncultured Collinsella sp. | reverse complement strand
CAAGCAGAAGGAGAAATCCCCCCAGCCTCAACAATCGCTACCACTACCGACTGCTCAACACGACGGTCATCAAAAGAACGACAAGAATACCGACCACGAGCCAGATCCAAATAAGACATACAAGCCCTCCTAAAATTAAAAATCAAACAAACCAAAAGTAACCCAAAGAGTACCCAAAGCAGCAATCAGCCAAACGCTCATCAAGGGCCAAAGTGTCCGAACGGATACCAAAGGTCCCTTCAGCCAAACCCCCGTCGCGCTAAATCTATCAGCCAAAGTTCCCAATGGTGGTACGTAAGGCGAAGGGCCGGCCACGGTTTACTTTCGAACGACTCAGCAAAGCAGCCGGAGTGAGAAAGCAAACCGTGGCCGGCCCTTCGCCGCCGGGACACGTACCCCCAATTAACTGTTCTTCATGACAATCGAATCCACGACATCGGCCACATTCTCGCAGCAGTCGGCGCAGTACTCCAGGAAGGCGTACACGTCACGCCAAGCGATGACCTCGAGCGGGTCCTTGCCGTTAACGTGCAGGTTACGCATGGCGTTGATATAGAGCTCGTCGGCCTCGGACTCGATGGTGTTGATCTGGATGACGAGCTCGCGCAGCGTCTTGGACTTGCGGTAGTTAGGCAGCTCGACCATCAGGTCCTTCATGGCGCGGCAGGCGTCGGTCACCTTGTGGGCGATGACGATGGCGTCGGGATGGATGCTCTGGATGTTGGTGAAGTAGACGCGCTGCACGACACCCTCGATACGGTCGAGCACGGTGTCGAGCGAGCAGCTCATCAGATCCAGGTCCTCGCGCTCAAGCGGGGTGATAAAGGCCGTGAGCAGGGCGTCCTCAAGCTCATGGTGCTTCTTGTCGGCCGCATGCTCGATCGCGTGCATCTTGTCGAGCATATCGTGAATCTTCGCGGGATCGAAGTTCTCGAAAATCTTGGTAAGCAGCTCGGCGGCCTGGACGGCAAGGTCGGCGCAGGCGACGTAGTTGTCAAAGTAGAACGAATCGGGTTTCTTTGCCATGAGTGGGTCCTTTCGAGGCGAAGACGGGTGGGCGAAGTTTTGCGGTCCGGATGGACGCTCGGTGTGGCTAGAGGAACATCATGAACAGCTTGGCCGTGACAAAGCTGATGAGTCCGCAGGCGGGGAAGGTGAAGAACCAGGTGAACATCATGTCCTTGACGACGCCGAAGTTGATGGCCGAGAGGCGTTTGACGGCACCGACGCCCATGATGGCGCAGGTCTTGATGTGCGTGGAGGACACGGGGATGCCGGTAAGGGTGGCAAGCAGCAGGTTCGCGGCGCCCGCCAGGTCGGCGGAGAAGCCCTGGTACTTTTCGAGCTTGACCATGCTCTGGCCAACGGACTTGATGATGCGCTCGCCGCCCACGCTGGTGCCGATGCCCATGGTGGCCGAGCATAGCAGCATAATCCAGATGGGGATGCCGGCATCGCCGACGCTCGTCTGGCCGCTGGCAAAGGCCACGCCTAAAAAGAGCACGCCGATGAACTTCTGTCCATCCTGCGCGCCGTGCATAAAGCTCATGGCCGCAGCGCTCGCGATCTGAGCGTATTTAAAGAAGACATTGGCACGTCGCCTGTTGGCGGCGGCGAAAAGAATCGAGACGAGCTTGCACAGGACCCAGCCCATGACAAAGCCCAGGCCGATGGAGAGCGCCAGGCCGTAGATGACCTTCATCCACTCGTGGACGTTGACGCTGCTCGCACCGCCGAGGGCGATGGCGGCACCGGTCAGGCCGGCGATAAGGCTGTGGCTTTGCGAGGTGGGGATGCCAAAACGCGACGCTGTGGCGCCGTAGACGACGATGGAGAACAGCGCCGCGCACAGGCAGGCGAGCGCCATGGTACTGTTTCCGCCAAAGTCGACAATATGGGAGATGGTGTTGGCGACGCTCGCGTTAAAGTGCGTCATGATGAGCACGCCGAGGAAGTTGAATGCGGCACTCATGAGAATGGCGGCGCGGGCGGGCATGCAACGCGTAGTGACGCAGGTCGCGATGGCGTTGGGTGCGTCGGTCCATCCATTGACGAAGATGGCGCCGAGCGCGAGGATCACGGTGACGGCAAGGACTGGGTTCGACACAAGTTGGCCGAGGAAGGTTGAGAACGTTACGTCCATATATGGGCTTTCTCGAAGTTTGCAGGCACGTTACAGAAACATGATAAATCGTATCACCTCCTGCGGGTTTCTTTACCGAGTTCTGATGGGAGCAGTGAATTTTTTTGGCACTAAAATTGAATATTATCCCTGTTGACCGCGGGTGTTCTTTTTGCTAACACGCCATGCGGACACATGCGCGCGCCTCAACACCCCAAAACCACAGTCTGTTCGCTTTACAATATGCAAACATGCGTTCGATAATAGGAGACATGGAATATCGACAGACAGATGGCAAAACTCGGCGCGTGCACAAGCAGTATGTGGACGTCGTGGCTCGCATCCTCGCGGGCGGACAGGTCGTGCCGGTCACCGTCTGCTGGGTCGACGGCCGTTGCTTTACGATTGACGAGATTGTCTCGTCCACCGGTTTTGGCCTGACGGTTCACGGCATTCGTACGGCGACTTATAAGGTTCGTTTTGGCGGACATGCGACCGAACTGTATCTGGAAGAACAGGCACGCGAGCGACCGGATGGCTCGCAGACTCATCTGATGCGTTGGTGGGTGTGGGCGTTCGACCGAACACTCGAGAGCGAGCGCCGCAGGTAAGAACGCGTGGCGTTCGGGTACAATGGCAGGAAACTTGTCAGCTACGGCGCCGTCGCGGTGCTTTTTGAAAGGACGAAATTATGAACGATATCCAGGGCTATCAGAATGGCCCCATCGAGACCGGCGCAAGCCGTGCCAAGGAGATGTCGCCGCGCGCGTACAACCTTGTCATGTCTGCTCTGATCTTTTTGGGCTTTTGCGCCATGGGCGCCGGTGCTTACTTTACGAGCACCATGTCGTTTGCGCGCATGATGATGAGCGGCGCCGCTTTGCCGCTGGTCTTTGGCTCATTTATTTTGACCATCGTCGGCATGGTCATGATGTCGGCTGCTGCCAGCAAACAGTCCGTGGGCCTGTCACTCGTGGGCTACGTGGTCTTTGCGAGCACCTTTGGCCTGACGGCGTCGTTTGGTCTTGCCAACTACGACCTGCCTACCATTAACACCGCCTTTATCGCCACGGCCGCCATCACCTTTGTCTTTGGTGCGCTGGGCGTGACCTTCCCCAAGTTCTTCCAGCGTGTGTATGGCATTGGTTTTGGCATCCTGCTTGCCACGATTCTGGTCGAGATCGTGCTGATGTTCATGGGCGTTTCGCAGTCCATCACCGACCTGATCGTGATCGTGGTGTTCGCCGGCTTCATCGGCTACGACACCTATGTGGCAACGACGGTGCCGCCCACGCTGCCCAACGCCGTGCTCATGGCATCCAACCTGTTCGTGGACATTATCAACGTGTTCCTGCGCATTCTGAACATCCTCGGCCGTCGCGATTAAAGCGCGGCATTGCGATGCTTCCTGCCGGACACGGTAAAACGATGCGAAAGGCGGTCCTTCGGGGCCGTCTTTTTTGTGCGCGGCGGGGTATCATGGATGGGAAAAGCCGATAGCGGCAGCGACAGGAAAGGTGGCCACGTATGGCAGACGTCGACAACAGGAACCGTAACCGCAGGTCCAACCGAGCGGGTCAGCCCAATCCCAAGCGCGAGGCCCGTGCCAAGGCCGCCGAGCGTCACGTGATGACTGTGTCCGAGGCCTGCGCCAAGGATATCGAGCGTTCGCTTGCTGGTGTTCGCGAGTTTGACGGCATGCCTGCCGGCTTTGTCGCGGCGATGAAGGCCAAGGTTCAGACTGCTGTGGCCCCCGAAGAGCAGGTCGCCGAGGACGTCGAGAACGCGGAGACTGCCGAGGTCGAGGCAGCGCCCGAGACCGAGGCGGCGCCCGAGCCCGTCGAGGAGCCTGCCGAGGAAATCGCCGAAGCTGAGTCCGCGCCTGCTGAGGAGCCCGCTCCGGTCCTGCCCGAGGTCACTGTGCTTGATGCCTCCGCCACGCAGGCAATCCTCGATAACGGTCGCGGCTATGCGCAGTTCTGCGACATGGCCGTGCTCGCCTTTGCCTCGTTTACCAATCCGGGCGGTGGATATATTCAGGGTTATCTGGGCCAGGAGGCCACGCTGTGCGCCGATTCGTATCTGTACAACGTTCTCGATAAGCAGCGTAAGTGGTACGGCGAGAACCGTCGCCGCAACATCAACTGCGAGCTCTATCGTAACCGCGCCCTGGTGGTGCCTGCGGTGCGCTTCGACCGCAACCACGTGCATGCATACGCCGACGTGATCGTGGCCGCCGCGCCCAACGTTAAGCGCGCCCGCCAGGAGTATCGCGTGAGCGACGATGCTCTGCTGGATGCCCTGCGCGACCGCATTCGCTTTGTGCTCGCCATCTGCGACGAGTTGGGTCGCGAGAAGCTCGTGCTGGGCGCATGGGGCTGCGACAACAACGGCTTTGATGCCGAGGCCGTGGCCGAGCTCTTCCGCAAGGAGCTCGCATCGGGCGACTTCAAGGTCAAGCAGGTCTTCTTTGCCGTGCCCTCTACGCGCTGGGACGAGGACTTCGCCAAATTCGAGCACGTGCTGGCAAACTTCCCCGAGCGAAACGAGGAGTCCTATGCTCAGGTTGCCGCCCGCGCCGCAGCCGCCCGTGCCGCCGAGCAGGCTCAGGCCGCTGCCGAGGATGACGAGGATGACGACGACTGGCGCAAGTACCTGTAAACGGTGCTCGTGATGCGATATACCGAGCCGACAGGAGAGGCTGCTCCTGTCGGCTTTTTATTGAGTGGGGAGCTTACGATGAAAAACGTTCTGTGCTTTGGTGACAGCAACACCTATGGTTACGATCCGGCGGGCATGCGCGACGGTACCGCGGTGCGCTATGCGCAGGATGTGCGCTGGTGTGGCGTGGTCCAACGTGACTTAGGCGAGGGCTGGCATGTAATTGAAGAAGGCCTCAACGGCCGCACGACGGTACGCGACGACATGTGCCATCTGGACACTAACCTCAACGGCATTCGCGCGCTTCCGATGCTGCTCGAGGCCCATAAGCCGCTGGACGCCATTGTGATCATGCTGGGCACCAACGACTGTAAGACGGTCTTTAACGTGACAGCTTCCGATATCGCCCGTGGCGCCATGGCGCTGATTCGCGCCGTCCGCGCGTTTCCGTGGACCGACGCTGCGCCTTGCCCGCGCATCCTGCTGATGGCTCCTATCAAGATCAAGCCGCAGATCGCCGATGTATATATGACCGATTTTGACGAGCGTTCCGTCGAGGCATCTGAACATTTTGGCGAGTACTATGCGCACGTGGCCGAGCAGTTTGGCTGCGACTTTTTTAATGCCGCCGAGTTTGCCGAGCCGGGCGATATCGACTATCTGCATATGATGCCCGAAAGCCACGAGAGCTTGGGACATGCCGTGGCAGCCAAGCTCCAAGAGATGCTCGGTGAGTAGCGCGACCCCAAGCCACCGCAAAGGGGACAGGCACCTTTGTGGTGGTTTTGCCCGGGTAAACGAACGGATTGGCTGCCATATGGGCATGGACGAGCTCATCGACCTCTTTGCCGAGGGCGATGAGCTCGTCTCCAATACCGCTTTTGAGGATTTGGATCTTGCCTACGACGTGGCGAACGGCGCGACCTTCGATGGCGTTGTGTTCCGATCTTGCGAGTTCGATAGCGTTGACTGGAGCGGCTCGACGTTTCGCGACGTGGTGTTTCGCGGTTGCCGCTTTATCCGCTGCAACATGGAAGGCTGCTGGCTCAGCCGCTGTGACTTCGTTGACTGCTCGGCACCGGGACTCAACTTGCTCAAGGCGCGCCTGTCGAGCGTGTCGTTTGGATCGTGCGATTTGAGCTATGCGAACCTTTCGGAGGGACGCATTGGCCCTATGACAGCATGCGATACACGTCTGAGAGAGGCTGCGTTTCAGGGTGCCAAGCTGGGTCAGATACGCCTGGATGGCTGTGACCTGACGCGTGTTGATGTGTTCAAGACGTCGCTTTCCGGCGTTGATGTGTCGCGCTGTACATTTGCAGCGCCCGTTGTTTCGGGCGATTACCATGAGTTGCGTGGCTTGACGGTCAATGCCGAGCAGGCGCTGGCACTCTCGGGTTTGTTGGGAATTCAACTCGCCGACGAATAGGCGCTCTGGTCCTTTGCTCGACCGCTATCTAAAATCAAACCGTCGCAACATTTAATGATTTTTCGCGTTTGCACGATTTTCATCGAATGTTGCGACGGTTTTTGGTGCAAGGTAGCCTGTCTCTTTTTGGCAGGTTACTGGCTATTTAGTACTGCCACAACTAATGGCGTGCCATCTACCTGCGGCTTTGCGGGGGAATATCCTAACTTATCCCAAGCGCGTCGAAGGCGGCGCGGACGACCTGCTCGGCGGTGGGTCGGATATAGTGCCGTCCCGACACGCCGGGAAGGGCGTGGCCCATCAGCATCTCTATGAGGTCCCACGGCAGGCGAAGCTCGACCTCCGCTATCGTACGCCATGAGTTGCGGAGGTTCGACCACGGGATGTGCTCGATGCCGCGGGCGGCGCAGAGTTTCCGCCAACGGTTGTTGCAGATGCTCCGGTTCATGGGAAGCCCGTCGCCCCGGTCGCTCAGCCACTCGCGGCCCTCGGCGGCGCGCGAGGCCGCTATCTCGACAAGGCGGTCGGCGGCCTGCGGTAGGATCACGACGGTACGGGCGGACTTGGCGGTCTTGAGGGCGCCCACCGGCTCGGTGCCGGACTGCTGCATCTGGCGGCAGATGTCGGCGCAGGCGAGGACGGTGCCGCTACGCTCCCAGCGCAGCACCTCCTCGGTGCGCACGCCCAGCGACTCGCCTGAGCGGCAGGAGCCGAAGCACGCGAGGATGAACGCGGGCTCCAGGGGGTTGCCGCGCAGTGCGTCGAGGACGCCCAGGGCCTCGTCGAGGGTATAGACGCGCTTTGAGCGCTCGCGGGTCTTGCGGGTGGGCATGGTGT
>UQWV01000078.1 GCA_900544845.1 uncultured Collinsella sp. | reverse complement strand
TGTCATATCAATCAGTCGAGCTCGTGCGCACGCGCACCTTCGAACTGCATTCGATAGTAACGGGCATAGGTGCCGCCGCGGGCGAGAAGCTGCTCGTGCGTACCACGTTCCACAACGCGACCATGCTCGACGGTCGCAATCTCGTCGGCATGTTTAATGGTCGAGAGACGGTGGGCGATGATGATCGTGGTGCGACCGCGCGCCAGGCGCTCGAGCGACTCCTGCACCGCCTCCTCGCTCTCGTTATCCAAGGCGCTCGTCGCCTCGTCCAGGATCAGAATCTTGGGGTTCTTGAGAAACACGCGCGCAATGGCTACGCGCTGCTTCTGGCCGCCCGAAAGACGGCTGCCGCGCTCGCCCACGACCGTGTCGTAGCCCTGCGGCAGCGACTCAATGAAGGCATCGATATTGGCGCGGCGGGCGGCCTCGGCGACCTCTTCTGCCGTGGCGCCCGGCTTGCCGTAGGCGATGTTCTCGCCAATCGTACCGTCAAACAGATAGACATCCTGTTGCACCAGGCCAATGGCGCGGCGCAGGCTCTGCTGCGTCACGTCGCGCACGTCTTGGCCGTCGATGCTGACGGATCCAGCAGCCACGTCATAAAAGCGCGGCAGCAGCGAACACGTCGTGGACTTGCCACCGCCCGAGGGGCCAACCAGGGCAATGGTCTGTCCGGGCTTGATGGACAGATTCATATGGTCGATCACGGGACGAGCCTCTTCATCTGCACCGAGCTCAACGTCCTCGTAGCTAAAGCACACGTCGCGATATTCAACCGCGCCAGCCGTCACCTGCAGGTCCGTGGCATCCGGCTTATCCTGGATATCCGGAGCGGTCGAAAGCACCTCGTCCATGCGCTTAAAGCCGGCGATGGCCTTCTGATACGTTTCGGCCGAATTGACGAGCGTCTCGAGCGGCGTGCAGAACAGCGAAATATAGAGCGCGAAGGTCGCCATATCGACCGCCTGCAGCTGTCCCTGGGCGACCAGCCAACCACCCAGCAGCACCACGATCACGTACAACACGCCCGAGAGCAGGCCATACGTCGCAGTGTAGATGCCCATGGCGTGATACATATTCTCCTTGGACGAAAGATAGCGGTCGTTCGAGGCGCGGAACTTGGAGCGCTCAGCTTCCTCGTTCGCAAAACTCTTGACCACGCGCATGCCTGCCAGCGAATCCTGCAGCTGAGCATTAATACCGCTGATCTTTTTGCGGTTGTCGCTGAAGACCTCGCGCATGCGCATGTTCTGCCAAAACATGATGACCGCAAACACCGCCGTCACCACGGCCATGGCAAGCGCCAGCACCGGGGCGATAGCAAAGAGAATCACAAACGAACCGACGATCTCGATGCCGCAGATGATAATCCACTCGGGCACGTGGTGTGCCGCCTCGCAGATATCGAACAAGTCGTTGACCACGCGGCTCATCATGTCACCCGAGCTGTTGCGATCGAAGTACGCAAAGCTAAAGCGCTCGTACTGGTCGAACAGGTCCTCGCGCATCTTGGACTCCATGCGCGCGCCCATCACGTGGCCCCAATAGCTCACAAAGTAGCGGCAGGCGCAGCGGACGGCGTACATCAGTACCAAGCCGACCGCGATCATACCGAGCGCCTGCGTAATAGCAGCCTGGCCCTGGGTAAAGAGCCCGCCGGTCAGATTGCGCAGAATGATAGGAAACGCCAGGTCAATGGCGGCAAGCACCAGGGCGCAAACAGTATCGGCAACAAAAAGCCCCATCTGGGGCTTGTAGTAAGAAAGAAACCTTTTCAGCATAATCACCTTACGCGGTTTTACCAAACCGCGTTTCGTCTCGACGCTGCAAGTGCTCCATTTGGACAATCTGGCCTTCAATCGTCGGTCGCGTATATCCATACGCTTCCCTCCTCTTTTAGGCCACCTTGTCTCAAATGGAGCACTTTCGCTGACTTACACAAACCTGCGGGATCATTCCCGCTCGTTAAAGTTCGGCCCCGCCTAGTCGGTGCGCGATGCTATCGCAGGCCAAGGCGCCCACGACGGTCTTGGCATCTTCGATCTTGCCGTCGAGCACGGCGTCGATCAGCTCGTGCAGCGGCACCAGATCCACGTTGACAAACTCGTCATCATCGGGGTTGGGCGCATCAAACTCGAGCTTGGTGGCCAGGTAGATGTGAATGATCTCGTCACAGAAGCCGCAGGACGTGACAATCGACGTCAAAAAGCGAATGCGACCGGCCCTAAAGCCCGTCTCCTCATGCAGCTCACGCTTGGCGCAATCGAGCGGGTCCTCGCCTGGATCGAGCTTGCCGGCGGGAATCTCGACCGTCACGCGGTCGATGGCGGTGCGGTACTGACGCACCAGTACGATCTTGCCGCTCTCGGTCAGTGCCACAACGGCCGCCGCACCCGGATGGCGAACGATATCGCGGGCGCTGCGGTGACCGTTGGGCAGTTCAACCTCAAGACGGTGGACGTCGAGGATCTTGCCCTTCCAGGCGCACTCCTCCGAAAGAATCTTCTCGTGCAGCTCGGCATCGTGCGGGTCGTCGTCGCCCAGCACCAGCGCCGGCTCGTCAGCGACCTCGCCACCAGGCTCGCCCTCGGCGTGCCCATACATGCGGCTGTCCTCTTCGACGATCTGCGCGTCCACGAGCTCTTCGTTCTTCTCGTCCATCCGTCTCATCCCTCTCGGACTTTAGGCATCCCAGGCGTCGCGGCCACGCAGCGCGCGCAGACCGATGTCATGACGCAGGGTCTTGCCCTCAAAATCAATCTTTTCGCAGGCCTCGTAGGCAAGGTTGCGAGCGTTCTCGAACGTGTCGCCCAGCGCGGTCACGGCAAGCACTCGGCCACCGTTGGTCACGAGCTGACCGTCCACCACGGCGGTGCCGGCATGGTACACGGTCACGTTCTCCATGGCCTCGGCGTCGGCGATGCCGGTGATGACTTTGCCCTTCTCGTAGCTGCCGGGGTAGCCCGCGCTCGTCAGGACAACAGCCACAGCCCACTCGTCACGCCAGTCGAGTTCAATCTGATCGAGCTCACAGTTGGCACAAGCCAGCATGACCTCGACCAGGTCGTTCTTGAGGCGCGGCAGCACGACCTGCGTCTCAGGGTCGCCAAAGCGGGCGTTGAACTCCAGCACCTTGGGGCCGGCGGGGGTAAGCATAAAGCCGCCGTACAGGCAGCCGCGGTAGTCGATGCCCTCGGCGGCGAGCTCGGCCACGGTCTGCTCCATGACCTTCACCATGGTGGCGTGCTCCTCGTCGGTCACGATGGGCACCGGGCTGTAGACGCCCATGCCACCGGTGTTGGGGCCCTTGTCGCCCTCGAGTGCACGCTTGTGATCCTGCGAGGTGGCCATAGGACGCACGGTCTTGCCGTCGGTAAAGGCCAGCAGTGAGCACTCGGGGCCGGTCAGCATCTCCTCGATGACCACGGTATTGCCGGCATCACCAAAGGTGCCACCAAAACACTCACGCACGGCCTCTTCGGCCTGCGCAAGCTCAGTCGCCACGATAACGCCCTTGCCTGCAGCCAGGCCGTCAGCCTTCACGACCAGCGGGGCGCCCTGCTCGCGCACGTAGTCAAGAGCCGAAGCCTCGTCGGTAAACGAGCCATAGGCTGCCGTCGGAATGCCGGCACGCTCCATGAGTTGCTTGGAGAACAGCTTAGAGCCCTCCATCTGAGCGCCCTCGGCACCCGGGCCAAAGCAGGGAATACCAGCCGCACGCACGGCGTCGGCAACGCCCACCACGAGCGGAGCCTCGGGGCCAATTACCACGAGTCCGCATCCGTGGCTCTGCGCAAACGCCGCCACGGCCGCAGGATCGCAGTCGTCGAGAACGACGTTCTCGCCGCAGCTCGCGGTGCCGCCGTTACCCGGCGCGATGTAGAGCTTGCCGGCGCGCGGTGATGCTGCGAGTTTAGCTGCCAAAGCATGCTCACGGCCGCCGCTGCCCAACAACAGGATGTCGATGGTTTGAGTGTCCGCCTTCAAGGGTGCCTCCTCTATGGATGAACGGCCCGCTCCGCGCGAGCCCTTTGCAAGCAAATATACCCCTCGGCCGCCCGTCCGGGCTGCAAAGGGGTATATCGCAATAACCGTATAAACCGATTACTTCCAGAATCGGTTGATGATCTGCTCGCGACCGGCGCCGACGCCAATGAACGTCACGCGGGTGTGTGCCAGATCTTCGATAAACGCCACGTAGTCCTGAGCCTCTTGCGGCAGCTCATCAAAGCTGCGGCAACCGGTGATATCGCACTTCCAGCCAGGAAGCTCCTCGTAGATGGGCTTGGCGTGCTCAAAGCGCACCTGGTGCTCGGGCACGCTCGTGTAGCGCTCGCCATCGACGTCATAGGCAACGCACACCTTAATGGTGTCGAAGGCCGAAAGCACGTCGAGCTTGGTCATGGCGATGTCGGTGAGACCGTTGACGCGCGAGGCATAGTTGGCGATAGGGCCGTCAAACCAGCCGCAGCGACGACGGCGACCGGTGGTCACGCCGTACTCGTAGCCCTCCTCGGTCAGCGTGTGACCGGCCTCGGACTCGTAGGAAAGCTCGGTAGGCATGGGGCCCGAACCGACGCGGGTGATATAGGCCTTCATGACGCCCAGCACGCGGTCGACGTTCTTCATGCCGACGCCGGAACCGGTAATGGCGCCGCCGGCGGTGCAATTGGAAGACGTCACGTACGGATAGGTACCGTGATCGATGTCGAGCAGCGTCGCCTGGGCGCCCTCAAACAGCAAGTCCTTGCCCTCATCGATCATATTGTTGAGCAGCAGGCTCGTCTCGGTGATGTAGGGACGCAGGCGCTCGGCCATGGGCAGGTACTCTTCGCAGATCTGGTCCACGGTATAGGTGGGCAGATTGTAGATGAGCTCCAGCTCGGGGTTCACGCGGGCAAGAGCGGTCTCCAGCTTGTCGCGGAACAGCTCCTCATCCAGCATGTCCTGCATGCGCAGGCCGATGCGGGCCATCTTATCCTGGTAGCACGGACCGATGCCGCGCTTGGTGGTACCGATGTTCTTCTTGCCGAGCTTTTGCTCAAAGGCGCCATCCAGATCGATGTGGTACGGCATGATCACGTGCGCGTTGCCGCTGATCTTGAGATTCTTGGTGGTGATGCCGTCGGCCTCGAACATGTCGATCTCCTCAAGGACAACCTTGGGGTTGACGACGCAGCCGCTACCGATCACCGACACATGATCGGAATACATGATGCCGGAGGGCACCTGGTGCAGGCCGTACTTCTTGCCGTTGACGACGATGGTGTGGCCGGCGTTGTTGCCGCCCGAGTAGCGCACGACGGCATCGAAGTCGCCGGCGACCAGGTCGCAGATCTTACCTTTGCCCTCATCGCCCCACTGGGCACCGACCAAAACGGTTGACGGCATGTTTACTCCTTACATTCATGGACTGTCCGTGCGCCACGATGGCGCGCAGAAGCACAAAACATTCCCAGTATACCCGTGCAACGGGCGCCTGTCCTACTCCTCGGCATGCGCCCCATCAAGCTCATAGAACTTGGTGGATGCCGGCAGGAACATCAGGTCGACGTCGCCAATCGGGCCCGAACGGTTCTTGGCCACGACGATACGCGTAACGCCCTCGTCGGGTCGATCATCGCGCGAGGCCTCGGCCTCGTCGGCAGAGCGGTCCAAGAACATAACGATGTCGGCGTCCTGCTCGATGGAGCCCGATTCACGCAGGTCGGACAGCTGCGGGCGTTTGCCGGTACGGGACTCGACCTGACGCGACAGCTGCGACAGCGCGATCAACGGAATCTTGAGCTCCTTGGCCATGATCTTTAAGCCACGCGACATCTCGGAGACCTCGACGGTACGGCTCTCGGAGCGACGTCCCGGCGGAGGACTCACCAGCTGCAGGTAGTCCAGGATGATGATGGCCTTCTCCTTGTTGTGGAGCATGCGGCGGCTCTTGGCGCGGATCTCGGTCACCGTGGTGCCGGGCGTATCGTCAATCAAAATGTCGAGCTTAGACAAGGTCTGCGTGGCCTCGTTGATATTGGCCCACTGCTCGGGGCTAATGCGGCCCGTACGGAAGTCGCTGATCGAGATCATGGCGTAGGCGCAAATCAGGCGCTGGGCAATTTCCTTGCCCGACATCTCCAGCGAAAAGAAGCCGACGGTATAGCCCGCAGCGGCGGCGTTGAGCGCCAGGTTCAGAGCGAACGACGTCTTACCCACGGCAGGGCGGGCGCCGATAATGATGAGCTGGCCCTCGCGGAAGCCCATAAGCATACGGTCGAGTGACGGAAAGCCCGTGGGCACGCCCGCCGCCTGACCACCGGCCTGACACACTTCCTCGGCCTCGTTATAGGCCTCGACCATAAACTCGGTCAGCGTCTTGTAGCTCGACTTGACCTCGCGCGCCGTAACCTTGAGTAGCTTGCTCTCGGCCAGCTCGACAACCTCTTTGGTGTCGGTGGGGGCGTTATATGCCAGCGCGTTGATCTCGTTGGTGGCGCCGATCAGCTCGCGCAGCATCGAATCGCGGCGAACAATGGCGGCATGGTGCTGCCAGTTGACGAGCGACAGGGTCTGACCCATCAGCTCCAAAATGTAGGCCTCGCCGCCCACGGCATCAAGCTTGTTGATGCTGCGCAGGTAATCGATCAGCGAGATGGAGTCGATGGGGATGCGGCTGTTGTACATATCGACCATCGCGGTGTAGATGGTCTTATGAATGGGCCGGTAGAAGTCATCGGGCTGCAGCTCGACCTGGGCCTCCTCGACCACCTCGGGCGATAGCAGCATAGCGGCCAGTACGTTGGCCTCTGCATCTTGGTTTTGGGGAAGACCCAACTTTGAGCCGCGGTCCTCAACCGTCAGCCCGGTCTCCCTATCGTCGTATGCCATGAGCGTCCTCATTCATATCGCTTGCGAGCATCCATAGTATCAGCCACGGTCCCAAAACACGCCGCGCGCCGCCAATCATCACCGAACCAAGCGGATGAACGGTCCTGTATATAGGACTTCGACGCAGCGTTCACCATGACACTCACTCAGCGCAAAAAAATAAAAGGGCGCCCTGGTTTCCCAGAGCGCCCTTCTTAGAACAAGATTGTTGCGTTGCAGCAAATGCTACTCGGCAGCAGCCTCAGTCTCGACCTCGGCGGTCTCGGCCTCGGCGACCTCAGCGGCCTCCTCGACCTCAGCCTCGGCAGCGAGCTCCTCGGCGGTAACGCCGACGAGAACGACAACCTCGGCCTTGATC
>UQWV01000077.1 GCA_900544845.1 uncultured Collinsella sp. | reverse complement strand
CGTGTTGCCGGGCGCATCTTGTTCGTTTTGAACAGCAGAATCGTGCGGGCGAGCAGATACCAAGGAGAGTTCTCGAGCGCGTCAGCCCCGATCTCTTCCTCGAGCTGGTGGGCCAGGGCAAAAAAGCCGTCCTGGTCTTCCAGGCGAGCGAGGGCGAGCAACACGGTGCCTGCGGCTCGGGTGGGGTAGCCTTCCGCCTTAAGAACACGGCGGGCGTAGTTGGCGGCAGCACGGTAGCGAGCGCTCGCCATGCACAGCTGCGAGATGGCCTCGAGTGTGTGAAGCCACCCGATAAGAGCCGGCTCACTTACGGTGAGATCGGCCGCCGTCACGTCGTCCGTCAAAACCTTGTTGGCCCAGTAGCGTGGGGCCTCCATATCGAACCCGTGCACGCTTTGCTGCAGGTAATCGGCCGTGGTCGCCTCGAGCTTCATCAGGTCGCCCAGGCAGGCGTCAACGGGCGTGTCGGCCAGGATGATGGCGAGCAGCTGGGCATCGACGGCCAGCGCATCGACGCGGACGATCTTGAGCAGCTCATCGCGCATGTCGTCGAACAGGCGATTGCGCGTCTGCTCAAACTCCTCGTCGCTGCCCATATCTTCGATGCGATGGAGCTCGTCGAGCAGGTGGCGATGAACACCGGCATAGGACAGCAGCGCCTGGGCATGCTCGGACTGCGCGTACTTTTGGGGATTCGCACTAATGTCGTTATGGACAAGCTCGCGTGCTGCATCGGTGAGCTCGGGGTGCGACGCCAGATAGGTGCGCTCCAGGTAGGCGGGGATGTAGACGCTCGGATCCATTAGAGGTCTCCTCCCTTAAATGGAAGCCCCTGCTCGGCTGCGCGCAGGATGCGCTCGTCGATCTGGGAGCGCACGATGTCGTTGGTGGCGACCCAGGCGGCAAAGCTGGCGTTGTCGGGGGCGCCCAGGCCCTCCTGCAGTACCGGCGTCGCCTCGGACAGCGCAAGGACAAGCTCGTCGGTGGAGCCCACACCCACGTTGACGCGGGCATAGACGCCATCGGGAAACTCGGTTTGGAAGTAGAGTGCCTCGGCTGCGTGCGGACACGAGCGCACCAGGATGCGCAGGTAGTGCTCGGCGCCCTCGTAATCCAGCTCGCGCCAGGCTGCGCTCATCAGTGCGATGAGCGTCCACGGGTCCAGGTCGCGCTCCGCATCTTTGGGACGGCGGCGCAGCGGCGCGTTGGCAAGATAGGGCACGGAGTGGGCGGAACGAAAACGCTTGAGCTCCTCGGCAGGGTATTCGAGCTTTGCCATGGCAAGCATCGCAGTATGGCGGACGCCGGCGGGGTCGTTGGGCGCAAAGTCCAAGCTGCGATTCGCGGCTTCGAGCGACATGCGGTAGCGTCCGCTAATGAGCGCGCGCGATGCCAAGGCGGCAAGCCAGCGCAGGTAGGGGCGGCGCATAAGGTCGCCTGCGGCCTCACGCTCGTAGGGGTCCTGCGCCGAGGCGGTCTTGAGCGCCAGATCGTGCTCCACCTCGTCGCACTTGGACACCAGATACTGCACGTATTCCTCGTTGGAGCCGGCGGTGAGGGCGGTCAGCATGCGCTGAGCGTCCCAGTTGGTCGGGTCGAGCGCGGCTGCCTCGCGGAGCATGTTCTCGGCAGCTGCCTCTTCTTGCTCTGCCTGGGTATCGTCAGGGATAAAGGGAATGCGGTAGTCGACAGCCTCGACCACCTTGGCAATGAGGTGCCCGGCGCGGTCGCGGTCGTGCACGATGAGCGGTGCGGGGTTGCGGGTGAATTGTTCCATCAGACGCTCTACGGCGGCACCGTCGGTGAGCGGGATATTGTCGCGGCGCAAGGCCTCAAGAACGAGGCGATGGCAATCCTCTTGAATGGGATCGAATGCCATGGGGCCTCCTTTGCTGCGGTTAGGGTTCAAATGTTTCTATATAAGGTTCTAGTTTACCCGCATGTGGCACGCCGGGGGTGCCGCACTTGGACTTGCACCTTTGCACCACGAAGACGGATGTCGCACAAATGTCGGCACCTTGGACGACCGAGTGGTATCACGGTGCCGCAAACGGTCGATTTTTGGCGGCGAACGGTGCATATTTTGGAGGGGCACAGTCCTGCCCGGGATATGTGGTCAACCTTGATAAAACGTTTGCCCAGCTTGGGAGTATGAATGCCGCACAAGGGTCTTCAGGGATAGAAAAAACGTTTCATCATTGGCGGCTTTAGGTGAATAACTGACCAACCAGAACGGTAAAATAGTGTTTGTCTGAGCGTTGAGACGTTTAGACATCGCGCATTGTCATCGCCGGCAACGCGCAAACCGGTCCTAACGGAGCCAATTGGGTGCTCCGTTATATACGCAAGTCTAAGAGGGGCTTGTTTAGGAGGCACAGTATGGGACGTTTTACCAATCCTCGCGATTTGTACTTTGGTGAGGGCGCTCGCCACGAGGTGAAGAACCTCAAGGGCAAGAAGGCCATCATCGTTTCTGGCGGCAGCTCTATGCGCCGCGGCGGGTTCCTGCAGGACGTCGAGAACGACCTTAAGGAAGGCGGTTTCGAGGTCAAGCTGTTCGAGGGCGTCGAGTCTGACCCGTCCATCGAGACGGTCATGAAGGGCGCCGAGGCCATGCGCGAGTTCGAGCCCGACTGGATTATCGCCATCGGTGGCGGCTCGCCCATCGATGCCGCTAAGGCCATGTGGGTCTTCTACGAGTATCCCGAGGAGTCCTTCGATAACATCATCCAGCCGTTCAGCTTCCCCGAGCTGCGTCAGAAGGCTCATTTCTGCGCCATCTCCTCTACCTCCGGCACCGCTACCGAGGTCACCGCGTTCTCCGTCATTACCGACTACGCCAAGGGCATCAAGTACCCGCTGGCCGACTTCAACATCACCCCTGATGTCGCCATCGTCGACCCCGAGCTCACCTACACCATGCCCGCCAAGCTGTGCGCTCACACCGGCATGGATGCTCTGACCCACTGCATGGAGGCCTACGTTTCCACCTGCGCCTCTATGTTCACCGACGCCAACGCTCTGCACGGCATCCGCGAGATCGTCGAGTGGCTGCCCAAGTCCTATGCTGGCGACCATGAGGCCCGTCAGCACATGCACGAGGCTCAGTGCATCGCCGGTATCGCCTTCTCCTCGGGCCTGCTTGGCATCGTTCACTCCATGGCTCACAAGACCGGTGCTGCCTTTGAGAACGGCCACATCATCCACGGTGCTGCTAACGCCATGTACCTGGGCAAGGTCATCCAGTGGAACTCCAAGGATCCCCGTGCTGCCGAGCGTTACGCTTACGTGGCCAAGGAGATCCTGCACCTTCCCGGCGAGACCAACGAGGAGCTCATCGCTGCACTCGTCCAGAAGATTCGCGACCTCAACGACCAGCTCAACATTCCGCAGTCCATCAAGGATTACGCGAATGGTGGCGTGAAGGTCGACGCCGAGAACCCGCAGATGGTTTCCGAGGAGGAGTTCCTCGCCAAGCTGCCCGAGATCGCCGCGAACGCCGAGCAGGACGCCTGCACGCCCGAGAACCCGCGTGAGACCAAGGCTGCCGACTTCGAGAAGATCCTCAAGGCCTGCTACTACGACACCGACATCGATTTCTAATCGACTCTTGTTATCGTAACGAGGGGCTCCGCACGTATCTGTACGGAGCCCCTTTCTTTTTTCTTTTAGAGAATGGGATAGTTATGGCTGCAATTTTCAATAGCCCCAGCAAGTACATCCAGGGTCCGGACGAGCTCGCCAAGCTCGGCTCTTACGTTGAGCAGCTCGGCGCTAAGGCCCTCGTCATCGTGACGCCTTCGGGCAAGAAGCGCGTCGGTGCCAAGATCGAGGGCGGTTTTACCGAGGCTAAGGCCGAGCTGCTGTTTGAGGACTTTAACGGCGAGTGCTCCAAGGGCGAGGTCGATCGCCTGGTTGCGCTCGCCCGTGACAACGGTTGCGACATCATCGTCGGCGTCGGTGGCGGCAAGATCCTCGACACCGCGAAGGCCGTTGCCTATTACCTGGAATCCCCGGTTATCATTTGCCCCACCATTGCTTCGACCGATGCCCCGTGCTCGGCGCTTTCGGTGCTCTATACCGATGACGGCCAGTTCGACAAGTACCTCTTCCTGAAGGCAAACCCCAACATTGTCCTGATGGATACGACGGTTATCGCGGCGAGCCCGGTGCGCCTGACGGTTTCCGGTATGGGCGATGCACTCGCAACCTACTTTGAGGCCCAGGCGACGCATGATGCCGACGGTGGCACTTGCGCCGGCGGCAAGGGCGGCATGGCTGGCTTGGCGCTCGCCAAGCTCTGCTACGAGACGCTTATGGCCGATGGCGTCAAGGCCAAGGTCGCGCTGGAGAAGGGTGCGCTCACGCCTGCCGTCGAGCACATCATCGAGGCCAATACGCTGCTTTCGGGCATTGGCTTTGAGAGCTCGGGCCTTGCTGCTGCTCATGCCATCCACAATGGCCTGACGATGCTGCCCGAGTGCCACGGCATGTATCACGGCGAGAAGGTCGCCTTCGGCACCATCGTCCAGCTGGTACTCGAGGATGCCCCGACCGAGAAGCTCGAGGAAGTCTTGGGCTTCTGCATTGAGCTGGGCCTACCGGTCACGATGAAGGAACTTGGCGTTGCCGAGCTTACGCGCGAGAAGGCCATGATTGTTGCCGAGGCCGCGTGCGCGCCCGAGGACACCATGTGCAACATGCCGTTTGAGGTGACGCCCGAGATGGTCGCAAACGCCATCCTGGGTGCCGACGCACTGGGCCACTACTACCTTATGGATGAGTAAACTAAGGTAAGGAAGGGGCAAAGCCGGCAGATGGCTTTGCTCCTTTTTTGCTATGGTGCAAAGGGGTCAGGTTAGTTGAACCAAAGAAGGCGGGGTAGGCCTGCGATGAGGTTTTTGCCCCGCCCTTGTTTGACTACAGCTCGCAAACGTTTTGCGCGCGACCCTCGACGTAGGCGACGACGTTGTCGAACTCAATCTTGGCGCGGCGCTGCATGGCCTCGTGCGTAAAGAAACCCATATGCGGCGTGAAGGTGCAGTTCTTGGCGTTGATGAGCGCGTAGTCGGCGGGGATGGGCGGCTCCATATCAAAGACGTCGATGCCGGCACCGGCGAGCTTATCGTCGTTGAGTGCCTGGGCAAGGGCATCGTTATCCACGATGGCACCGCGGGCGCAGTTGATAAAGACGGCACCGTCCTTCATCTGGGCGAACTGCTCGGTGCCAAAGCTCTTGCGCGTGGTGTCATTGTTAGGCAGGTGCAGGCTTACGATATCGGACTCGGCGAGCAACTGCTCGAGCGAAACCTGCTCAATGCCGGCCTCGGCTGCCTCGGGATGCTCGTGGCGGGCATAGCCCAGCACGCGGGCGCCAAAGGCCTTAAAGAGACGACCCGTGGCGCAGCCGATCTTACCGCAGCCCACGATACCCACGGTCTTGTCGCGGATCTCGGTGCCCATTAGGCCGGCGCTCGTCTTGCCGCTGCGGACGGCGGCATCGGCGGCGCCCACCTTGCGCAACACGTCGATGGTCAGGCCAAGGGTGAGCTCGGCGACCGAAACGTCGGAGTAGCCGGCGCAGTTGCGAACCTCAACACCGCGCTCACGGCAGGCGGAAAGCCCCACGTGGTCGATGCCCGTAAAGGCAACGGCGATCATCTTGAGCGCATCGGAGCCGGCGACGACCTCGGCAGGGTAGGGGTTGTTGGCGATCATGACGACCTCGGCGCCCTCGCTGCGTCGAGCGAGCTCGACCGGATCGGTTGTTTTGGTATCGAAATAGACAAACTCGTGTCCGGCATCCTTAAGGGGTGCGGAGAGCTCGTCGATGGTCTGCTCGGGTACTCCCAACGGTTCGATCAGGGCAATCTTCATCTTGTGACTCCTCAATAAACCTAGGCGATTAGGCTGGCAATAGATTGTAGGTCTATTTGCCTCAAAGGTGCTCCGCGTGTAATTTGCCCGAGGCGTGGGCCGATGGCGTATCATTATCTCTTGCTTGTTTGCACTGCTCAGGGAGGGGCCGCGCATGGCGCAGGAACACGATCTGTTTGATGACATTATCGAGATCAGCAAGGGTTTCGACTTTCTTAAAAACCCGCTTGGCGGTGTGACCGATGCACTCGATCCCTCGGCGCCTCAATGGAATCCTGCTGACTACAAGGAGCGCCCGCGCGGCAACACCATTCCGTGCCTGACCTGCAAAAACGAAAAGAGCGGCTGCACCGCGTGCATGGACGTGTGCCCGGTCAACGCTATCGAGGTCGAGGAAGACGCCATCGAGATCCTCGACTCCTGTCGCAAGTGCGGCCTGTGCGCCGCTGCCTGTCCGACCGAGGCGATCATCTCGCCGCGCCTGGCGCCCAAAAACGTCTACGACGACATTGTCTCGGCGGCTACGAGCCACGAGACCGCCTACGTCACCTGCACGCGTGCCCTTAAGCGCATGCCGCGCGAGAACGAAGTCGTCGTTGCCTGCGTGGGCGATATTACGGCCGAGACCTGGTTCTCGGTACTGGCAGACTATCCCAACGTGAGTGTGTACCTGCCGTTGGGCGTGTGCGATAAATGCCGCAACACCGGCGGTGAGGACATTCTGGGCGAGGCGATTGCGAAGGCCGAGGAGTGGTCCGGCACGGGTATGGGCCTGGAGGTCGACCCCAAGAGCCTCAAATGCCATAAGCGCCGCGAGTACGAGCGCAAGGAGTACATGGATAAGATCGCCCGCACCACGGGCCTGACGGTGACCAAGCTCAATCCGGCGACGGCGGCGCTGGCCTCGGTGACGCAGAAGCTCAAGGCCCATCGCCATCAGATTACCCAGCTGGAGCGCACGCTCAACACCATGTGCGGCACCACGACGACCAAGCGTCGCCGTTCGCTCACGCACGGGCGTCAACTGGTGCTCTCGACGTTGCAAAACCACCCCGAGCTTGCCCAGAACATGCAGGTGAGCACACCGGAGTGCGATTTTGACAAGTGTACGTCGTGCGGCGAGTGCGTCAACGTGTGCCCCACGTTTGCCTGCGATCTGGTGGGAAGCGGCCGCTTTGCGTTGGAGTCCACGTATTGTTTAGGCTGCGGCGCCTGTGTCAAGGTTTGTCCCGAGCATGCGCTCAAGCTGGTCGAGCACGATGCGTCCAATCTGGTCGTCGTCGACCCCGAGGCCGAGGAAAAGGCCGCTCAGAAGGCCAAGGCCCACGAAGAGGCCCAGAAGGCCAAGGCCGAAGCAAAGGCCAAGCTCGACAAGATGCTCGATCAGGTGGAGAAGCTCGCGGACTAGCCAGCGACCCCAATCTTTGCTTCATTTGCGCCGCCGCGGTGTCCGGATTCGCCCGGATGCTGCGGCGGCGCTATACTTATGCAGTTTGAAGTACCTGTACCAAAAGGAGCTGTCGTGTCCCTTTCCATCGGTATCGTGGGCCTGCCCAACGTGGGCAAG
>UQWV01000076.1 GCA_900544845.1 uncultured Collinsella sp. | reverse complement strand
TCAGTTCCAGATCGTTGTTTTCGCCCGCTGAGCTGGGCCTATGCCGGAATCTCTCCCACAGAAACCACCGAAGAGCCGTATTTTCTCAATTTGCTCAGGCTAGTTAAACAGCGTCACCTTATCGAGCAGAAAATCCTCCACGGTGCACGCCCCGGCCGCCGCCCCTCCCACGACGATCCGCTTGGCTCGCGGATACTTTTTTAGGAGCGTCGACATGCCACTCTGGCCGGACTCTCCACCGCTTTTGACCTCGATGGCGCTCAGCGCATCATCCCTTCGCAGCACAAAGTCGACCTCTTTGACGCCTTCACGCCACCACATGACCTCAAAACCCTCTTCCGGCGCGCGCGCAAGCAGTCGTGCACCCACTGCCGATTCCACCAAATGACCCCGCCGCGCCGAATCCTCCAGCCATTCTGCTCGGCCCTTATCGCCGAGCGCCGTCATAAACGCCGTGTCATAAACCATGAGCCGCGGGGTGCTTCGGCGCTTTGCGAGCTCCTTGTCACTGAACTTGGGAATCGCCGTAACCAAACCGGCCTTGCCCAGCAGGTCCAAATACCCGGCGACCGTGACCGTGTTACCGGCATCCTGCAGCTGGCCTACCATTTTTGAATACGAAAGCTCCTGCCCCGAATAGCTTGCCGCGAGCCAAAAGAGCGCGCGCATCAGCGCCGGTTTGCGGATATTCTCCAACGAGAGAACATCGCGCGAGATCGCCGGCTCGACGATCGCATCTCGGATATAGTTTCGCCAACGGGCGTCATCGGAAACCAGCGGCGCCGCACCCGGATATCCACCGTGATAGAGATAGTCTTCAAAAGAAAAGCCAAAGGCCTCGCTGCACTCGCGATAGGACCAATGCGGCGACCGAATGAGCTCGTAACGGCCCATAAGGGATTCTTCCAAGCCCTTATGCAGCAGCAGCGACGACGATCCGGTCAAAATGACCTTGAGCGGCGTCCCCTCCCGGCGATCCCGGTCGTACAATCCCTTGACGACCGTGGACCAACTCTGCACCTTTTGAATCTCATCAACAACGAAAACGGCCGGGACCTTACCTCCAGACGTGAGGTTTCTTGCCTGTTGCCACTCGATTTGCAGCCAGCTGGTATCGGGATTCAGAACATCGTCCGCATTGGCCACGTGACAGGGCATGTCTGCATGGCGCAACGCCTGCACGAACATGGTCGACTTTCCCGTTTGGCGGGGCCCGATTATAAATTGCATCAACGGATTATTCGTTTCCCGCATCCTCTGGGCTATCACGGCAACTTGATGGCGCTCAAACATGTCAATCTACCTCCTTGTTTCTTAAATACTCAGTATACTGAGTAAAATCACTCAGTATACTGAGTATTTTTAGAACCGGGAGATCGAACCCGCCAACTTAACTCCCTTCACCAGCGGGTTGCCGCCGCCCCCTCCGCGAGTCGAGTTTCTGGCCCTTCGTGCTCACTCGATATATAAAAACTGCCATAGCCATATCGAAAAACCGGTATAGCCGGTCCCATCATCGAACCATCGCGAATGGGCCACAGGATTTCGCGATGGTTCGCAAGCTTTCGCGGAGATTCGCGACAAATCGAGAGCTGATACGCATCTTATTGTTCATATTCAAGGCCACGACGTCTCAAAAGGTATACGCTTTGAAACAGTTAAGTTTCCCAGCGCCCCCAATCGAGATCAATCGTCACCACATTATTTCGTCAATCGTCACCACGCCGCAGATAGAATGCATAATCTTGGGACAAACACTTCTGATTAATTTGTCCCGCGGGCTTGCTTACTGGGCGAATTGGCTGCGGTAGAGTTCGGCGTAGAAGCCGCCTGCCGCCAGCAGCTCATCGTGCGTGCCGCGCTCGATAATCTGGCCGTCGCGCATCACCAGAATGCAGTCGGCGTTGCGGATGGTGCTCAGGCGGTGCGCCACGACAAAGCTTGTGCGACCGGCCATGAGCTCGTCGAATGCCGCCTGCACCTGCAGCTCGGTGCGGGTATCGATGCTCGAGGTCGCCTCGTCCAGCAGCAAGATAGCCGGGTCGGTAAGCATGACGCGCGCGATGCACAGCAGCTGTTTTTGACCCTGGCTAAACGTGCCGCCGTCCTCGCCGATTACCGTATCGTAGCCGCCTGGCAGCTGCACGATAAACTTGTGCGCGTGCGCACGCTTGGCAGCTTCGATAACCTGCTCGCGCGTGGCGTCAGGACAGCCGTAGGCGATGTTTTCCGCCACCGTGCCCTCGAACAGCCAAGTGTCCTGCAGCACCATGCCAAAGGCGCGGCGCAGGCTTGCACGCGTGTAATCACGCGAAGACCGGCCATCGACCATGATGCGTCCGGCATCGATATCGTAAAACCGCAGCAGCAAGTTGATGAGCGTCGTCTTGCCGCAGCCCGTGGGGCCGACCAGGGCAAAGCGCATGCCGGGTTTGGCCTCAATACAGATATCCTGCAGCAGCTTGCGGTCGGGCACGTAGCTAAAGTCCACATGCTCAATGGCGACCTCGCCCTTCGGGGCGGTGAGCTCAACGGCGTCCGCTACATCGGGCTCTTGCTCGCGCGCATCGAGCAGCGCAAACATGCGGCGCGCCGAGGCATAGGCCGTCTGGATCTGCGTGATGACGTTGGTGACCTCGTTGAACGGCTTGGTGTACTGGTTGGCGTAAGACAGGAAGATCTGCACACCGCCCACCGTGAGCGCCGCGGGCACGCCCGTAATCACGCCAACGCAGCCGATCACGGCCACCACGGCATAGATGATGTTGTTGATAAAGCGCGTGCCGGGGTTAGAGAGCGAACCCATAAACTGCGCGCGCTCACCCGCGGTGTAGAGCTCGGCGTTGAGGGCATCGAAGCGCTGCTGGGCGTTGGGGCCATAGGCAAAGGCGTCGACAAGCTTTTGCTCGCCCACATACTCCTCGATATGGCCGCCAAGCTGGCCCTGAATGCGCTGCTGAGCCGTAAAGCTCTTGTTGGAGAGCTTGGCGATGGCGCCAGCCGCAAAGATGGAAAGCGGCGTGACGAGCACCACGACGAGCGTCATGGTCAGGTTGATGGAGAGCATAAACGCAAGCGTGCCCACAATGGTGATGACGCCGGTAAAGAGCTGCGTGAAGCCCTGCAGCAAACCGTCGCCCACTTGGTCGACGTCGTTGACCACGCGGCTCATAAGATCGCCGTGGGCGTGGCTGTCGATAAAGCTGAGCGGCATGCGGCTGAGCTTGTCGCTCGCCTCCACGCGCATGTCGCGCACCGTCTCGTAGGACAGGCGGTTGACGCAATAGCCCTGCAGCCACTGGAAGGCCGCAGCACCCACCACGACCAGCGCGAGCTTGGTGACAAGCGGCAACAGCGCATCGAAGTCTACCCGTCCGGCGGCAACGATGAGGTCGATACCCTCGCCGATGAGGATGGGCGTATAGAGTTGCAGAATCACCGAGATGGCGGCGCTCACAAACGACGCCGCAAACGAAATGCGGTGCGGACGCACGTAGCCCAGCAGGCGGCGGGTCACCGCACCCACGGGATAGCGCTCGGGGTCGCCGGGCTGGCGCGGGCCGTCGCCCAGATCGTTGAGGTTATCGTTGCCGGACACATTGGCCGTCATCGTGGCGACCGAGCCGGAGGAAGTATACGGATTCATCTAGCAGCCCTCCTTTGCGCAAGCGGACGCGGGGACGGTCGGGGCGGACGCAGGCGCCGCGCTCCCCTGCTGGCCCTCAAGCTCCTCGCGACGAAGCTGCGACTGGCAGATCTCGCGGTAGAGTTGGCAGCTTGCGTACAGCTCGTCGTGCGTGCCCAGGCCCGCGACCGAGCCGTGATCGAGCACGCAGATCATGTCGGCATCGCGCACGGTCGAGACGCGCTGGCTCACGATGACCGTGGTCAGCGGGAGCCCGCCCTCGGCGGCACCGCGCGCGCTGCGTTCGCGAATGGCGTGGCGAAGTGCTGCGTCGGTCTTAAAGTCGAGCGCCGAGGCGGAGTCGTCCATGATCAGGATCTGCGGCGAGCCCACCAGAGCGCGCGCGATGGTCAAGCGCTGACGCTGGCCACCGCTGAAGTTCTTGCCGCCCGCCTCGACCGGGGCATCCAAGCCCTGCGGCTTGTTGAGCACAAACTCGCTGGCCTGTGCCATATCGAGCGCCGCCCACAGCTCTTCATCGGTCGCCGACTCGTCGCGCCAGGTCAGGTTGCTACGGATGGTGCCACTCACCAGCGACGCGCGCTGCGGAACGGTCGCGACCACATGGCGCAGTTGATCGAGCTGCCAAGTGCGCACGTCGGCACCCATCACGCTTACGTTGCCGGTGCCCGCGTCGTACAGGCGCGGAATGAGCGAGACGAGCGTGGACTTGCCGCTGCCCGTACCGCCGATAATGCCGAGCGTTTTGCCCAGCGGCAGCTCCAGAGTCACGTCGTTGACGGCATTTGCCGCGCCTGCGCCAAAGGAGAAGCTCGCGTGGTTAAAGCTCAGCGCGGGGACCGAAGCGACATTGTCCGTCACGCCCGGCTCGGGCAGAGCGACCGACTCGTTGCCCTCGTCGGCAATGCTCGGCACGCAATTGAGCACCTCGTTGATACGTGACGCGCTGGCGCTCGCTTTGGTAAAGACCACGACCAGGTTGGCAACGTAGACAATGGAGGTGAGGGTCTGCGTCATGTAGTTCACAAACGCCATGACCTGGCCCTGCGTGAGCTCGCCCACGTTGACCTGGATGCCGCCCACCCACAGGATGGCGCACACGCCCAGGTTCATCACAAGAAACGTGACGGGGTTGAGAATCGACGAGAGCTTACCCACCGCGATGGCAGTATTGGCCTGGTCGTCGGCTGCCTGGGCAAAGCGCTCGCGCTCATGGTCCTCGCGCACGAAGGCGCGAACCACGCGGGCGCCCGAAAGGCCCTCGCGGCAGATAAGCGCGATGCGGTCAAGCTTTGCCTGCAGCTGCTTGTAGTACGGGATACAGCGCGCCATGACAAACCAAAACACCAGGCCGATGGCGGGCGTGCAGATTAAAAAGATAATGCCGAGCTTAAGGTCGATGGCGAGGGCCGCGACCATGGAGCCCACCGCCAGGAAGGGCCAGCGGATGAGCATGCGCACGCCCAGCGCCACAGCGAGCTGCACCTGGTTGACGTCGTTGGTGATGCGGGTGATAAGCGACGGCGTGCCAAAGCGGTCGAGCTCGGCATAGCTCAGCTTATTAATGTGCCCGTAGAGCGCACCGCGGATGTCGGTGCCCATGCCCTGCGAGGTCAGCGCCGCCATCTTTTGGCAGACGAGCGTAAACGAGATGCCGATTACAGCCATGGCGGCGAGCACCGCGCCGTAACGGACGACGGCGTTGACATCGTGTGCGCCGATGCCCTTATCGATCATCTGGGCAATCACGAGCGGCGTCAGCAGGTCAAAGATCACTTCGATCAACTTGCACGCTGGGCCGATCACCATATACCGGCGAAACTTGCCACCAAAACGCCTGAGCAGCTCAATCATGTATAAGCGCTCCCTATCATCATTCACACTCAATTCGAATCATGATAGTACGGTGAACCCAAAAGAAGCGTAAACAACTCGTCATTTCTAATGGGATTCGGTTTCCAAAGAAGCGGAGAGGCACGCTCACATCCGACCAACGTCGGGTCGACCACTTGGTATACTTACATTAGTGCTACCAAGTTAGTCGCCGACCCTTGAAATGAGGTGCCGAGATGAACGACATTCTCGCAAGAAGTGCAAGACGCGCAACCGTGGGCATCGCCCTTTCCGCGGCACTTGTCGCGGGAATCGCCCCCGCAACGGCGATCGCGGCAGAAACTAGCGCCCCCCACCGGTGCGGCCGTTTCGCAGACGAGCGCCGCCAACGGCAATTCGGGCGCCCCGCAGACAGAAGACGCGGCCGCCGCAAAAGAAAAAGCGTATGCAGCCATGCAGGAAGCGCTCAAAAACCTCGAGGCCGCAAAAGACGCCGCAAGTCCCGAGAAAATTGCGAGATTCAATGATGACATTGCCCGTTTTCAAGAGCTCCGCGACAAGATGACGGCGCAAGCCGCCGAATTGAGGGAATCCCTTCCCACCATGCAAGCGGACGTCGATGCAGCCCAAGCCAAATACGACGAGGCCATCAACCGGACAAGCGGCCTTCAGTCAGAATTAGATAAGAAACTTGAGGTGCTTAAGGCACTCGAAGCGCTCGGCGACGAGGAGCTTGTCGAAACTGTTAAACAGCAAATAAAGCAGTTGCGCCAAGAGATCGTAACGGCAAAAGCGCGAGTTGACTTTTGCGAAATGGAGCTCCGCGAGGTCAAGGGCCGCCTCGAAAGGCAGGAAAGACAAGTTAATGACTGTGAACGTGCTGCAGAGAAATATAAAGCCCATATCGACCAGTTCATAGCCTGGCGAGATGCGCTCCTCGACAATTTGAAAAAAGCGCAAACGGCCTATGACGACGCCTGCAAGGCATACGAAGAGGCAAAGGCCGCGGCAGACAAGGCCACCTCGCCCGAGATAACGCAACCGACCGAGACGACGCCTCCCTCCAACTCGGCGCAACCGGCCGAGGCGACACCGCCCACCGGCTCGTCCGCGACCGGCAAAAATACCCCGCCAAGCTCCACCAAGCAGGCGAACTCGAGCAGCGGCAAGCAAGCAGATACGACCGCCGGCAAGCTCGCGAACACGGGCGACGCAGCGCCGAGCGCAATCGCACTCGCAGGAATCGCCGCCGCAGGACTCGGAATAACCGCCACGGGTGTACGCCGCCTCAAGAACTCAAAATAGCCGCCAGAGCATACCATCTTCGCCAATCCACAAACCCAGAGACAAAAGAGGCCCGTTTCCCCAGGGAAACGGGCCTCTTTAACTGCAAAAATTCAAGCAACAGCACCGCCGCCTCTTGAACCACATAGCCATCAATGCCCAGACAACACCAGCAAGCCGCATTCCGCAAGGGATAGATTTAAATTAGATAAACGCGCCTTTACGGGTGATTTTTGGACGACGGGGCCCGGTCGGGGGGGGGGGGGGGGGGGGGGGGGGGGGGGGGGGGGCGGGGGCGGCGGCGGGGGGGGGGGGGGCCCCCCCCCCCCCCCCCCCCCCCCCCCCCCCCCCCCCCACCAACCCCCCCCCCCCCCCCCCCCGGCCGGGCCATGTCGCGGCACCAAAAAAGCGCCCGTGCGCTCGATGGATTCGGATGCCCGACAGAGGCTCCTTATGGCTGCTTCCTTCCGGACCTGACCAGATTCGGAACATGTCGTCATCCGAACCCATCGAACGCGCTAGGCGCTCGGTATATCTTACCCGCTCCCGCCCACCAGAGCAAGGTAGCTAATTTGGGACGGGGCTATTTTGACTACTTTTTGACTGGAGGGGCATCAGGGTGGCGAAAGTAGTCAAGTAAGCCCCATCCTAAATAGACTGATCTGGTGCCGTGCCACGAAAAGGGCCTATCTACTACGTTTTGGTCACAGAGGTCAACCATAGCCGGCTTTTTCGAAAATCGGCAAGCTTTCTACCTGCACTGATAATTGTTCTCGGGGGAAGCGGGCACTGCGGGGCGCGGCAACGGCGCGCGATTTCCGCGTCGC
>UQWV01000075.1 GCA_900544845.1 uncultured Collinsella sp. | reverse complement strand
TAGCGCTGCGACGCGGAAATCGCGCGCCGTTGCCGCGCCCCGCAGTGCCCGCTTCCCCCGAGAACAATTATCAGTGCTGGTAGAGAGCTTATCGATTTTCAAAATAGCCGGCTATGGTTGACCTCTGCGGCTTAAACGTAGTAGATAGGCCCTATTCGTGGCACAGCACTACTCCATCCCAAATTGGCACCCCGAGCCCTTGTGAGTTGCCAACAAGCTGTTCGCCCAGCGCTTTATCCGCGCGGCATTTGGAAAATAGCACCACCGCAAAACCCGCGAGTAGCGCTTACTTTGCTATATCTCACTATACTTTGCTATATCTTGCTATACTTTGCTATATCTTGCTATATCTTGAGCAAAGGTGGCTCACATGCAAACAAACCCTTTTAAGCCCACAGCAGGTAAAACACCTCCCACGATTATCGGCCGCGAAGATGTGCTCGAAGAATTCAATGAGGGCCTCGTCAACGGGCCTGGTGCCCCGGGGCGCCTAATGCGCATAGCCGGCGTCCGTGGAACGGGCAAGACGGTCCTCCTTGACGAGTGCTCACGTTTGGCGCAAAGCCGTGGCTGGACGGTCATAAAAGAGGTCGCAACCGAGGGACTTTGCCAGCGCATACTCGAACAGCTGCAGCCCAAATTCCAGGCCAAACACGCCAGATTTGAGCCCACCGTAGCTGGCATATCCATCGGCAGCATAGATATTGAGCGAATCGGCCCATCGCTACGCGACGCCATGAGACAGACAATAACCAAGAATGGAAATGGCCTGCTCATCACTCTCGACGAGGTTCAAGACGCAGAGCTCGATGAGGTCCGAACGCTCTCCATTGCGATTCAGCAGGTTATCGGCGAAGACCTTGATATCGCCTTTGTTTTTGCTGGGCTGCCTTCGATGATTGAAAGCATCATCAACGGAAAGACACTTACGTTTTTGCGCCGTGCCCTCCCCTTTGATCTGAAGGCTGTGGCAGTAACCGAAGTGTCGTACTCCCTCGAGGAAACCATTGAAGCGTCTGGCATGGAGTTGCAGCCAGGTATTGCCGGCCAACTTGCCGAGGCAACGCAAGGCTATCCTTTCATGATCCAACTCGTTGGATACTACGCATGGCAGTTGGCGAGACGCGCACATACAGCGATTATTGGAGAAGAAGAAGCCGAGCGCGGCATTGCAACGGCACGCGAACGCTTCTGCGCCATGGTGATTGAGCCCGCGCTGCAGCGCATTCCGCCCACGTGCATCGCTTATCTGCTGAGCATGGCGTCTTTGGGGCAGACGAGCTCGACCAGCATGGTTGCCGATGCCCTAAACAAAACGCCTCAACAGGTGAGCTCCGTCCGCAGCCGCCTGTTAAGAGAATCGATTATCGAGGCTCCTTCGTACGGCAAGGTCTCATTTGCCATCCCCTACATGCGCGACTACCTCTGCGAACACAAAGCCGAACTGGAAGTTGAACTGTAGAAACGGCAACTGCCCTGCAAGACGAAAACCGTTTTCATACGAATTTAAAGCAGACGTAAACGGTTTTCGTCTTGATTTGCGTCCGAAATTAAGACGTAAATTGCGCTTTCGTACGCTTATTACCAGACGCAAATTGTTTACGTCCGGCTATGCGCCCCCAATCCAGACGAAAAAGGCCCCGAGCTCGTGTGAGCTCGGAGCTTTTTTGTACCACGCATCTATGAGAGGAGATATTTGATGCGCATGGGCGCTACTCCATGTAGCCACCCTGGATGGCGGAAACTGCATGCTCGGTAAAGAACTTGAGCGTGCCGGAGGTGTAACGATTAGCCTTGGGCTTCCAAGTGGCTCGACGCTCGGCCAGGACGGCGTCGACCTCGGCCGGCTCCATCTCCTTGCCGGCGATGCCCACGATGGACAGCGAACGCTCGGGGATGTTGATCTGGATCAGGTCGCCTTCCTCGATCAGGGCAATCGGGCCGCCCACTGCGGCCTCGGGCGAGACATGACCGATAGCCGGGCCCTTGGAGGCGCCGGAGAAGCGGCCGTCAGTGATCAGAGCAATCGAAGCGCCGAGCTCGGGATCGCTGGCGATAGCCTCGGTGGTGTAGAACATCTCGGGCATGCCGGAGCCCTTGGGGCCCTCATAGCGAATGATGACGGCGTCACCGGGCTTGACCTCGTGCGTCAGGACGGCGTGAATGGCGTCCTCCTCGCAGTCGAACGGACGGGCCTTGAGCGTAGCCTGGAACATCTCGCGCGGAACAACCGTGTGCTTGACGACGGCGCCCTCGGGAGCAAGGTTGCCGTGGAGGATGGCGATGGAGCCGTCGGTACCAAAGGCCTGGTCAAACGGGCGAATGATGTCCTCGCGCTTGAGATTCCACTTCTCAAGGTAACGACCGCACTTCTCGTAATAGCCGTTGTTCTTGAGATCCTCGAGGTTCTCGCCGAGAGTCTTGCCGGTGACGGTCATAACGTCGAGGTGGAGCATCGACTTGATCTCCTCCATGATGCGCGGCACGCCGCCCGCATAGTAGAAGAACTGCGCCGGCCACTCGCCTGCGGGGCGAACGTTGAGCAGGTAGTGGGCGCCACGGTGCAGGCGATCGAAATCGTCGGCGGACATCTCGATGCCAAACTCGCGGGCGATCGCGGGAATGTGCAGCAGCGAGTTGGTGGAACCGGAGATGGCGCCGTGGACCATGATGAGGTTCTCGAAGGACTCCTTGGTCACGATATCGCGCGGGCACAGGTTGTGCTCGGAGAGCCACACGGACTGACGGCCAGCCTCGCGCGCAAACTCACGCAGATCGGAGCTGGTTGCGGGCAGCAGGGCGGTACCGGGAAGCATAAGGCCCAGGGCCTCGGCGGTAACCTGCATGGTCGAGGCGGTGCCCATAAAGGAGCAGGCGCCACAGCTGGGACATGCGTTGTGCTTGGCAAACTCAAGCTCCTCGCGAGAGATCTCGCCGCGCTCGTAGCGGGCAGAAATCGCGCCGAGCTGCTCCAGGGTCAGCAGGTCAGGGCCTGCATCCATGACGCCGCCGGTAACGACGATGGAGGGGATGTTGATGCGACCCATGGCCATGAGGTTCGCAGGCAGGCCCTTATCGCAGCTGGCGACAAAGACGCCGGCGTCGAACGGGGTGGCCTTGGCATGAATCTCAATCATGTTGGCGATCATGTCGCGACTGGGCAGCGAGTAGTTAATGCCGTCGTGGCCCTGGGCCTCGCCGTCGCAGATATCGGTGCAGAAGTAACGGGCACCGTGACCGCCAGCCTCGGCAACGCCGGCACGGACCTCCTCGACCAGCTCGAACAGGCCGGCAGAACCCGGGTGCGAATCGCCAAAGGTCGACTCGATGATGACCTGCGGCTTGTCCAGGTCCTCGATCGTCCAACCGGAGCCCAGACGCAGCGGGTCCATCTCGGGGCTGATGGTGCGGAACTTGCCAGAACGCGGCTGCAGCTTGGCAACCAGGTCGGCTGCCTCCTGCCGAATCTGTGCCTTGGTCTTCTCGTCCATAATGCTCTCCTCTTTTGGTTTGAACGGTTGTATCAATCGTTGGTTAATGAATCAGGTGAAAATGGGTACCGAGCGATGCACTCGGTGAAAGATGCTTAGCTACGCGAACTAGGCGAAGAACGAAATCACCAGGGCGCAGGCAAGACCCGAAAGGCCGATGAGCGTCTCCATAACGGTCCAGGACTTGAGGGTTGTCTTCTCGTCAATCTCCAGGAACGAGGAGCACATCCAAAAACCGGCATCGTTGACGTGCGAGAGGGCCGTGGCACCACCGCAGATAGCAAGACAGATAGCGGCACGCATGAGCACCGAGGCTCCGGCAACCGCGGGCATGGCAGCCATAATGCCCGATGCCATGGTCATAGCGACGATGGAGCTGCCGACAGAGGCACGCACCATGACGGCAATCAAAAAGGCAACGACCACCAAAGGCAGCGGTGAGGCCTCGAGCATGGGGCCGATAACCTGGCCCAAGCCGCAGTCCTGCAGCATCCAGCGAATGACGCCGCCACAGGCGATAACCAGCAAGATCATGCCGACGGGCTTAAGAGAGCGGTCGAGCAGGGCCTTGAGGTCGGCGCCGGAGTAGCCGCGGCGCGCGCCCAGCAGATACATCGCGACGAGCGTGGCGAGCGTCAAAGCGACGAACGGCTTGCCCAGGAAGGCGAGAATCGAGGCGAGCTCGGCGGGCATGGGGATATAAGAGGACAACGTGCCCAGCAAAATCAGACAAAGCGGCGTGAGTACGATGGCAAGCACCATGCCAAAGGAGGGAAGCTCCTTGTCGTCGCTCGCCCCCTCGGCGGAGGTAAAGTGCTCCGGAACATTCGTAAAGATGCGGCCGCCCACGTTGCGGCCCCAGATGACGCCAGCGATTGCCATGGCGATGAAGGCGGTGGGGATACCGACAAGAATCATGGTGCCCAAATCGACACCGAGCGTGCCGGCGACCAAAACCGAACCGGCCGAAGGCGGCACGAACGCATAGCCAGCCGCCAGTCCCGCGAGCAGGGCAATGCCGTAGTAGAGGGTCGACTTCTTGGTCTGCGACGCCACACTAAAGGCAAGCGGGATCAAAACGACCACGCCGGCCTCAAAGAACACCGTGGTGCCGATGACCAAACCGGTGATGCCCAGCGCCCAGCTGGAGTGGCCCTGGCCAAAGGTGTCAATGAAGGTCTGGGCGATCTTCTTGGCGCCGCCGCTCTCCTCCAAAATCTGGCCAAACATCGATCCCAGGCCAATGAGCAAGGCGATGTTTTGCAGCGTGGTGCCCACGCCCTTGGTGACGGTGTCTGCCACCATATCGAGCGGCATGCCGGCTCCGATACCGATCACGAGCGCCGAGACCATCATCGACAGCACGGGGTGCAGTTTGAACTTGATGATGAGCGCAAGCAGCAGCGCGATGCCCACGATGGCGGCGATGACCAGCCTGGTGGGATCAGCCATAAACGTTGGGTCTGACATCTTTCCTCCAATTCATCAGACCTTTTGAATTCGTCTGATGACTATAGCGTGTTTTAGAAAGGTCTGATGTTTCATTTTGGAATTTGTTCGAAATACATCTGATGTATTTAGTAAACGGTCGTATTTGCGCTGCGAACGGTATATCTAAGCCGCCCGACTCAAATCCAGCGGCCAATATCGCATCCGTGGTGCGCTAAAATAGCTCAGATGAATTTTGTAATGAAAGGTATAGCTATGGCCCGCGCCGAATCGGGACTCCCCGAGCAAATATCGGAGAAAATCATTCAATTGATTCTGGATGAACACCTTGAGCAAGGCGATCGCCTGCCTAAGGAAACCGTGCTGGTCGAGCGCTTGGGCGCCGGCAGGAGCACCGTGCGCGAGGCCATGAAGTTGCTGCAGTCGCGCAATATCGTGCGCATTAAGCAGGGTTCGGGCACCTATGTGGCGTCAAACCCCGGCGTTGCCGACGACCCGCTGGGCTTTACCTTTATCGACGACAAGCAGCGTCTGGCGCGCGACCTACTCGAGGTGCGCTTTATGATCGAGCCGCAGATGGCCAGCATGGCCGCAGAGCACGCAACCAACGACCAGGTCGTCTGTATCAAAGAGCTCTGCGACGAATCCGAGCGCCTGGCCGAGGCCGGTGAGGATTACTCCGCCGCCGACACCGCGTTCCACAATGCCATTGCCGAGAGCTCCGGAAACCTCGTCGTTCCCCGCCTGATGGGCGTGCTCAAGGCATCCGTCCCCCTCTTTATCGACGTGACCGGCAAAAAGCTCGTCGAGGAAACTATCCGCACGCACCGCGATGTGGCCGACGCCATCGCCTCGCGCAATCCCACCGCCGCGCACGACGCGATGTATCTGCACCTGGTGTATAACCGCAACATGATCGCAGAGGGCACGCAGGAACAGAGCGAATAAACGTCCGCGCGGCAATGGGAGATCACCGTTTACCTTTTAAAAGTGAACGTTCACCTGATTTTAGGAGAATCTGACTTTTAATTCCCCCTCTTCTCCTATACTGACCTTGTATGAAAAGCAAGACTTATATAGATGAACGTTTCTTTTGAAAGGATCGCTATGTCTGATCTTATGGACAGCTTCCGCCTGGATGGCAAGGTCGCGCTCGTAACCGGCGCCACCTATGGCATCGGCATGGCCATCGCCGAGGCGCTCGGAGAGGCCGGCGCCAAGATTGCGTTTAACGCCCGCCACGCCGACAAAGTCGCCGAAGCCGAGAAGCACTACCGCGAGCTGGGCTTTGACGCTCACGGCTATGTCGCCGATGTCACCGACGAGGCCGTCGTCGCCGAGCTCATCGCCAAGATTGAGGCCGACTTTGGCACCACGCCCGATATCCTGGTCAACAACGCTGGCGTCATCCAGCGTACCCCGATGCTCGACATGAGCGCCGAGGACTTCCGCCGCGTCGTCGATATTGACCTCAACGCACCGTTTATCGTGTCCAAGGCCTGCCTGCCCGGCATGATCGCCAAGGGCCACGGCAAGATCATCAACATCTGTTCGATGATGAGCGAGCTGGGCCGCGAGACCATCGCCGGCTATGCCGCGGCCAAGGGCGGCCTGAAGATGCTCACCAAGAACATCTGCTCGGAGTTTGGCGAGGCCAACATCCAGTGCAACGGCATTGGACCCGGCTACATCGCCACGCCGCAAACCGCACCCCTGCGCGAGACGCAGCCCGACGGCAGCCGCCACCCGTTTGACCAGTTCATCATTGCCAAGACGCCGGCCGCCCGTTGGGGCACGCCCGAGGATCTGAAGGGCCCCGCCGTGTTCTTGGCTTCCGATGCATCGAACTTCGTCAACGGGCACATTCTGTACGTGGACGGCGGAATCCTCGCCTACATCGGGAAACAGCCGCAGTAGGGCATTCGGGCGAGGCGGTGGACGATAAGGTCTGCTGCTCAGACAGTCCTGCTCGCACGGAAAGCACATTAAGTGCTTTCCGGCTCGTGCGAAACTCGCGACAGACCTTATCGTCCACCGCCCGCAAAACCAACCTCGGGTTGGAATAGCCGCCGCCCGCATACAGAAACAAAAAAAAGAAACATTTGGTTGAAAGGTTAACTCCCATGAAGATCGCTCTGATCAACGAGAACTCTCAGAACTCCAAGAACCCTATGATCGAGGCTGCCCTTAAGAAGGTTGTCGAGCCCATGGGGCACACCGTCTTTAACTATGGTATGTATGCCGACGCCGACTCCAAGCCCCTCACCTACGTGCAGAACGGCATCCTTGCCGCCGTGCTGCTGAACTCCGGTGCTGCCGACTACGTCGTGACCGGCTGCGGCACCGGCGAGGGCGCCATGCTCGCCTGTAACTCCTTCCCCGGCGTGCTGTGCGGCCACGTTGCCGACCCGCTCGACGCCTACACCTTTGCCCAGGTCAACGATGGCAACGCCGTCGCCATGCCCTTCGCCCTCAAGAATGGCTGGGGCCAGGAGCTCAATCTTGAGTACACCTTCGAGAAGCTCTTTGGCTTTGGTTCGGGCAACGGCTATCCTGCCGAGCGCGTTGAGCCCGAGCAGCGTAACAAGAAGATCCTCGACGGTGTGCGCGCTGTGACCATGCGCCCGCTCGTCGACGTCCTGGGCGAGATCGATCAGGACCTGGTCCGCGGCGCCCTGGCTGGCGAGCACTTCCAGGAGTACTTCTTTGCCAACGCCACCGATGAGACCATCATCGCCAAGGTCAAGGAGCTCCTGGGGCTCTAATCGCACGGCTCATTGCTGCCAACGCAAGCGGGGGGGGGGCCCCCCCCCGGCCCCCCCCCCCCGTTTTTGATATATGGACAGGGCCCCCCGGGGGCGGGCCCCCACCCAAAAAAAAGTTTCTAAAACAAGCCCCGC
>UQWV01000074.1 GCA_900544845.1 uncultured Collinsella sp. | reverse complement strand
AGGAGCGGCCGTGAACAAGAGCAAGCGCATCGCCATCAGTCTGGTCGCGGGCGTGCTCGCTGCGCTGCTCTGCATGGTTTATGGCTCGTCGATCCGCTCGCAAGCCGAGCAGGCTCAGGCCGAGACGTTGGCAAAATACGGCGGCGACCGCGTTGAGGTGTGCGTCGCGGCGCGCGATATCGATGCGGGCGAGACCCTCGACGAGACTAATGTCATAACTCAGGAATGGCTGGCGAGTCTGTTGCCGCGTGATGCGGCGACCGAGCTGCGTCAGGTGCGCGGCGACGTGACGACCTCGCGCATTCCCAAAAACGCCGTGATTTGCAATGTCTACACCAAGGCCGAGAGCCACAAGCTCGAGGTGCCTAAAGGCAAGGTTGCCGTTTCGGTGGCGGTCGATGCCGAGCACTCGGTCGGCGGCGCCACGGGCGTGGGCAGCTATGTGGACGTGTACGTGCAAAAAGATGGCGTGACCGATCGTTTGTGCGGAGCGTACGTGATCGATACCAGCGAAGATGCCGGCACCACGCGTGAAGGCAAGATCGAATGGGTGACGCTGGCGGCAGACCCCGAAGATGTCAAGGAACTGCTGGGAGCCTCGGGAAAGGGAACGGTCAGCTTGACGATTCCCGCCACGGCGCGCGGCAAAAAGAGCGGAGGCGACGAGTGATGAAGGCGATCTGGCTTGCGTGCTGCGCGTGCGGCGATTACGGGCTGTTGCAGCGGGAAGTCGAGGGCCGTGATGCGGGTGCACAGGTGCTTCGTGTGGGTGACCTGGACGGGCTGGTTTCCATGGCGCGGGCGTTTCCGTCGCGCCGCGGGGCTGCCATCATCGCGGCGTCTCTGTTTGATACCGAAGATGTGCGCAAGACTGTTGCGCGCCTGACGGCCGAAGGCCGCGTGAGTCGCGTGGTCGTGTTGATAGAAGCGCTCGATCCGTCGGATATCGAGGGGCTGTTTCGCGCGGGGGCTACCGAGGTCATCGCTGCACACAGTATATGCGGCAACGGGCGCGCGGGCGAGGGAGCGGTTGGTTCCGATCGGCGCATGACGATTGAGCCCGATGCTTTTGTTGATAGGGAACCCGGGGCGCCTCGCGCTACAAGAGGCCCGCGTGTTGATGATTATGGAAAAGCGGAAGCCGAGCATGGTCGGCGCCCCCGGAACCCCCTTGTATACGATGACGCTGGAGGGCCGGCGCAACATGCTGGCGATTCCCCGGCTGTAGATATGGGATACGTGCACGGCGTGAATCTGGCGGATGAACTCGACGAAGTTGAGGGCTTTGCCGGGTGCGGCGAGTTGTCGCTGATGCAGCATGAGCAGATTGCACAGAACGAGCCTGCCTCGCAGACCGAACAAGCTGCCATGCCGGCTTGGACGCAGCGTGTGGTTGCGGCGGGGGAGACGGGGACGCTGTCACCGACGCCCGCCCCGCCGCCTCCGATGCCGCCGGCAGACGCTGCCGCTCCGCAGCATCGAGCTCCGGTCATCTGCGCCATTTCGGGTTCGGGCGGTTGCGGCAAGTCGACGATCGTTGCCACCATGGCACACACATCGTCGCTGTTGGGCTTGCGTGCCGCCGTGCTCGACCTGGACCTGATGTTTGGAAACCTTTACGACTTGTTAGGCGTCGATGCTCCGCGCGATATGGCGGCACTTATCGAGCCGTCGGCGGCGGGCACGCTCACCGAGCCGGATATCGTAGCCACATCGATGCGCGTGGCACCGGGCGTTACGCTCTGGGGTCCCGTCGCGGCGCCCGAGCAAGCCGAGCTCATGGCACGTCCGGTGGAGCTACTGCTTGATGTTCTGCGTCGCGAATCCGACGTGGTCTTTATCGATACCTCGGTCTTTTGGGGCGACGCCGTGGCGGCTGCGGTGGCGGCGAGCGACCGTTGCCTGGTCGTTGGCGATGCGGCGGTGTCGTCCGCGGCATCGGCATCGCGCGTCATTGAACTGGCAGGTCGAGTAGGTGTGCCGCGCACGCGCATGAGCGCCGTGTTCAACCGGTTCGGTGCGCGCGGGGCAGACGAGGACGTCGCCATGCGCTTTGAGATTGCCTGTGCGTTAAGCTCCAAGATTCGTATCGCCGATGGCGGGCAGGATCTCGCCGCGCTCATGGCGTTTGGGCGCGCTGACGAGGCAGTGGGGCAGACCAGCGCTTTTGCGACCAGCGTGCGCGAGGCCACGCGCGAGATGCTCGTGGAACTGGGGTGCGCCGTCGGCCCTTGGAGCGATATGGTCGCCGACCGTGCAACGCGCACCGAACGCCCGCGTATCCGCCTTCCCTGGTCGCGCGAGGGTGATCAGCGATGAGCCTGCAAACGAGGATTAAGGCTGCCGGCGCTGCGGCGGCGGCAGCGCCTGTAGATGCGGGGCGTCGCCGCGCCGTGAAACGACGCACCAAGCGCGCCGTGATGGACCGCATGGGTTACGACGAAGTGGCGCGTATCAGCGCCTATATCGACCCGGCACTTGCCCGCTCGGAATTGCGTCCTGCGGTGGAGGCGGCGCTCAATGTTGAGGAGCCGACCGATCTCGCGACGTCCGAGCGCGAGACCATCATCGACGAGATTTTGGATGACGTGGTGGGCTTGGGGCCGTTGCAGCCGCTCATCGAGGACGACACCGTTACCGAGATCATGATTAACGGCTGCCGCTCGGCTTTCTTTGAACGCGGCGGCGTCTTGCACCCCATCGAGCATGCGTTTGAGGATGATGAGCAGATCCGTGTGCTTATCGACCGCATCATCTCGCCACTTGGCCGCCGTATCGACGAGCGCAGCCCTATCGTCAACGCCCGCCTCAAAACGGGCTATCGCGTCAACGCGGTGATTCCGCCTGTGGCGATTGACGGACCGATTCTCACCATCCGAAAGTTCTCGGACCGCATCTGCTCGCTGGACGAGCTTGTGGGGCTGGGGTCGCTGCCGCTTTGGTATGCGCAGCTGTTGTCGTGCGCGGTGTCGCTGCGACAGGACCTGGCGGTTGCGGGAGGCACGGGATCTGGTAAGACCACCCTGCTCAACGCGTTGTCATGTGAGATTTCCACCGGCGAGCGCATCGTGACGATCGAGGACTCTGCCGAGCTCAAGTTTGCGCATCATCCGCACGTGGTGCGTCTAGAGGCGCGCGAGGCTTCAATTGAGGGCGAGGGCGCGGTGACGATCCGCGACCTGGTAACTAATGCCCTGCGCATGCGCCCCGACCGCATCGTGGTGGGCGAGGTGCGCGGTGCCGAGTGCTGCGACATGTTGCAGGCCATGAACACGGGCCACGACGGGTCGCTCACCACACTTCATGCGGGTTCAGAACAGGAGACCGTGGTGCGTCTGACGTTGCTTGCACGTTATGGCATCGATCTGCCGAGCGAGCTCATCGAGGAGCAGATTGCCATGGCGCTCGACGGCATCGTGATGTCCGAGCGTCACGCCGATGGCAGGCGTTTCGTCTCCTCGTATTCGGGGGTGCGACGCGCCGCATCGGGCGGCGTAGAGCTCGAGCGCTATGTGACGTTCGATGCCGCCGAGCGCACCTGGACGCTTGACCGCGAGCCGCCGTTTATCGCAGAAGGCCTGCGGTCGGGGACGCTCACACAAGAGGAGGTGGACGAATGGAGATCACTGTGCCCCTCGTCGTAGGGGGCTTGGCAGGGCTTTCTGTCGCGACGGCGTGCGGGGCGGAACCTCGTGTGCCGCAGGTACCGCCGGCGGAGCTGGCACGTCAGGCGCTCGAGACGGTGGCAGAGAAGCTGCCGCGTGAGCTGGTGGAAAACGATCTGCTGAAAAAGATCGCCCGTTCGTGGGCATCGCTGGCTCCGGCGCATCGCCTTGGCCTCGTGATCGAAGATGCTTCGGGACGTTTGGCGTTTCTGCTGCTATCGAGCGGTGTCTGCTGCGTTTTACTAACGATGGTGTCGTTATCGCCCCTCGGATTTGCCTTGGGACTTGTTGCTCCGTTTGCCGTTGGTGCCGCTCGGGATGGCTTTGAGAGCCGGCGCGAGCAACACGATGCAGAAGAGGCAATGCCCGAGGCGTTTACCGCACTTTCCATGTCGCTTGCCTCGGGACATTCGCTGGCCCAGGGCATGCGCTTTGTGGGCGCTCATGCGCAAGAGCCAGTGCATACCGAGTTTTTGCGGGTGGCGGCGGCGATCGATTGCGGCATCTCGGCGACCGACGCGCTCGATGACTTGCTCGTACGTATCGACGCCCCCGGTCTTTCGCTTGTGACCTTGGCGCTTAAGGTGTCTCAGCGCACCGGCGCTCCGCTTGCCGACTTACTGTCCGAGGCGTCGAGCATGGTGGAGGAGCGCATTGAGCTCAAGCGCCGCCTGGATGTTAAGACGTCGCAGGCTCGCATGTCTGCGCATATGGTCGCGGCGATGCCGGCGGGCATGTGCGCGGTGTTGGCGCTGCTTTCGGCAGATTTTCGTCGCGGTCTTGCGACGCCTGCCGGCGCGGGCGCTGTGGTGCTGGGTCTTGCCCTCAACGCCGTTGCCCTGGTGGTTGTCCGGCGCATTATGCGGGTGGAGCTATGAGCGCCCCGGTTGCAGCTGCGGCTTGCCTGTGCGCCCTGAGTGTATTTGTCGCGACGGGTTTTGATCGGGCGGATGCACGCAAGATCGCAGGGGCCTGCAAGCGCGAGGCGGTGCTGGTCGCTGCCGCGGGTCGCTCGGTGGTCGATGCTCTGACCGCGCGAGTGAAGGACGCGGTTGGAGCGGGCGGCCCGGCGCGAGTGTCGCTCGGCGAAGTGTCCGAGATGATCGATGTTGTGCGCTTGGGTCTTTCGGCCGGTCTTTCGTTTGATGCGGCGCTTGAGATTTTCTGCGCCAACCGCCGGTCAGTGCTCGCTCTTCGCCTTGAGCGCGCCTGCATGGCGTGGCAGGTGGGCGTGGGCACGCGTGAGGACGAGTTGTTGGCCGCCGCGCGCGACCTGGACGTGCGAGCGCTCGAGACCTTTGCCATCACGGTGGGGCAGGCGCTCGCCCTGGGTGCCCCACTTGCCGAGACGCTGGCCGCTCAAAGTCGCGAGATCCGTGCGGCTCATCGCGCCGCGGTCGAGCGCGAGATCGAGCGTGCGCCCGTCAAGCTGTTGATTCCCACCGGCACGCTCATCTTGCCGGCGTTGCTTCTGTCCATATTGGGCCCGCTGCTGGGAGCAGGCGGGATGACGTAGGGAGGAATACATGAACACGATGACTGACGCTGCTGGCAAGGTCCAGGGCTGGGCGTTTTGCCGGGCGGCACATGTTCGTCAGCGCACCAAGGAACTATTGCAGGTGGAGAGCGCACAGGGTACCACCGAGTATGCCATCTTGGTCGGCGTGCTCGTGGTGATTGCGATTATCGCCATCGTCGCATTTAAGGGCAAGGTCCAAGATCTATGGAACGCTATCAGCGAGGGCATCAACAGCCTGTAGAGGGCGAGCGCCCCATCGGGATGCTGCTGGTGTTTGCTTGCCTGACCGTGGCGATAGCGGCGGTGCTTTGGGGGCTTAACGCCGCGCGGCAGCAGCGTCCTGGGACCGCCTCCGATTTGGGCTCAGATTCGGCGGTGGCGTCTCAAAAAGATGAGATGCGAGATGCGGACGATTCGGATGTCGCTGTCACGGCGCAAACCTTTCTGCGGACGCTCGACAAGCGGTCTGGCACTGCGACGGATTCGCCTGAGGGCAACGCGATTGCGGTCCGGCTTGCATGGTCCGAGGACCGACCGATGACCGAAGCGGCGGCGGATATGCTGCGTGCCTATCGCGAGGTACCCACGGCGCAACTTGCTCTGAGCGGCTATCTCGACATCAAGGGAAACGTGTGGGGCGCCATCGTGCGCGACGGACGCGGCTGGGTCGATATGGTGACAATTGCCGCGGATGCTGGCGATGCTTCGTGCCGTCTGCGCGCCGTGCGCCTGGTTCCGCAAACAATAAGCTCAAAGGAGGGGTCGTGAAATGCATGGCGTTCTGCGTGAGGAATCTGCCCAGGCGACGGTCGAATACGTCATCGTCACGGTGGCGCTGTTATCGATCGTGCTGGCGATCGCGGGACTTTGGCGTGCCGGCACCGATGGGCGCTTGGCGGCGCTGGTTGAGCGGGCGGCATCCCATGGCGTTGCCTCGACGTCGGTTATCGACGCCGCTGCGGCCGCTAAGGACATCGCGTTGTATTGATGCCGCGCGCGAGGACCGGGCGCAGTCTACGGTCGAGGCCGCTTTTTTGCTGCCGACGTTTCTGACACTCATCCTTCTCGCGCTGCAACCGGTGTGCCTGCTCTATACGCGCGCGGTCATGGAGTCTGCCGCCGCCGAGACCGCGCGGCTCATGACCACGACGACGGCGGAGGACGACGATCTTAAGGAGTTCGCCCGCCGCCGACTTGCCGCAGTGCCCAACGTTTCGATCTTTCATGCCGGCGGGCCGTTGTCGTGGGATATCGAGCTTGGCCGGGCCGGTGCGGGTGGCGTCTCGTCCGTGTCCGTTTCCGGCGAGGTCAAGCCGTTGCCTGTGATCGGTGCGTTTGCGCAGGCTATGGGTGGTACCGCCGAGGGCGGCTACGTTGAGCTCAAGGTCGATGTCTCGTATCAATCGCGTCCCGAATGGCTGGAGGGAGATTATGATTCGTGGATTGCTGCATGGGATTAAGCGTTTCTGGTCTAGACGCGTTTTGACGCACCGTCCGAGCTGCCATCGCAAGCGAGGCGGCTTTATGGGTCGAGCCGGTATCGACCTGTTTATCGAAGACGGTGCCTACACCACGCTTTCCTCTGCGGTGGTCATCTTGGTGGTGCTCACGCTGCTGTTTTCGTCGACGGCGGCGATATGGAGCATGTCGCGCGCGGGGGACACCCAGGTGGCTGCCGATAGCGGCGCGCTGGCAGGCGCCAATGTGGTGTCGTCCTATCACACGGCTGCCACGGTGGTGGATGCGAGCATTTTGAGTTTGGGCCTGGCGGGGTTTGCCACGATCGGGACGGGCCTGGTCGCCATCCTCATCCCGGGCGCCGAACCAGTTGCCGGCAATATGGTCGACACCGGGATTGAGATTATTAAAACGCGCAACAAGTTTGCCAAAAGCGCATCGGAAGGCTTACAGAAAATCGAGACGGCTCTGCCGTATCTGATTGCCGCGCGTGCCACGCAGGCGGTGTCGGTGCAGGATACCGATAGTGTGACCTATACCGGTACGGCGCTTGCCGTGCCCAGGACATCCGAGTCTGACTTCGCTGCGCTCAAAGGATCAGAGATCTCGACCGATACCATTAAAGACACATCAGATGATTTAGAGGGTGCGGCCGAGGAGCTGCGGAAGGCTTCTGAGGACACGGCGAAGGCTAAAGAGCGCGCTTGGCTGGCGGATTGTGGTGGGTCGGACGAGAGTTCGATTGGCAAGTACTCGTGTATGTGGGAGCGTGCGAGGAGTTTGGCAAAGCTCTCGGGTGAGCAGAACCCGCATTATGCCTCGAGCATTTCGTGGGAGCCACAGGTGGCGCTCGACCGCGCGAAGACCTACTACCGTCAACGCCTGGCAGACGAAAAACCGCATGGTTCAAGCGTCGAGACGAAGGCGGAGTCGGCGGCGCGCAAGGCGTTTTACACCTATGCGAGTACAGAGGTCAATCGTGCATATGTAACCGAGGACGGAGATGAAGTCGCTTCCTATATCCCGCTGTTGCCGCGCAACACTGACGAGGTGCGAGCGACGGAACTCTATACCGATACGGTGTGGCCAACCAGTGCCATCGATGGCAAGACGTATCTGCATTACGGAACGAGTTGCCCCAACTATAAGAAGGGGGCGCCATGCGGGCTGGCCTCGGTTGCTGCTTATGACGGGCAGGACAAATGCAATAGATGCCATTTTGGTGTTTCGTCGCTCGGTGCCGTTGCGGCTCCTTCGACTTCTATCGAAAACGGCTTTGAGTACCACTTTGATCGATTCAAAGAGGCTCTGGAAGACTACGTCGAATGCCGCAACAAAGAACTCGAACTTGAGCGTCAGACCGAGGATGAGGCCGACCGTGCGGGCAATGCGTTTGACCAGGCCATTAAAGCGCTTTCCGGCGAGCGCCCGCGTATCGCCCCACCTGGCCGCAACGGCGTAGTCGCCTTTGCAGTTTCGGGTGACATTACCAGCCCCGATCAACTTAACTCCTCGTTTAACG
>UQWV01000073.1 GCA_900544845.1 uncultured Collinsella sp. | reverse complement strand
CCTCAATTTTAATTCTCTCCGGGGGGGGCGTTCCTCACCCCCCCCGGCTCCCCCTGGGGGGCCGCGGGGGGGGGGGGGGCCCCCCCGGCCCCCCCCCCCCCCCCCCCCCGCGCGGGGCCCCCCCCACGGCTCCCGTCAACAATCTGTCACTGAAGAGCCAGCACTACAACGCGAAGCTGCTCAAGGGCGTTCCCGACGGCCAGAACCCGCTGGGGCCCGTGAACCGGATGCGCTACTTCATGCAGTGCTTCCTGAGGGCTCATCCCGGCTCCAACCGGGACGACATGCGGGGCTGTGGCTATGAGTCCGCCCGAGGACAAGCTTGAGAAGGTCGCGATGGTGCTCGATCGGGCAATGCGATACCCGAAAACGCTCAGGTTCAGGCAGTTCTATGCAAGAAAGCCCAGTTCAGATGAGTTCGACGAGCAATATTTATCAACACAGTGCAAGGGGGGATTATATTTGTATTTCATCCGTGTTGAGCTTCACACGGTGCGCGACTCATCGCAAACTGGCGGGCGCAGCGGAAAGAAAACCGACTGCAGACGAACGATCGATATCGGGAGCAAATAGCCACCGGATGCTTTTCGGTCTCCTACGCGTCGACCTCCGCGATTTCTTCTGCGTCTCGCCAAGTTGAAAGGAGCGATGTCGAAAACTCCTTTTCGGTTAGCGTCAAGACATCCTTCACGCAAAAACCTTTCAATTTGTCAGGAAGCCCAAAACGCGCTTTTTTCCTAATCGAGCTGGCAACCCGCTTCAACGCGGTCTTGTTCTTGTCCTCGTTGTATACCAAAACAAAGACGCAGTGCTCGCGAAACCATCTCGTCCTCTTTCCCCACAGGTCCGAGCAGATCAAAACGCTGTCCTTGCACTTCTCGATGAGGGCGTCCCTTTGGCCAAGATTGATACCAAGCTCTTCGTCATCCTTGGGATTGAGCCTCTTCCCCAGCGTCTCCTTCAGACTGCCGTTTTTAAATTCGACTAGATATAACGTTTCTCGATCGCAATACAGCGCATCGGCGGAGCGCGGGAGTTGCATCCACCTATTGACCTTCTTGCAGTAGCATTCTTTAACAGAGTCAAAATTGACAACAGGCAAATCGTCATCCACAAGAGAGACGCTCCCGTCTCTGGATGTTTTGGAGATGGTCGACGTGCAGTCCCTTAGGATACAGGTCCTGCAACGGGAGCAACCATCGCTGCCATCTGGCACCACGGGAGAGTTCGGATGAGGGCAGGAGGCGCACAGGTCGCTACTCAAGGCCGTACTCCTCCCTCTCAAGCGTATCAAAAGGAGCCGCCAGCTTCTCGTAGGCGACCTCAGTCGAGCCGGTTATTTCGGCAAAGCGAGAGCGTCCATCAGCGCAGGTCTCCGCAAGATAATATGAGCACAATCCATCAACAGCGTGCTTCTTAGAATACACTTCGATCGCATTCAAGAAATATGGACTATGGGTGCTCATTAAGACGTGCATCCCGAGCTCTTTCTGGAGCAGCACGATTATCTCGGCGAAGGCCAGCTGCCATGCAGGATGAAGATGAATCTCGGGTTCATCGAGGATAATAGTCCCTCCGGCATCTAGCGCGCCGGACTTCAAGAGCACCTTCATGATGGCGAACGTCTTCAAGCCAGCAGAAAGGTTCCCAGGCTCCAACCCCCGAGCGAAGCCCTCTTCGAGATACGTAAGGTGACCGCGACTTTCGCTCCTCTCGAAATACCCCGGACATAAGGAGGAGACCTTGTCCATGAGAACCTTCAGGTGCCGCTCCTTCGCGATCTCGTCGAACAGCGAGGACTCGCTGTCATCGTTACGGATGGTCGCCTGAATCAAATCTTGCCGCAGCTCCTCCTGGTGTCCAAGGAGGGGCCTGAACCGAAAAGCGGGGCCGTAGGGCCCTCCGAGAGAATCGATCAGGAACGGGTCGTCCAGATAATGCGCCCTGAATCGCAAAACCCTCCTATCGTGCACCTCCGCCACCTCGTCACCTGCAACCGAGAAAACCGTAGATGCGTCCTTTATCTGGAGTTCGACCTTCCCGGGCTCTTCGCCGAAAACCGAATTGATCTGGCCGTTGAACTCGCTTTGGAACCTGTTTGTCGCAATCGCACGAAATACCTCATCATCGGAGATATCCATGATCTCGATAATCTGATCGGCAACTCCTGCTACGCCATTCGTGAAATCGGATTCGATCTCACGGGAGATCTCCTCCCCGTAATACTCCTTTATCTCATCAATAAGCTCGTCCCTCGTGCACTCGCCCGAAAAAACCCTGTCGATGAAACCATTCATTCTTCCAGCAGTTCGCCTGTGGCGAGACGTGGAGTCGAGAGGGCCTCCCACATATGCCTTCCTGATGGCGCGTTCAACACTATTGCGCCTCATGCGGTCGATTTTGTTCTCCGAATCGGACATGCTGTTGAAGGCCGCATAAAGCGCTTTTCCAACCGTGCTTTTCCCCGTCCCGTTCTCCCCGGCGATCACGGCAATGCCATTAATCTCGATATCGGCCTCAGCGACCCTGCCGATGTTTTTCACCTTGATTTTCAATGCATATCACCAGCTCTAAACTCGCGAGACTCAATAGCTCGATTATCGCACAGGGAGATCGACTTCTCGAGGACTCCCTAAATGGAACGCGCGGGGAGGACATGGCTCGCCGCCGTCCGCTTTGCGTTCGCGCGGGGAAGGGTGACGACCAGGGGCCTCTCCGGGCTCATCAAGAGGAGCGCCGGATCCTCCTCGTCCATTTGAACTGTATTGTATCCCAGGACACTTGACTTAGAGGAATGGCGTTGAGCGGCGATAATCGTTTCAGCGCCAAAAAGAAAGGAGTGTTCAGTCATGGCAGATAGGCTCTCCTGCACAGCGGGGCACCGCATCGAGGCCGCAGACTTCGCCGTCGCGTCGGGGAAGCCCATCGCCCAAGTGGCTGCCGACCTCGGCATCAATGAGAAGATCCTGGGAAGATGGGTGACGGTCAGAAAGAAGGAACTGGCCAACCACCCGGTCGCGGCGGCCGCGGCCAAGACCGAGACCGCCGAGATGAGGGCCGCCCGCAAGTGCATGCGCGAGCTCGAGCTCGAGAACGAGTTCCTAAAAAGCCCCGACCTCACATTGGAGGCCGGGGCCAGTAGATTTTTGGGACATGTCTAGAAATCTACCCATGCGGGAAGCGGCATGTGCCGAGCATGTCGCGTGCTAGGTTTTGAGGCATGCCACAAAACCTAGCACGGGGGAGTGGCTACTCGGCGTCGGCGAAGCCGTTGGGGTTGTGGCTCTGCCAGTTCCAGCTGTCGCGGCACATATCCGCGATGTCGTATTGGGCCTTCCAACCCATCATGCGCTCGGCCTTGGAGGCGTCGCACCAGTTGGCAGCGATGTCGCCGGCGCGGCGCTCGCGGATCACGTAGGGCAGCTCCTTGCCACAAGCCTTGGAGAAGGCGGCGACGACCTCGAGTACCGAGGTGCCGGTGCCGGTGCCCAAGTTAAAGATCTCGACGCCGGTCTTGCCGTTCATCCAGTTAAGGGCGGCAACGTGACCAGAGGCCAGATCGCACACGTGGATGTAGTCGCGCACGCCGGTGCCGTCGGGGGTGGGGTAGTCGTTGCCAAAGACCTGAACGGCCTCGAGCTTGCCCACGGCGACCTGGGCGACATAGGGCACCAGGTTGTTGGGAATGCCCTTGGGGTCCTCGCCGATCAGGCCCGACGGATGAGCGCCGATGGGGTTGAAGTAACGGAGCAGCACGACGTCCCACTCGGGGTCGGCGGTGTGGACGTCCATAAGGATCTGCTCGATCATCCACTTGGTCCAACCATAGGGGTTGGTCGCGGGCTTCTTAGGATCCTCCTCGGTGACGGGCGGGTTGTCCGGGTCGCCGTAGACGGTCGAGGAGCTCGAGAAGATGATGGACTTGCAGCCATGGTTCCGCATGACGTCGATGAGCACCAGGGTGTTCTCGATGTTGTTGTGGTAGTACTCGACGGGCTTGCTCACCGACTCGCCGACGGCCTTAAAGCCGGCGAAGTGGATGACGCGGTCGATCTGATGGGTATCGAAGATCTTGTTCATCGCATCGCGGTCGAGCACGTTGGCCTCGTAGAAGGTGAGGTTCTTGGCGGCCTCGTCGCCCACGATGGTCTTGACGCGGTCGACGGCGACGGCGCTGGAGTTGGAGAGATCATCGACGATGACGACCTGGTAGCCACCCTCGAGCAGCTGAACGACGGTGTGCGAGCCGATAAAGCCGGCGCCACCGGTAACGAGGACACAGGTGTCTTTGGGGTCGAGTGCTTTGGACATGTAGTCTCCTATCGAATCAGGAACACTTCTTCAGGGGAGTATAGCGCAGGCAGGGACGCCCAAAACACGCGGGGCAGGAAAACCAGAGGATTGATGTTAACGTACTCATAGAAGAGCTTGCGTACGCATAACCTGATCTTTGACATTTGCTTACGAGCCGCTGACCTTGTAGTTTCCTGCCGTTCGTGGAAATCGTTGGGACGCGCCATATGTACGCTAATATGTATGAGTTGAGCGACATATAAATAAACATGTAACGGAGTACATATGTCACCAAACAGCGATTCCATCCTTTCCCAGGAGCTCTCGCGCCGCACTGCCCTCAAGGCCCTGTTCGGCGCCGCTTCTGCGGCAGTTCTTTTTGGCCTGCCCGCTCGCGCCCATGCGGCGGAGGCTTCCAAAGAAACAACCGATAAACTGAATGCCGCCCAGGCCCAGCTCGACGAGGTTCAGGCCCGGCTCGACAGCATCGCAAATGAGTATGCGGCGCTGGCCAACAAGAATGCCCAGACCCTCAACGACATCGAGAATGTCCAGGGCAAGATTGACGACACGCAGGCCCAGATCGATGAAAAGAAGGCCGAGCTCAAGAAGAAGCGCAACGACCTTTCCGATCGCGTGGCCGCCAGCTACAAGTCCGGCGGCACGAACATCCTGTCGCTGCTGCTGGCCTCTGGCTCGTTCGAGGAACTCGTCGCCAACGCGCATTACGTTGAGAAGATCAACAAGAGCGACCGCGATGCCATTGAGGATATCCAGACGATTCAGGCTGAGCTCGACGCACAGAAGACCGAGCTCGAAGCACAAAAGGCCGACCTGGAAAAACTCAAGGACCAGCAGACGGCTCAGATGCAGGATATGCAGGCCAAGCAGCAAGAAGTCCAGACCGTGCTGAACGGTCTTTCCGACGACGTCAAGGAGCTCATGGCTCAGCGCGATTCCGAGATCCTCGCTGCCGCCCAGGCTGAGGAGGCTGCCAGGAAGGCCGCCGCCGCGAACAAGAACAATTCCTACTCGGGTGGTTCAAGCTCGGGTGGCGGATCGTATGCGCCCGGAACCCCGCAACAGAATGCCGGCTCGGGCAAACAGCAGGCCGTCGTCAACGCGTGCTACTCCACGCCTTCGCCGGGTCAGAACTGGTGCGCGGCGTGGGTTACCAATGTCTTCCGTAACGCCGGCGTGGGCTATTTTGGCGGCAACGCGTGTGACATGTTCAACGCCTGGTGCTATAGCTCCGATCGCTCGGCGCTGCAGGTGGGCATGATCGTGGCCGATTCCTCGCACAGCGGCACGGGTGCTCCGGGCCTTATCTACGGTCATGTGGGTATCTACGTTGGCGGCGGCATCGTTATGAGCAACGAGGGCGCCATTACGTCTAAGTCGCTTGACTCGTTTATTAGCTTCTATGGCACTGGCTCTGGCGTGCGTTGGGGCTGGCTCGGCGGTATTGCGCTGTCGTAGCTGCGGCTTGGTCCGGGACAGTCCGAGAGGCATAAGGTTGCCTGCTCGGGCAGTCCTGCTCGCACGGAGAGCACATTAAGTGCTCTCCGGCTCGTGCGGAACTCGCGATCAACCTTATGCCTCTCGGACTGTCCCGGCCCTCTCGGATTCGGGGCGCGACACACCGGACTGGGTTATCTGAATAAATATGGTGAAGGCCCCTTTCGGGGCCTTCTCTTTTAGAGGAATTCGCCGACTCGGTGGACTTCGGGTTCTAGGTCTACGTTGAATTGGTCTTTGACGGTTGCCTGGATGTGGCGGATGAGTTCGTCGACATCGGCGGCGGTGGCGTGGTCGGCGTTGACGATGAAGCCGCAGTGCTTCTCGCTCACCTGCGCGCCGCCAACGGCGTGTCCTCGCAGGCCGGCATCCATGATGAGCTTGCCGGCAAAGTAACCCTCGGGGCGCTTGAAGGTGGAACCGGCACTCGGCATGTCGAGCGGCTGCTTTTCCTCGCGGCGCTGGCGGTAGTCGTCCATGTCGGCCTTGATCATCGCGGCGTTGCCCGGTGCGAGGTTGAAGGTGGCAGAAAGAACGATAAAGCCGTCGTCGGCGATGCGACTCTTGCGATAGCCCAGGTTGAGCTCATCGACATCGAACTCGATGATGTTGCCGCTGCCGCGGGTGCCGTCGTCGAGCATGCGGGCGGGCTTGTAGACGCGCACAGACTCCAGCACGTCTGCCATGCAGGCGCCGTAGGCGCCGGCGTTCATGTAGCAGGCGCCGCCGACCGATCCGGGGATGCCCGAGATGGGCTCCATGCCGGTGAGACCGGCCTCGGCTGCCGCCGCGGCGACATCGGAAAGCAAGGCGCCGGCCGCCGCCGTGACGTGCGTACCGTCGACCGTAATGTCGGAGAGGCCTTCGCCCAACGCCACGACGACGCCGCGGATACCCTTGTCGCCGACGAGCAGGTCGGAGCCGTTGCCCACGATGGTGAGCGGCAGGTCGCAGCGATAACAGGTGTCGAGCGTGGCGACGAGGCCCTGCTCGGTATCGGGCGTGACAAAGACGTCGGCCGGGCCGCCGATCTTAAACGTGGTGTGCTCGCGCATGGGCTCGCTCATCAGCACGTTGTCCTCGCCGGCAACGCCAGCAAGCGCGCACAGCAGGTCCTCGTTAAAAAAGTCGTTCTCGTGCATACGAATATCCGCCTTTTGGTGGTCGTTGTCATCAATCGATTGCAATATACCCCACCCGGACGGATTTGGTGCGCTGGCGGCGATAAAACAGCCGTCTACCGGATTGGTAAAGTGTTTATCACCGAGGTAGAGGGGTAGTCGCTATACTTTCAAGAGATTGCGCGTAAACCCGGAAGGAGCGAGATGGCCAACAAAGTCACCCTCAAGCAGATCGCCCAGGAGGTGGGGCTTTCCCCCTCGTCGGTCTCGCTTGTGCTCAATAATCGGCCCTGTCGCATCTCGGAAGAAAACCGCAAGCTCATCAAGGAGGTCGCGGCGCGCAACCACTATGTTCCTAACCAGATTGCGCGTAGTTTGGTCATGCGCGAGTCGCGCACGCTGGGCCTTATCGTCCCTAACATCGAGAGCCGCTTTTTTGCCTCGCTCGCCGGTAGCCTGGAAAAGCGCTGCCGCGAGGATGGCTATGCGCTCTTCATTACCAGCTCGGGTGGAAGCGCCGATGACGATCTGGAGCTGCTGCGCCAGCTGGTGACGCGCGGCGTTGATGGCGTCTTCCTGGTCGTGGGCGACGAGTTCTCCGACGACCGTGCTCTGCGCGAAGAAGTCAGCCATCTGCCCATACCGGCGGTAATGGTCGACCGTGCCATTGAGGGGCTCGAGTGCGACAAGGTGATGTTCGACCACGAGATGGGCGGCTACATGGCCACCCGCTATCTGATCGAGCAAGGCCACCGCCGTATTGCCTGTCTGGTTAACGCACGCCGCTCCAATACGGGTCGCAAACGACTTGCCGGCTATGAGCGCGCACTGCGCGAGGTTGGCTTGCCTATCGACGCACGTTTAGAGTTTGAGAGCGAGTACTACATCCCGAGTGCCTACGAGGCCTCGGAGGCGGTGCTCGCAACTGATGCTACCGCTGTGTTCGCAAGCTCGGATAACATCGCCCTCGGTCTGCTCAAGCGCTTGCACGAGATGGGGAAGAGCATCCCGGGCGACATCTCGGTGGTGAGTTACGACAACTCGGCCGCCGACGTTCTCTTTGAGCCGGCGCTGACCGCGATTGAGCAGGATCCAGGTATCCTCGCGGAGCATGCTTTTGGCTGCATGTCCAAGCGTCTTGCCGGTAGGGGCGGTAGACGTGCCGAAGAAGTCGTTCTGGAGCCGGCGCTTATCGTGAAGGGCAGCGTGCTCGATCTTACCGAATGTAGCTAAGCGTACTTGTTTGTTTGCATAGATTGCATGCGGAGTGTCCGCTATTTACCGGCGGGGGGGGGGGGGGGGGGGGGGGGGGAGATGTTAATAGAATAAGTGAGAGAAAAAAGCAAAAAAAAAAAACGCAACCCCCCCCCCCCCACAGCCAA
>UQWV01000072.1 GCA_900544845.1 uncultured Collinsella sp. | reverse complement strand
CCGCCCGAAAGCGTGTCAGTATCGCGGTGAAGCCAATCTTCCAGCCCAAAGAAATAGCTGGTCTCAGCTACGCGACGGCGCATCTCATCACGCGCTAGCCCCAAGTTTTCCAGGCCAAACGCCATCTCGTGCCACACGGTTTCGCACACGATCTGGTTCTCGGGATCCTGGAACACATAGCCCACGCGCTCCGCCGATGCCCGCACATCCATGTCGGCGACGTTCTCGCCCAGCACGAGCAGTTCGCCAGTGCGCTCGCCCGCCGGAGCGATCTCGGGCTTGAGTAGCGACAGCAACGTCGACTTACCCGATCCGGTACCGCCGACAAGCAGCGCAAATGCACCTTGGGGAACAGACCAGTCGAGTCCCTCGAGCACCGCAGCATCCGCATCGGGGTAGGCAAAGCTCAGGCTCCGCACCTCAATCGCCGGCATATCCGGGCCGTATGCCGCGCCCGACACCGGTCCCCTATCCAACCGAGCCATCAGCCGAACCTCTTCTCATCGATCGCATGCAACACGCAGGGCAGCATCATCCAGGCAGCGTACACGACATAGCCCAGCCACGGCGCCGGCACCGATAGTTGCGGGTAAAACGAATACTGCGTTGTCGCGGTCCATGCCACCGCCACCGCAGCGGCACCAAACACCGCAAGCCCAACCAGCGCGGCAACATCGCCGCGACCCAGCCGATACCGCGCGTACGTCGTGCGACGTGTCGCGGCGCCCCATCCACGGGAGCGCATGGCGTCCGCGCGCTCCAGCGAATCTTCCATGCCCCAGCCCATCAACACGCTCGATGCCCGTAGGCGCGAACGCACGGGATCGGCCGGCGCGCGACCCGGCACATCAATCGCATCCTGCACCGCCAGTACCGTACGACCGCGGCGTAAAAACTGCGGGATAAGCCGCATGCACATCGAGATCATGAGCGCGAGCACCGGCGCGGCGTTGCCCAAAAGCGCAAGTACCTTGTCTTATTCGAGCATCGACGCCGCGGACTCATAGCACATCACGCTCGCCACGAACAGCCCGCCCATGCACAGGCCGTAAACCATGCTCTCTAGATACACCGCACGCATGCCAATACGAAACAGCTCCGTCGAGCCCGATGCACTAAACAGCGGATTGAGCACCGCAATGATCAAAATCACCGGCAGCTGCCAGCGAAGCGCGCCCAACGTGCGCGCAACACCGCGCGTCGCAAGCCCGTACGCCAACCCGCCCGCAAGCGACAGTGCAATCAGCACCGGTTGCATCGAGAACATGGTGAGCCCCAACGTCAGCACCATGTAGAGCGCCGGCACCGCCGGATGCGACATCGAAAATGCCGCGACGGGTTCGTTGCCCGATTCCTCTCGCATGGTGTCCACGGGCATCCCCATCCCCTCGCTCAAACGTCAACGCCGCAGCGCCGCCACCATACACAACCAGCGCAAACGCCGTACCGCCGGCCCAAGCCTCAGCTGCCGCGCATCAATCGTTACGCGCTCATCATATGCCTGCGGTATCATATTGCGCCGTGTATCGTTTCCAAACACACGTCTCTATAACGTAACAGGAGATCACATGGACGCAACCGCAATTATCCTCGCCGCCGGCGAGGGCACCCGCATGAAGTCGAACCACTGCAAGGTTTCGCACAAGATTCTAGGCAAGCCCATGGTTCAGTGGATCGTCGACGCCACCATCAAGGCCGGCTGCAGCCGCGTCGTGGTCGTCATCGGCAGCCACGCCGACGAGATGCGCGCCCTCATCGATGGCGCCTACGCCAACAGCGCCACCAAAGTCGAGTGCGTCGAGCAGACCGAGCGCCTGGGCACCGGCCATGCCGTCAAGGTCGCGCTCGAGGCCTGCGGCATCGCGCAAGGCCCCGTCGTCGTGCTCAACGGCGACCTGCCGCTCATCACCGCCGACACCGTCGCCAAGTTCGCGCAGACCGTCGCCACCGGCGAGCTCGCCTGCACCGTCATGACCATGACCCCGCCCGATCCTTTTGGCTACGGCCGCATCAAGCTGGGCGCCGATGGTCAGATCGAGCGCATCATCGAGCAGAAGGACTGCACGCCCGAGCAGGCCGCCACGCTGCTGGAGTGCAACGCCGGCTGCTACGCCTTCGACGGCGCGCAGCTTGCCGCCCACATTAACGAGATCGGCAACGACAACGCGCAGTCCGAGTACTACCTGCCCGACATGCTCGAAATCCTCAAGGGTCACGGCCAGGCAGTCTCCATCTTCCACTGCGACGACTACCGCGACGGCCTGGGCGTCAACAGCCGCATCCAGCTCGCGCAGCTCACCGCCATCGCGCGCGACCGCATCAACGAGCACTGGATGGCCGAGGGCGTTACCTTCATCGACCCCACGCAGGCCTGGATCGGTCCCGATGCCGTCATCGGCCGCGACACCGTCGTGTGGCCGCAGACGCACCTGATCGGCTACGTCACCGTGGGCGAGGAGTGCCAGCTCGGCCCCAACAGCCGCCTCACCGACACCACCGTCGGCAGCGGCTGCACCATCGATGAAACCATCGCCATCGAGGCCGTCATCGAGAACGGCGTCGACTGCGGCCCGCGCGCCTACCTGCGCCCGGGCACCCACATGCTCGACGGCTCCAAGGCCGGCACGCACGTGGAGATCAAGAAGTCCACGATCGGCGAGGGTTCCAAGGTGCCCCACCTGTCCTACATCGGCGATACCACCATGGGCTCCGGCGTCAACGTGGGCGCCGGCTCCATCACCTGCAACTACGACGGCGTGCACAAGCACAAGACCGTCATCGGCAAGGACGCCTTCATCGGTTCCGACACCATGATGGTCGCGCCCGCCCAAATCGGCGACGGCGCGCTCGTGGCCGCCGGCTCCGTCATCACCGAGCCGGTCCCGGCCGACGCACTCGGCCTGGGTCGTGCCCGTCAGGTAAACATTGAGGGCTGGGCCGCCGATTACCGCCGCCGTCTGCACGAGGACGACGAGGTATAACGTTTTACCAAGCATCTAAGGAGCTGTTCCCATGGGGGGCGGCTCCTTTTTCTATCGTGACCTGCGCAACCGGATGAGTGGTCGGTTCGTGTCCGTTGACGGTAAAGACGTTATCAAGACCCGATTAACCCCGTCGCGCGGTTACAATGCAACAAGGCATCTATATGGCATTCGATGTATAAAGGAGAAGGGTAATGCCGATTAATGATCCCGAGAAGTCGGAGAATATGCGCAAGTCCATCCGCGTGTATTCCGGTTCCTCCAACCGTCCCCTCGCTCAGAAGATCGCTGAGTACCTTGGGGTCGAGCTTTCGGGCCTTACGCTAAAGCAGTTCGCCAATGGTGAGATTTACGCCCGCTACGACGAGACCGTCCGCGGCGCCGACGTCTTCCTGATTCAGTCCGTGGCCGGCGGCAACGTCAACGACATGCTCATGGAGCTGCTCATCGCCACCGACGCTGCCAAGCGCGCATCCGCCCGCTCCATCACCGCCGTCATCACCCACTACGGCTATGCCCGCCAGGACCGCAAGGCCGGCCCGCGCGAGCCCATCACCGCCCGCCTCGTCGCCAACCTGCTCGAGCGCGCCGGCGTCAACCGCATCATCACCCTCGATCTGCACCAGGGCCAGATCCAGGGCTTCTTCGATATCCCGGTTAACCACCTGTCCGCACTGCCGCTGTTTGGCCAGTACTACAACGACATGCACTTCGACACCGACAACCTGGTCGTCGTCTCCCCCGACGTGGGTCGCGCCAAGGCCGCCAAGAAGCTGTCCGACATGCTCGGCTGCGACCTTGCCATCGCCCACAAGGGCCGTCCGCGCCACAACGCCGCCGAGGTCATGGGCATCATCGGTGACATCAAGGGCAAGACCTGCATCATCAACGACGACATGATCGACACCGCTGGCACCCTGTGCGCCAACGTCAAGGAGCTCAAGGCTATGGGCGCCGGCGACATCTACGTCTGCGCCACCCACGGCATCTTCTCCGGTCCGGCCATCGAGCGCCTGAACGACGCCCCGATCGTCGAGTGCGTCGTCACCGACGCCATTCCCGTCGAGGTCGGCGGCAAGATCAAGACCATCTCGGTCGCCGAGGAGTTCGCTCAGGCCATCTCCGCCGTTTACCACGAGGAGCCCGTCTCCACGCTCGTCGGCGGCGACTTCGCGCTGTAGTCCAACGCGTATCGCATCATCTTTGATGTTTTTAAGGGTCGGAAGCTCGCTTCCGACCCTTTTTCTATTCCTCGCTAATCCGCCCTGGACAGTTAGTTCAGATACGTATTTTTTAAAGCTCCAAAGGTCCGTTCGGAGCCTTCTGAGCTCCCCGGCGGATGCCATGCCGCCCGAAGCTCATCGTTTTCGAGTACAACCGCCGCATATATTATCTTCAAATCGCCCTCGGAGGCCCTTAGAAACACCTCGAACGCCCGCCGCCTTATACGTATCTGAACTAACTGTCCAGTAGCCATCGTCAACCTTCTCGGCAGAGCTCAATTTCCTGCAATCCCCTCAACCGATTCCACCGATTTCCTAACACCCGGCCGTTCATGGCGCCCAGCACCCCGCTGAGCGAAAAGAACGGTATGGCGGTCGCATTCTGCCGCCAACTTAGTACGTTATAGCTATGACGACCGTGATTTCACATTTCTCCGCCCTCCGCGCAATTCGTCGCGCACGACGGGCGTACTCTGCCCTACCCTGGGGCTCCGTTGATAGCGAACAGCAAGCACAGGCCTTGGCTAGCTGCATTCCCAATAATGACGCGATAGACTTTGGCGCACTTTCGATACTCGACGCCTGGAATGAAGATGATTCCGAACTGCTCGATCTTCTCGTTTCAGACGAAGACAACAGACGCCCCGACAAGCGACTTCTTCAGCATATTCTCTCTGCCCCGCTTCCTGAAGGTGCAATTATGCACATCGAGGCCGACATCTACGCAACGTCTCCTGCCATGACAGCCATGCTTTGTTCCAAAAATGAATCGGTCGCCAAAACCTTGATGCTGCTCATGGAACTGCTCGGAACCTACTCCCTTCCTCCCGGGGCAACATACCCCATTGCCTATAACGACATCTGGCCCAAGGGCGATGTCTACGAAGCGATGGACGACCTCGATTGCCGGGGCGACCAGTCGGCGGCCGAACAGCAGAACGAAACCCGCTATGAACAAGCGCACTACAAATGCGAGCCCGCCACGACCATCGAAGAGCTCGAGGCGGTCGCACGGTTCGCCAAAAGTAGCTCATACGCCTCGTTTCGCACGGCAGTCAATCTCGCCCGACCCGGATCTGCATCCCCAGCCGAATCCCTAATGTTTGCCGTTCTCGGAGCGCCCATGCGCTTTGGTGGATTCGGATGTTGCAGCCTGCCCATGGGAGGCCTGCTACTCAACTATCGAATCGACTTCGACACTCTTGCGGTCAACATGTCCTCCGGCATCCCTTACGCCATCTGCGACCTGTATTGCCCGGCAGCCGGAGTCGACAACGAATACAACGGAATTGGGCATGAGCTTCAAAACGCTCGCGTCCACGATGGCAATCGGAATAATGGCCTCAAGGCAATGGGCATCCACGTCCTGGTTATCAATCGCGACCAAATGAAAGACCTTGTTGCACTCGAAGCCTTCGCCCAAACGATGCATCGACTCGCGGGAGTCCGATTCCGATACCGTATCAAGGGCTATCGCAAGCGTCAGGCCGCTTGGCTCAACGCCCTGCGGGCCGGAATCGGCCTTGCGCCGGTCTAAACGGCGAATCACCCGTGCACCGTCGAGCAGGGCTGGACAGTTAGTTCGGATACGTATAAATGGACACATTGAATTAGGCTGTTTTGCAGTTATCTCTATACCATTCGCCCGATTTGAAGGCAGGGTAGACTTCAAAACAGCGTCATATGGACTAACTAAAGCTCCAAAACAACGTATCGGCATTGAATTGAGCACTTCGAGTCCTCAGAACTTATACGTATCCGAACTAACTGTCCACCTCGATTTCGACGGCCGTCCAAACGCCCCTAAACGCCCTCAATTGCCCTCCATTTGACAGCGGCAACAGGGTCGCTCACCATAGCAGGCGACAAATCAACGAAAGGATGAACATGGCAGCTGCACAGCCGCTTAAGATTCGCATGGTTGCCGGGCTTGGCAACCCGGGCGAGGAATATGCCGAAACCCGCCACAACGCCGGCTTTAAGGCGATTGACGAGCTGGCCCGTCAGGCCGGCGTCACGTACTGGAAAAACCAGGCCGGCGCCGAGGTCGCGCTCATCAACATCAACGATCCCGAGGAAGAGGGCGGTAAGCGCCAGATTGTACTGGTCAAGCCGCAGTCGTACATGAACACCTCGGGCGGACCCATCTCCAAGCTCTGCCGCGAGTACAAGATCAAGGCCGAGGAGCTGCTCGTCATCCACGACGAGCTTGACATTCCCGCCGGTGACGTGCGCGTCAAGGTGGGCGGTGGCCACGCCGGCCACAACGGCCTGCGCTCCATCATCGACAAGATGGGCAGCCGCGACTTTAGCCGTATCCGCACCGGCATCGGCAACCCTCCCGGCAAGATGGCCGTGGCAGACTATGTGCTCAAACAGCTGCGCGCCCGCGAGGCCGATGACTTCCAGGACACCTGCGCCCGCGCCGCCGACGCCGCCGGCCTGGCCATCGTGCACGGCGTGATCTATGCCCGCGACCACGTCAACGGCGCCGCTTCCGCCAACGGCAAGCACTAAAACCTACTATTTAGGGACAGGTTTATTTTGGCAGGTTTTATCTACGGAAATGCCGTGGTGGCTGCATCGCAATAAACCCCGCACTGCCATACACACATAGCGCCCCAAGGGGGCCGGCCTCATCACAACCCGAGGCCGACCTCCTTTGCCGTTTTGCCTGATAAAACCTGCCAAAATAAACCTCTCCCCCTTTGGCAGGTCGAAGCGGATAAACCCTGCTCCCAACCGCCGAAGACACACGTAAGTGACATGTCCATGAGGGTATAATTTGCACCGTATGTCTGCACAACGCCTGTGCGCGTACGGTTTTATTCGGGCTACCGTCCATTTCCGTGGAGGCACGGTTCGGCGGCCCTAACAAGAGAGGGGTTCTATGTATAAGATCCTGGAGAAGACGCAGTTCTCGGAGAAGGTGTTCAAGTTCCGCATCGAGGCGCCCGCAATCGCCAAGCATGCGCACGCTGGACAGTTCCTCATGGTCCGCGCCAACGAGACGGGCGAGCGCGTCCCGTTTACCCTGGCCGGCTGGAACGGTGACGAGGGCTGGGTCGAGTTCATCTTCATGGTGATCGGCAAGACCACCGAGATGCTGTCCACTTACGAAGCCGGCGAGTCGCTGCGCGACGTCGTGGGCCCGCTGGGCGTTCCCACCGAGATGGCCGAGGGCCCCTGCGCCGTCATTGGCGGCGGCGTCGGCCTGGCAATTGCCTTCCCGGTCGCCAAGCACCTGGTCGAGACCGGTCACGAGGTGCACGCCATCATGGGTGCCCGCACCAAGGACCTCCTGCTCATGGAGGACCAGTTCCGCGAGCTCCTCGACGAGGACCACATCCACATCACTACCGATGACGGTTCCTACGGCGAGCAGGGCGTTGTCACCGCTCCGCTGGAGCGTCTGCTGCAGGACAAGGCCGTGAGCCAGGTCTTCTGCGTCGGCCCCGTTCCGATGATGAAGTTCTCGACCCTCACCGCCCAGAAGTACGATACCCCCATCACTGCGTCCCTCAACCCCATCATGGTTGACGGCACCGGCATGTGCGGCTGCTGCCGCGTCGAAGTGGGCGGCGTGACCAAGTTCGCTTGCGTCGACGGCCCCGACTTCGATGCCACCCTGGTCGACTGGGATGACCTTCGTGCCCGCCAGGCCGCTTACCGTTCCGAAGAGGGCGAGTCCCTCAAGGCCTATGAGGAAAAGAGCTGCGCATGCCACTAGTTAACGGTCGTTTCGTTGCCGATATGAAGTCGCCCCGTACCCCCGATAACGAGGAGCCGGCTGCCGAGCGCGCCTGCGACTTCCGCCCCGTCGACAAGGGCTTCACCGAGGAGATGGCGCTGGCCGAGGCCGAGCGCTGCCTCAACTGCAAGAAGCCGTTCTGTGTTGAGGGCTGCCCTGTCAACATCAACATCCCCCGCTTTATCGAGCAGATCCGCGCGAAGGACTTCGGCGGCGCCCTCGATACCATCCGCGAGGACTCCATGCTTCCCGCCATCTGCGGCCGCGTCTGCCCGCAGGAGAACCAGTGCGAGGGCAAGTGCATCCGTGGTAAGAAGTCCGAGCCCGTGGCCATCGGCCAGCTCGAGCGCTTCCTGGGTGACCGCCCCGAGCTCGCCTCCACGCCCAAGATGGC
>UQWV01000071.1 GCA_900544845.1 uncultured Collinsella sp. | reverse complement strand
GGATCTTGACAGCCGCGACGGCGGCGTGTCGATCCTGCCGCCGTACGAGACGCAGACCGGCGGCGCCTGGTATGCGGGCACGGCCGACGCCATTACGCAGAACCTCGACTACATCAAAGCCAACGACCCCAAGTACGTCCTGATTCTTTCTGGCGACCACCTGTATCGCATGGACTACCGCAAGATGCTCAAGACGCACATTGAGAACAACGCCGATCTTACGGTGAGCGTTATGCCCGTGCCGTGGGAGGAGGCCAGCCGCTTTGGCATCCTGACCACCGACCCCGAGGACGGCCGCATCACCAAGTTCACCGAGAAACCCGATAAGCCCGATTCGAACCTCGCGTCCATGGGCATCTACATCTTCTCGGCCGACGTGCTGATCAACGCTCTTGAGGAAGACGCTCTGGACCAGCGTTCGAGCCACGACTTTGGCAAGGACATCATCCCCAAGCTGCTCGGCGAGGACAAGCGCCTGTATAGCTATGAGTTCCACGGCTTCTGGAAGGACGTCGGCACCATCGCCAGCTTCCACGAGACCTCGATGGACCTGCTGGGCAACAACCCCGAGTTCGACCTGTTCGACAAGCACTTCCCCATCATGTCCAACATCACCACGCGTCCGCCGCACTACATTGGTCCGGATGGTCGCTTGGACGACTGCCTGGTCTCCAACGGCTGCAAGATCTACGGCACCGCTCGCCACTCGATCCTTTCGACCGATGTCGTCATCGAGGAGCGCGCCGTGGTCGAGGACTCCGTGCTGCTGCCGGGCGCGCACGTTAAGAGCGGTGCGCACATCTGCCGCGCCATTTTGGGCGAGAACTCCACGGTCGAAGAGGGCGTGAAGCTCGGCTCTGTCGATACCACCAAGGATACGGCCGTCGTTGGAAATGACGTCGTTATCGGGAAGGGGGAATGATCCGATGATCAATCGCAAGGCCATCGGTTATATCACCGCTAACTACTCTTCGACCTACGGCAGCGTGCTGCTCAAGGACCGCCCCATCGCGTCCGTTCCGTTTTTGGGCCGCTACCGCCTGATCGACTTCCCGCTGTCCAACATGATGAATGCCGGCATTAAGACCGTCGGCGTCGTCATGCCGGGCAACTACCGCTCACTGATCGACCACGTGGGCTCGGGCAAGGACTGGGGCCTGGACCGCAAGAAGGGCGGCCTGTTTATGGTGCCCGGCAACGCGTATGGCACCACCAAGGGCGGCATGCGTTTCTTGCTGCGCGACATCATTTCCAACAAGACGCTGTTCCAGCGCTCGGACAAACCCTATGTTGTGATGATGGGCACCAACATCATCTTTAACATGGACCTCAACACCATCATCGACGCGCACGAGAACTCCGGTGCCCAGATGACCGTGGTGTACTGCAAGGCCACGCACAACGTCGATGACGAGACCAAACTCGAAATTAACGAGAACGGCCGCCTGACGGGCGTGAGCGCCGGCGTCGTATACGGCGACAACGCCTCTATGGACTGCTGCATCATCAACCGTGAGACGCTGCTCGAGATCATCGACCACTACCAGGCCGCCGACTATCTGGACCTGCTCGAGGCACTCCAGGGCGACTTTGGCAACATCGACGTGTGCAGCTACGAGTACAAGGGCGAGGTCGTGGGCGTGTTTAGCGAGAAGTCGCTGTATCGCCGCAGCATGGACCTGCTCGACCAGACCGTGGCCGACCATCTCTTTGACCCCGAGCGTCCGATCCTGACCAAGGCTCACGACGTGCCGCCTTCGCGCTATGCGACCGGCAGTCACGCATGCAACTCGATCATCTCGGCCGGCTGCATCATCAAGGGCACCGTGCGCAACTCGATCCTGTCTCGCGGCGGCGTGGTTGAGGAAGGCGCATCGGTGACCAACTCGATCATCAACCAGAGCTGCATCATCAAGAGCGGCGCCCGTGTCGAGAATGCCATTCTGGACAAGAACAACGTGGTTCCCACCAACACCGAGCTTCGCGGCACGCCCGAGAACATCCTGGTGCTGGGAAAGGCTCCGTTAACATCCGACACCACCATCGTACGTTAACGTTGGCACCGCAACATCGCTCGTAACAGGTAGAATAGCCGCCCGGTTAGCGCCAGGCGGCTATTCTCGAATTGCAACATGGGAGACAATATGGCAGATTCCAGCAAAAAGATGCAGATCGTGTTTGCCTCGGCCGAGTGCGCACCGTTTGTTAAGACCGGTGGCCTGGGCGACGTGGCGGGCTCGCTGCCTGCGGCGCTCGTGCGCGCCGGCGCCGAAGTCATTGTGATGGTGCCCAAGTACGCCACCATCAAGGATGAGTACAAGGCGCAGATGGAGCACTTTTCCGACTTTTACGTGAGCCTGGGCTGGCGCAACGAGTACTGCGGGCTGGAGAAGCTCGAGCACGACGGCGTCACCTATATGTTCGTGGACAACGAGCGCTACTTTGCGCGCGATTATCCGTACGGCTTCTTCGACGACGGCGAGCGCTTCGCGTTCTTCTCCAAGGCCATTACCGAGAGCCTGCAGCACCTGCCCGAGGGCTTTGAGTGCGACATCCTGCACTGTAACGACTGGCAGACGGCACTGGCGCCCGTGTTCTTGCGCGAGTTCTACCAGGGCCTGCCGCTGTACGACCGCGTCAAGACTGTGTTCTCGATCCACAACGTGGCGTTCCAGGGCCAGTTTAGCGACACCGTGATGGAGGACATCCTGGGAGTGGCGCATATTCCCGCGGCCGCCACGCAGTTGCGCTGCGACGCCTGCAGCATCAACTACATGCTGGGCGCGCTGCACTATGCCGACGCCATCACCACGGTGAGCCCCACCTACGCGAGCGAGATCCAGACGCCCGAGTTTGGCGAGGGCCTGGACGGCGTACTGCGCGAGCGTTCCTACGCGCTGCAGGGCATTTTGAATGGCATCGACGTCGCGGGCTTTGACCCGGCGACCGACAAGCGCATTGCCGCCAACTACACCGTGGAGGACCGTTCCGGCAAGGCCGTATGCAAGGCCAAGCTGCAGGAAGAGCTGGGGCTCGAGGTTCGCGACGACCGTCCGCTGATGGTCATGGTCACGCGTCTGACGCGCCAGAAGGGCCTAGACCTGGTCATGTACGCGCTCGACCGCATCCTGACCGGCGGCGTGCAGGTGGCGGTGCTGGGCACCGGCGACCGCGACTACGAGGACGGCCTGCGATACTTCCAGGACAAGTACCCCGGCACCATGGCGGCTCGCATCGAGTTCGATCCGGCATTGTCGCAGCGCATGTATGCTGCCGCCGACATGTTCCTGATGCCTTCGAAGTTTGAGCCCTGCGGCCTGTCGCAGATCATCGCCATGCGCTACGGTACCCTGCCCATCGTGCGCGAGACCGGCGGCCTGAAGGACACCGTGATCCCGTACAACGAGTTTACCGGCGAGGGCACGGGCTTCTCGTTTAGCAACTTTAACGGCGACGAGATGGGCGATGCGGTATTCCGCGCGGCGCGTCTGTTCTGGGATAACCGCGACGCATGGAACCAGCTGGTCACGCAGGCCATGAGCCAGGACTTTAGCTGGACGCGCTCGGCCGATAAGTATCTGGACCTGTACTTCTTTATGCACCCGGAGATTGAGAGGCCGGCGGCGGTTGTCGACGAGCCAGAGGCTGTTGCTGAGCCGGTGGCCGCTGAGGAGCCCAAGGCCGAGGAGAAGCCGGATGAAGCTGAGCCCGCAAAGGCCGAGCCTGAGGTGAAGGCTGAGGTTGCTCCTGAGGCGGCCAAGGTCAAGCCTGCTGCAAAGCCCACGGCTAAGAAGACCACGGCTAAGAAGACCACGGCCAAGAAGGCTACGACAACCAAGGCTGCCGCAGCAAAGACGACTGCTGTCAAGGCAACGACCACGCGCAAGCGCACGACCGCCGCTGCCAAGAAGGCCGCCGAAGCCGAGGCTGCTGAGGCCAAGCCGGCCACCAAGGCTCCGGCAAAGACTGCTCCCAAGAAGACGACCACGACCGCCAAGAAGACAACGGCAGCCAAGAAGACCACGGCAACGAAGTCGACGACCACGAAGGCCGCCACGACCAAGTCAGCCGCAAAGCCGGCAGCCAAGGTCGAGGAGACGCCTGCAGAGTCCAAGGCGGAGGTAACCGTCGAGACCAAGCCCGCCGCCAAGACCACCACGCGAAAGCGCACGGCGACGGCCAAGAAGACCACGGCAAAGACCACGACTCCCAAGGCAGAGACTAAGCCCGCTGCTGCCAAAGAGGAGCCCAAGGCCGAGGTAAAGACCAAGCCGGCGCCGAAGGCCGCTGAGGTCAAGGCTGCCCCAAAGGCAGAGGCCAAGCCCGAGCCCGCCAAGGAGACTCCGGTCTCCCCCGCCGCTCCGGCAAAGGAAAAAGCCCCGTCCAAGAAGACGTCCGTCCGCAAGGCCACGGCCACCCGCAAGCGCCGCTAGCCCACAGACGATTCAAAACCTCATCAAACCCTATGTAAGGGGCGCTCCAACCGGGCGCCCCTTCTCTGTAAGTAGTTGGTAAAACGATTTTCTAGGACAACCGTTCGCCGATGGTAAACGGATGTTGTTTATACAGCCTGTGTACAACAGATATACTTATATCCTGTGCGTAAAGCCCATGGCCCGCAGGCCGTGATTCTATTGAACTGGACCGTATTATGAGATTGATTCACAACAGCCGTCTGCCGCAGTTTCGTACTCCGTTTGGCGCTGTGACCACTGGAACTTCCGTTTCGCTCTCGGTGATTTTGGAGGATGCCGACCCCAACCAGGCGACGCTCACCCTGCGCACCTGGATCGATGAGATCGGTGAGTCTCTGTATCCCATGACGCACGAGGGCGACGGCATATTTACCGTAGAGCTTGAGTGCACTGAGCCCTGTCTTATCTGGTACAGCTTTATCTGCAACATCGAGGGCCAGCCCGAGGTTCGCTTGGGTGCACCGCAGGGTCGCACCGGTGGCGAGGGCGTAACCTACGATTACGCCGAGGTCCCGTCGTTCCAGATTACCGTCTACAAGCACCGCGAGAACCGTCCCACCTGGTACGAGCGGGGCATGGTCTACCAGATCTTCCCCGATCGCTATGCTCGCGACGAAAACTGGCGCGAGCGAACGCTTGCCGAAGTTGAAAAACCGCGCAACGGAATCCAGCGCCGCATGGTCGAGGACTGGAACGAACCGCCCGAGTACGAGCGTGCCGAAGACGGCTCCATCAAGACCTGGGATTTTTACGGCGGTTCGCTCAAGGGCATCCAAAATGACCTGCCCCGCATTGCGGAGCTAGGCTTTACGGCAATCTACCTCAACCCCATTTTTGAGGCCGCGAGCAACCACCGCTATGACACGGCCGATTACACCAAGATCGACCCGATTCTGGGCACCGAGCAGGACTTTACGGAGCTGTGCGAGGCGGCCAAGAAGCTCGGCATTTCCATCATCCTGGATGGCGTCTTCAACCATACGGGCGACGACTCGATCTACTTTAACCGCTACGGCAATTATCCCGGCGTCGGTGCTTGGCAGAGCGAGGACTCGCCGTGGCGCGATGCGTTTTACTTCCATGAGGACGGTTCGTATGACTGCTGGTGGGGCGTGGGCAACATGCCAGCCATCAATGAGAGCTCCGAACTGGTGCGCGAAAAGCTTCTGGGCAAGGACGGCGTGATTCGCAAATGGCTGCGCGCTGGCGCCCATGGCTGGCGTCTGGACGTGGCCGACGAGCTTTCCGACGACTTCCTGGCCGAGATCAAAAAGGCCGTACTTGCCGAAAAGCCTGACGCACTGTTGCTCGGCGAAGTCTGGGAAGACGCTTCCAACAAGATTAGCTACGGTCATCTGCGCCGCTACCTGCAGGGCTCCGAGCTTGACTCTGCTATGGATTACCCCTTCCGCGACATGGTCATCGGCTTTTTGATGGGCTACAAGAACGCCTACCAGGCTGCCGAGGATATCGAAACCCTGCGCGAGAACTACCCGCGCGAGGCACTGGCCTGCGCGCTCAATCTGCTTTCGAGCCACGACCGCCCGCGCATTATCTCGGTGCTCGGCGGTGGCCCCGACGAGTCGCAGCTGCCCGAGAGCGAGCGCAGCAAGTGGCGCCTGGACGAGTACTCGATGGGCCTGGCCAAGAGCCGCTTTTGGCTCGCCACGCTTATGCAGATGACGTTCCCCGGCGTGCCTTCGATCTACTACGGCGACGAATACGGCCTGGAGGGTCTTACCGATCCGGGCAACCGCCGCACCCTGCCGACCAAGGACCAACTGCACGACTTCGACACGCTGGCTATTGTCAAGAACGCCTCCGCCGTACGCCGCGCACTGCCCTTTATGATCGACGGCGAGATTAAGGCCTTCGCGCTCAACGACGAGGTGCTGGCCTACAACCGCACCGGCAAGAATGGTGAGTCCGCGACGGTTATCATCAACCGAAGCCTGCGCAATTCGCACCGCGTGACGATTCCGGCGCTCGGCGAATGCGCGAGTGACGTGATCAGCGGTCACGAGTGCGAGATCCACAACGGTACGATCACGCTCGATCTGTATCCGCTGGGCTCGTCGATCATCTATCACCATGCCGAGCAGCGCCTGCAGGAGCCGCTCGATCACGGCGCGGGCGTCGTGTGCCATATCACCTCGGTGCCCACCGACGACGGCAAGCCCGGCACGATTGGTGCGCCCACGCGTCGCTTTATCGATCATCTGGCCGCTATGGGCATGCGCTACTGGCAGGTCCTACCCGTCAATCCGACGGACTTCTTCCGCTCTCCTTACGCTGGGCCTTCGGCCTTTGCGGGCAATATTGACCTGCTGCCCGAGAGCCAAGAGGGACTGGCGGCCGACTTTGAGACTTGGAAGGCCCGTGGCGGCGAGGATGCAGATCCGCTGTACACGGCGTTTAAGCATCGCAACGCCGACTGGCTCGAGAAGTACTGCGTCTACATGGCCGTCAAGAAGTACTTTGAAGGCGAATCACGTCACGAATGGCCGGCCGATGTCGCGCGCTACAACGAGCATCTGATTGACGACAAGCGTTTCCACGACGAGGCAGAGCTGCAGGCGTACATGCAGTACCGCTTTGACCTGGCTTGGTGCGAGCTCATGAACTACGCGCACAAGAAAGGCATCGAGGTCATCGGCGATATTCCCATGTACGTTTCGGACGATTCGGCCGATGCGTGGAGCGAGCCCGAGAACTTCTGGCTGTCCGATACCGGCAAAGCGATTGAGATCTCTGGCGCGCCGCCCGACAATTTTGCGCCCGAGGGCCAGGTGTGGGGCAACCCCACCTTCCGTTGGGATCACATGAAGGAGAACGGCTACAGCTGGTGGATGGACCGTCTGCGTCGCGCGTTCTCGCTCTACGACCGCGTGCGCCTGGACCACTTCCTGGGATTCCACAGCTACTTTAGCATTCCCGCAGGCAAGGCCTGTGCCGACGGCCGCTGGCTGGCAGGTCCGGGCAAGGATCTGTTCCAGACTGCCTATGACGAGCTGGGGCCGCTCAACTTTATCGCCGAGGACCTGGGCTACCTGACGCCCGGCGTTCGCGCCATGGCTTCGACCTGCGGCTTCCCCGGTATGGACGTGCTGGAGTTTAGCGATTACGACGTCCGAAACGGCGTGTATCCCACGCCTGGCAAGATTCTGTACACCTCGACGCACGACACGTCGACGCTCGCCGGTTGGTGCACGCGCTCCTTTGCGGGCGGCGACGAGCCAAGCGGTGTTGAGGTGGCGGCCAAGCTTATGGGCGACGCGCTGGCAAGCGACGCTCCCCTAGTGATGATGCCGCTGCAGGATGTCCTGGGACTAGGCGACGATGCGCGCATGAACGTGCCGGGTGTCGCCACGGGCAACTGGACCTGGCAGGCCGATGAGGCCGACATTGCGGCCGCCGAAGGCAAAACTGCACAGCTCCTGCGCAACACCCATAGATTCTGGGGCGAAGCGTGATAAAACCCCCGATATAGGGTACAGTTACAAACGTTTGAATTTATGCGGGCAGAGCGATCTGCCCGCTTTGTGCTGAAAAGGAAGTAATATGGCGCGCTACGATTACAAGTGCTCGAGCTGCGGCAACGTGTTTGAGGTTGAGCATCCCATGTCCGAGACCCCCGAGGTCGTGTGCCCGAGTTGCGGCGCTCCGGCGGCCAAGACGTTCTCGGCCAGCGGCATCAAGTTTGAGGGCAGCGGCTTCTACAACACCGACCAGCGAAGCGGCGGCTCCAGCACCAACGCCACCAGCGGCTGCTGCGCCAACTGCCCGCACAACCACTAACAGCTGGCAACAGTAAAACGCACGAAGGCGGCCCCGCGCCCCAAAAAAAGGTGGCCGGGCCCCCCGAGGGGGGTTGGGGGGAAAAAAGGCAATTTTGGGGGGTTGTGCCGATATTAAAAACCAAATTTAACCCCA
>UQWV01000070.1 GCA_900544845.1 uncultured Collinsella sp. | reverse complement strand
AGGGACTCGAGCGACTTGTCCATATGGGCGGTGATGTTCTCTGCCATGCTTAATCCTCCTGATAGACGAGCGTGCCGACGGGCTCACCCGCGAGCGCGCGCTTGACGGTGTCCTCGCCATCGATGTTGAGGACCAAAATCGGCATACGGTTATCCTGGCACAGTGCCGTAGCGGTGGAATCCATAACCTGCAGACCGCGGACGAGAACCTCGTGATAGGTAATCTTGTCAAAACGGACGGCATCAGCGCACTTGACGGGATCCTTATCGTAGATGCCGTCAACCTTGGTGGCTTTAATCAGAATCTCGGCGCCGATCTCGCACGCACGAAGAGCCGCGGCGGTGTCGGTCGTAAAGTACGGATTGCCCGAACCGGCGGCAAAAATAACGACGTTGCCCTTGGAAAGGTGGTTGATGGCGCGACGGCGAATATAGGGCTCGCAGATCTCGTTCATCTGGATAGCGCTCATCACGCGGCAGGGAACATCGTTATGCTCGAAGGCATCCTGCAGGGCGAGCGCGTTCATAACGGTTGCCAGCATGCCCATGTAGTCGGCCTGAGCACGCTCCATGCCACCGGCAGCGCCTGCCATGCCGCGGAAAATATTGCCGCCGCCGACAACGACGCCGACCTCATGGCCAACGGCGAGCAGCTCCTTGACCTGCTTAGCAAGATGGTCGGTAACCTTGGGGTCGATGCCATATTGGCCGTCGCCCATCAGCGCTTCGCCGGAAAGCTTAAGAAGCACGCGTTTATATCGGATGTCGGACAAAGCGATCCTCCTTTAGATTGAACTCTCAACATTCTATCAAAGGCTCTAAGAAGAGCCATGAAAAAGCAGGCTGTGAGTAAAACCCACAGCCTGCTCATTACCAGCTACAAGAGCTTATTTACTCGCCACGGACCAGACGGTCAAAGGCAACGACGGTAATGGTGTCGCCGAGCTCCTTGGAGACCTGCTCAGCGTACTTCTTGATGGTGAGGGAGCTGTCCTTGATGAACTCCTGCTCGGTGAGCACGGACTGCTTGTAGAACTTCTCCAGACGGCCGACAGCCATCTTCTCCTGGATAGCCTCGGGCTTACCGGACTCGGCAGCCTGAGCCATGTAGATCTGCTTCTCGTGCTCGACGGTCTCGGCCGGAACCTGATCGCGGGTAGCGCAGATCGGGGCGACGGCGGCAACCTGAAGGGCAACGTCGTGAGCGAAGGTCTTGAAGGATTCAGCCTGAGCGGTCTCAGCCTTCTCGAAGGCGAACTCGACGAGGACGCCGATCTTACCACCCATGTGGATGTAAGAAGCGAGCGCGCCGTTCTCAGCCTTGCGGGCAGCGAAGCGGGAGATCTTCATGTTCTCGCCCATGATGTGAATCATCTCGGTGAGCTCGGAGGAAACGGTCTCCTCGCCCATCGGCTTCTCGAGCAGAGCGTCGACGTCAGCAGGCTCGGTGGTAGCGACAAGCTCAGCGACCTTGGAAGCAAAGCCGGTGAACTTGGCGTTAGAGCCAACGAAGTCGGTCTCGCAGGAGAGCTCGAGCAGAGCGCCGGTCTTGCCATCCTCGGAGACGAACGCGGCGACAGCGCCCTCGTTGGTCTCACGGCCAGCCTTCTTGGCAGCCTTGGCAAGGCCGTTCTTACGCAGAACGTCGACAGCGGCGTCCATGTCGCCGTCAGCCTCGACGAGAGCCTTCTTGCACTCCATCATCGGGGAGTCGGTCATCTCGCGGAGCTGCTTGACCATAGCGGCGGTAATCTGGGCCATTGTGGTTCCTTTCAAAGAGATGAAAAAGAATTAACTAAGACTGATTTACTCGGCCTTGGGCTCAGCGGCCATCTCGGCCTCGGAGACCTGCTCCTTACCAGAGCCAGCGAGGCAGGCGTCAGCCATGAGCTCGCACATAAGGGTGACAGCGGAGATAGCGTCATCGTTGCAGGGGATGCCGTACTCGACCTCGTCGGGATCGGAGTTGGTGTCGATCAGGGCGACGACGGGGATGTTCAGGCGCTGAGCCTCCTTGATGGCGTTCTCCTCGCGCTTGGTGTCGATGACGAAGAGAGCCTGGGGCAGACCCTTCATGTCGCGGGCGCCACCGAGGTTGGTCTGGAGCTTGGTGAGCTCCTTGCCGAGAACAGCCTGCTCCTTCTTGGGCAGAACAGCCATGCGGCCGTCCTCGACCATGGCCTCGAGCTCCTCCATGCGGTTGATGCGGGAGCGGATGGTGACGAAGTTGGTCAGCATACCGCCGAGCCAACGCTGGTTGATGTAAGGCATGTTGGCGCGCTCAGCAGCGTTCTTGACGGCCTCCTGAGCCTGCTTCTTGGTGCCGACGAATAGCACGTTGCCACCCTTGGCGACGTTCTTGACGAAGGTGTAGGCCTGGTCGGCGTCGAGGATGGTCTGCTTGAGGTCGAGGATGTAGATGCCGTTGCGCTCACCGAAGATGAACGGCTTCATCTTGGGGTTCCAGCGACGGGTCTGGTGACCGAAGTGGCAGCCGGCCTCGAGCAGGGTGCGGATATTAATCTTGGTAGCCATGTTAAACCTCCTGTGGTTTGCCTCCGCGCGGGGTCATCCTCCAAAACCAACCCGGACATGTGCTACCAAAGCCCGGGCACCACGGTATGAAGTAGCCGCGCGTGCGTGATAAAAACATGTTGCCGTGAAGCAACCCGATGAATGATAGCAGGAATGCCTCTTCCTGCCAACCCGCAATCAAAACCACACACCTGAGTGCGGCGCGGGACGTCCCAGCCACTATTCGCCGCGGGGATGGGCTTGAGCCACGGCACGTTTAAGCCGATCGGGTGTGAGATGCGTGTAGATCTGCGTCGTGGACAGGCTCGCATGACCTAGCAGCTCTTGAACCGAGCGCAGGTCCGCACCGCCCTCGAGCAAGTCGGTCGCAAAGGTATGGCGCATCGCATGCGGGGCGATGTCAGCCGGAATGCCGGCGAGCGTCGCCAGCGTATGGAACCGCCGCCGAAGCATCGCGGCGCTCATGCGATTGCCGCGCGCCGATATAAGCAGCGGATGCGGCCCGGTAGCGAGGTCGCGGCGCTTTGCCCGAGCGAGCAACTCCGGCCTCCCCTCTTCAATATAGAGACGCGTCACATCGAGCGCACGACGATACAGAGGGACGATACGCTCCTTGCTCCCCTTGCCCCACAGGCGCAGCGTGCGCTCGGACCATGAGATGGATTCCACATTGAGCGCCGCAAGCTCTGAGATGCGGGCACCCGAGGCATAGAGCAACTCGAGCATCGCCGCATCGCGCAGTCCCGCGGGTGTTGAGGTATCAGGCGTCTTGAGCAGCGCCTCGACCTGCTGGGTCGTAAGGACGCCCGGCAGGTCACGCGGCAGCTTGGGCGACGCGATCGCCGAGACCGCATCGCCCTCGACAATCCCCTCGGCAGTCATCCAGCGATAGAGAGATCGGATAGCCGACAGGTGCGCCGCAAGCGTTCGGGGAGCCACCTGCTCACGCGAAAGCTCAGCAAGATAGCGACGAATGGTGCGCACGTCGGCAGCGAAAGCATCAATATCCTCGCGCTCGCACCAGGCAGCAAAGCGCTCCAGTCTCGAGCCATAGGCCGTCACCGTGTTGGGAGACAGACCCTCGACGCGAGCGATATAGGCGATAAACGAGTCGACGGTATCGTACAGGTCAAAGGCTATGACCGGTCGCCTCCAAACAGGTCGGAACGCGTTGCCAAGTAGGCATCGAGAGCCTCGAGGGCACGGTCCGCATAGGCCTGATAACGATCGCGCTTGCTACGGCGCTTGCCGTCCTCGAGCGGCGGCACCAGGCCAAAGTTGACATGCATGGGCTGGTAGCCCACGGTGGCAGGATCGGTCGCATAGCCCACGAGCGCGCCCAGGGCGCCCACGCGGGGCAACTCGACGCCTGAGGCACCGATAGCCTCGGCATAGGTGTTGAGCGCCGCGAGCAGACCGGTCGCCACGGCTTCCATGTACCCCTCGGTGCCGGTGATCTGACCGGCCAGGCGCACGCCGGTACCGGGCACGGCAAAGGTGCCGTCGAGCACGTGCGGGGCGTCGACAAAGGTATTGCGGTGCATGACACCGTAGCGGAAGAACTCAGCGTTCTCCAGGCCCGGCACCATATGGAAGACGCGCTTCTGCTCGCCAAAGGTCAGGTTGGTCTGGAAGCCCACCAGGTTATAGGCGGTCTTCTCCTTGTTCTCGGCACGCAGCTGAATCGCCGCCCAGGGGCGACGTCCGGTACGCGGGTCGGTGAGGCCAACGGGCTTCATGGCACCAAAGCGAATGGCGTCCTTGCCGGTACGCGCAACCTCCTCGGCAGGCTGGCAGGCCTGGAACAGATCGCCGCCCTCAAAATCCTTGAGTACCACTCGGTCGGCCGTGGTAAGCGCCTCGATAAAGGCCTCGTACTCCTCCTTATTGAGCGGAGCGTTGAGATAGTCGCCGCTCCCCTGCTCCTCGTAGCGCGACTGCGAGAACAGCACGTCCATATCGAGCGTGGAGGCATCGACGATAGGCGCCGCGGCATCGAAGAACGCAAGGGCGTCGCCACCGACAAGCTTCATGACCTCTTCGCTCAGCGCCGGCGAGCACAAGGGGCCGGCGGCAATGACCACGTGACCTTCGGGAATCTGCGTGACCTCGCCGTGCACAACCTCGATATTGGGACGGGCGGCAACCTCTGCCTCGACAAGCTCGGAAAACTTGACGCGGTCGACCGCCAAGGCGCCACCGGCGGGAACAGCCGCGCGATGGGCGCAATCGAGCAGGACTGAACCCATGCGCTCAAGCTCGGCCTTCAGCAAACCAGCCGCGGAATCCGGACGGATCGACTTAAACGAATTGGAGCAGACGAGCTCTGCCAGGTGATCGGTATGGTGGGCCGGAGAGCTCACCTGGGGGCGCATCTCGCACAGCTTTACGGCAAACCCGCGATCTGCCAGCTGGATCGCGCATTCCGAACCCGCCAGACCGCCACCGATAACCGTTACCTGATCGAACTGCATCTGCAAACACCTTTCTAATTGACACGTTTTCCATTGTGACCGAAGGGTGTCTGGGCGTGAAGGGCAAACTTGGAGGGCGCATACCTTCCATCCATCATGCGCTCGATAAGGCCCTCGAGTTCAAGCGAACCCAAGAGTTTAAGTACGCCGACAGCATCGAGCGAGACGAGCGCCGCGATGTCGTCGACCTTGAGCGGAGAGGCGATGAGCGCATGCATCACGGTCTGCTGTGTTGGATCCAGGTCGGCAATGCCGGGAGCATCGGGGCGCGAATAGCGCAGGGTGCCGTAGATGCGTGAGATAGCCATCTCGATAGATTCCTCGTCGACGACGCAGCAGGCACCGTTCGCAATGAGGTAATTCGTGCCACGCGACTCGGGCGATAGGATCGACCCCGGCACGGCAAGAAGTTCGCGCCCCAAATCCATAGCAGCCTCGGCTGTAGAAAACGTCCCAGAAGGCATACCCGCCTCGGATACAAAGAGGGCTTGCGACAGGGCCGCGATCACGCGATTGCGGCGCGGAAAGGCGAACTTGCGCGGACCCATGCCCCACGGAGAGATCGACACGACCGCGCCACCCGTATCGAGCGTGCGTGTAATAAGCCCCGCGCTCGAACGCGGGTAGACCACGTCGGCGCCCGTCCCCAGCACCACGACGTGTTTGCCGCCGGCGTTGACCGCAGCCCAACCCGAAGCCTGGTCACAACCGACGGCGCCGCCTGAAACTACCGTCACCCCCGCCTCGACCGCCACCTTTGCCGCAAGCTCTGCCACGGCAAGACCATACGGCGAGGCCTTGCGCGCGCCGATGATGGAGAGCGCGGGCGTCGAAAGCACCTCGGGGTCGCCGCGCACATAGAGCGTCTGGGGTACATCAGAAAGCTCCAAAACGGTCTCAGGATACAACGCATCGCCCGGATGCAGCTCAAAGGTCCCCTCGGCCATCATTGGTCCCTCCTTCCCTGGTACATCGCCGCCTCGAGCACGTGGTCCTGCGTCACTTGCTCGCTCTCGGCGACATCTGCGATCGTGCGCGCAATGCGAACCAGGCGCACGATGCCACGCCCTGTGAGATGCGTGCGCTTCGACAGGCCGAGCACACACTTCTCCGCCGCATCATCGAGCTCAAAGGTCGAAACGACGCCGTCAATGGACCGTGTCTCGTCATCCTCGGCCTCGGCATCCGCATCGTCCATGCGGGATTCGCGCCAAGCGCGAAAGGCGCGTCCACGTACCACGTAGTCGCGCAGCTCGGCCGAAGACATGCCCTCCGCACCCTCGATAATCACTTGGGGGTCGGGACGGGTCACATCGATCATCATGTCGATACGATCGGCCAAAGGACCGCGCAGTTTGGCCCGATAGCGCTCCACCATCGATGCCGAGCAGCGGCATGGCACCTCACGGTCGCCCAAAAAGCCGCAGGGGCAGGGATTGCTCGCAGCGAGCAGCTGAAAACGCGACGGGAAGGTAAAGGCCCCGTCAACGCGCACGATCCTGACATAGCCGCGCTCGATAGGCTGCCTGAGCGTCTGCAGCACACCCGTGGGAAACTCGGCAAGCTCGTCCAAAAAGAGCACGCCGCCATGAGCCAGGCTGATCTCACCCGGGTGCACCGGGCGCCCTCCGCCAATGAGGCCCGCCGTTGAAATGCTGTGATGGGGGCTTCGAAACGGCCGATGACCCGCCAATAAGCCATCGATGTTCTCGCCCAAGACCGAATGGATGCACAGTGCCTCCTGCTGATCCTCAACGGAAAGCTCGGGCAGGATGCCGGTCATACGGCGCGCAAGCATCGTCTTGCCCGATCCCGGGGACCCGATCATAAGCAAACCGAGCTCACCCGCTGCCGCCAGTGCCATGCCGCGTTTGGCAACCTCCTGCCCCAGCACGTCGGCATAGTCGAGTTCGGGCTCAAAAGTAGCCTCCACACCCTCGGAATCCAGATAATGCCGCGCGGCATCGCCCATACCATGAGCAAGCTGAGACAAATGATCTATGAATCCGCAATCCACGCCCGCGAGCGGCACATGCTGGTCTGATCTGCCGGCGATAAAAGACAGCCCCATGTCGCGAGCCAGCAGCTGAAACGCCACCTCGCCCTTGACAGGAAGCACCGTACCGTCCAAGCCAAGCTCACCGGCGATAAGACAACGATCGAGGTTGTCGCGGGGAATCTGACCATCGGCCGCCAATACCGCGATGGCGATGGGAAGATCAAAACCGCTACCGGTCTTGCGAATATCGCCAGGTGCCAGATTGACCGTAATGCCCGAGCGTGGGATCTCGAACCCGGCGGAGCGCATCGCACAGCGAATGCGACCACGCGACTCCATTACCTCCATACTCGGGATGCCGAGCATCTGAATGCCCGGAACGCCGCCGGCAAGCGAGACCTCGACCGTGACGTGAATCGCCTCGACGCCGCGGATGCAGGCCGCGTGAACGGCAAACGTCTCGAACGCCATCACGACACCTGCCAATCGAACGCGTTGTACTGATGCTCGATCTCGGCGATATGCCCGCCGCGAATGGTGACACCCACGGCATCGAAGCGAATCGCCTTGAGCGGATAATGCTCCATGAGATAGCAACTTGCGATGCGGCGGTAGCGACGTTGCTTTTGGGCGTCCACGGCCTCCTCGGGAAAGACCCGCGTGTTGCAATCCAGTGCGACACGTCTGGTCTTGACCTCGGCCATCACCACGACATCGTCGAGCTCATCGAGCAGCACCAGATCAGCCTCGCCCTCGGTGCAACGATAACCCTGCTCCAGCAAGGTGTAGCCGCGCTCGTTAAAGTAGTCGATGGTGATCAGCTCGCCCAGCATGCCCAGCTCGCGGGGACTGAGCCCCTTGATAAACTCGGGCGTCATCGCCCCGGAGTCGAGCTCGCCGTTTTCCCAACGCTCCTTGAGCTGCTGCGTCTTGCTCTTTTTGCTTGCGGCACTCATGGGGTCTCCTTTCCTGCACACTGCATTGCCCCGATGATGAGGGCACCTTTCATGCGGGTAAGTACCGGAAGCAAACCAATAGCTGACCAAATGCCGACAAAAAACGGGCCGTACGCAGCAATGGTGTTGCATACGGCCCGCTACCAGCAGGTTTATAAAACCCCAGGGGTCCCTATCTCCACAATTGGCCTAGAAAAGGCGCTCAGTCTGCAGAAAGTTTCCGCAAAAGCTCACGCGGTGCAGCGGACAAAGTCCATGTTTGCGAATGGCCTCGATATGCTCGGGGCTTGCATAGCCCTTCGACTCGGCCAGATGGTACTCAGGATACTCGGCGTCGTACTCGACCATCATCTCGTCACGCGTGACCTTGGCCATGATGGACGCCGCGGCGATGCAGGCGATTTTAGCATCGCCCTTCACCACGTCGCGCTCGTTGGGAACGGCGCCCAAGGGGTTGCCATCCATGAGGACGCAGTCGGGTTCAAGTCCCGTATCGGCCACGGCGCCCGCAACGGCGGTACGGATAGCACGGGCCATGCCCATCTCATCGATATCCTTAGGCGCGATATAGCAAAAGCCGATCGCCGTCGCCACCTCGGCAATCTTCACTGAGAGCAACTCGCGGCGCGCCGGCGTGAGCTTTTTGGAATCGTTGATGCCCCAGACGCGCGGCTCCATAGGAAGGCAGACGGCGCATACCGTCAAAGGCCCGGCCACCGATCCGCGACCCCCCTCGTCGACACCAACGACCACCCCATCGCCGCCAAGCTCATGCATAAGC
>UQWV01000069.1 GCA_900544845.1 uncultured Collinsella sp. | reverse complement strand
AAAATTGGCAAATAGCAAAGCTCACTTAGGCCTCAAAGCCAGCGAACCAGCACGGTACTTTGCGAAAAGGCTGGCGGCGCCGTTGTTGAGGGTGGCCAGGTTGACAGTGGCGCCGTTAGCGTTCTCGGCTGCTTGGGCGCGCAGGAGCGAAAGGGCGTCGGCAGCGTTCATGCAGAAGCCGACGGTAAAGTTCCATACTGCGAACTCGCAGTCGCTTGCCGCGGGGTGAAGCGCGATCGGCTATCCCTTATGTTGGATGAAAAGCCCCTTGTTTTTGCAGGGGTGCATACTCGACTTATAAGTGCATAGAATCTCGTATCGTGCGAGTAAGATTTTACGCTGTCCATTTTGTGTTTAGCAGAGATGTAGTTTGCATAATCCGACATAATCCTCGCTGCATTTAAATAAAGTTGCACGTAAATGGCGTAGATATGCCTGAGCTGGGGTTCTGTACGCTGAGCGGATAAAAACGACCGTTCACCGTTCCGCTATTTTCAAAATGAATAAAATGAGCGATAAAGAGAATATAAACCTTAATAAACTCGCGTATCGCACGGACGCGGGTTATTAATGGGTTGTAGGCCTTTTACAGAAAGGATTCCAGCAATGTCTAAGCCTCTTGGCAAGCCCGATCGTATTGTCGTCGCCCTCGGCGGCAACGCCCTCGGCAACAACCCCGTTGAGCAGATCGAGGCCGTGAGCAACACCGCCCACGCCCTCCTCGGCCTGATCGAGCAGGGCAACGAGATCATCATCACCCACGGCAACGGCCCGCAGGTCGGCATGATCCAGAACGCCTTCGCCGCCGCCCACGACGCCATCGGCACCCCCGAGATGCCGCTGCCCGAGTGCGGCGCCATGTCCCAGGGCTACATCGGCTATCACCTGCAGCAGGGCATCGGCCGCGAGATGCACAAGCGCTATAAGCGCTGGCACGCCGCAACCGTCGTCACCCAGATCGAGTGCGACCCGGACGATCCCGCGTTCAAGAACCCGACCAAGCCGATCGGCCCCTTCTACACCGAGGAGCAGGCCAAGGAGTTCATGGCCGAGGACCCCTCCAAGGTCTTCGTCGAGGATTCCGGCCGCGGCTGGCGTCGCGTTGTCGCTTCCCCCGATCCCAAGAAGATCGTCGAGGCTGATTCCATCCTCAACCTGCTCGACAACGAATTCATCGTCATCGCCTGCGGTGGCGGCGGCATCCCCGTCGTCCGCGACTACGAGAACAAGGGCTGCTACAAGGGCGTTCCCGCCGTCATCGACAAGGACCTGGGCGGCGAGCTGCTGGCTGAGGACTGCGACGCCGACGTTCTGTTCCTGCTGACCGCCGTCGAGCATGTCGCCATCAACTTCGGCAAGCCCAACCAGGAGGAGCTCGAGGACCTCACCGCCGACGAGGCCGAGCGCCTGGCCGACGAGGGCCAGTTCGGCAAGGGTTCCATGGAGCCCAAGGTCCGCGCCGCCATCAAGTTCGCCCGCTCCCGCAAGGGCCGCACCTGCATCATCGGCGCCCTGGACAAGGCCGCCGAGACCATGGCCGGCCTCTCCGGTACCCGCATCCACGAGTAGCCTCTACTCCATTGTCTCTCTCGTGGGCGCCAGGCAAGGCGCCCACAAACTAGCCTCTCTTCATGAGCCCCGCAGTCCGCTCCGACTGTGGGGCTTTTGCTATTCACCTAGTCATTGGGGACGTTCTTAAACGACTAGTCAAAAGGGACACTCTTGCCGCGAGCAGGTACGACACCTGGGGATTTACGACTAAGAGGCTAGTACGTCAGATCGTGAGTTGCCTGAAACCAAACGACGACACCTAAGACGCGAAGACGATGCCTGTCCAGAGTGATGTTGGGTTCTTCTGTCAAATAGGAATACGTTGACAGCGCAATCGTGTTCCCTCGAATTTCATATCGCCGAATAACTATGGCCGATGCGTCTACCATGGCAACGACGGTGCATCCGTTCCACGGTTTAGCGACAGGATCGACCAGCAGAACGCAGCTTTGCGGATAGCAGCGTGACATGCTGCTGTTGTTCATCTGAACTAGAAAGCCTCCCGGGTGCCTTTCGAGAACGGGTCCTGGAACGAAGGTATGCCCACTTTTCTTAAGGCTAAAGCCACCGTTGCAGCGTACGATTTTATAGATCCCGCATTCTTCGTTTTGGGCCACGGTCGGGCTTTTTTCAGGCCGCGAGCTTAAGCCGGCAGAGGCAAGGCCGCTATTACTTGCGGCGAGCTCATCAAACGTTACATCAAAAAGCTCGGTCAGCTTATCGAGAGTCGACACCTTGACGGCGGTGTGTCCACGTTCCCAACGACATACTGTTTCTTTGGTAACGCCGAGCATGTCGGCAAATTGCTGCTGCGTCAAGCCTTCGCGGGTTCTAAGGCATTTAATGTTATCCCCTTGGGCCATGTTATTCATCACGCCTAAGTGGCAAGCACAAACAGTTGGGCCCGCCAAAGCCGTTTGTCAGCTCGTGTATGGAAATGGGAACAAGATTGATTCCGGCCTGTTCAAGAGCAGCGTTCGTCGCTTGATTCTCTTCATAGACACAGACTTTGCCCGGTCGGAGGCACAGCACACTGGCTGCGTTATTCGTGCACTCTTTTTCTGCCAAATTGGGATTAGATCCACCGCAGGGAATAAAACGAAGCTCGGGTATGCCGAGCGCGGCGGCCAGCGCCTCCTTGACTCCTTTTTCGACGGCGTGAATCTGGCAGAGATTCTCTGCTCGATTTCGCGTAATCTGATAAGAGTGAGATTCCGCGAGTAGCTGGGGGTCGACAACAAAAGTATCGTAGTCGACCCGGCTTAGGTACGTATCAAGATGGATACACAGGCTCCGCTCGGGTACCTCAATTGCCCATACGGCGTCGATGCTCGAGTCGGGATTCCACAGGAGGGTACGAGCGAGCATATCGATGGCTGCAGATTCGGTTCTCTGAGAGATGCCGACTGCGACATTATGAGCATCAAGATTGATGATATCGCCCCCTTCAATATGGAAGGTCGAATCGTGACGATAAAACGAGGGCGTGTCCTTGAAATTGGGATGGTATTTAAAAATCGTTTGGTAGAGCGCTACTTCGCGATTGCGCTCGGGCCAATACATGTGGTTGAAGGAGATGCCGGAGCCGATGGTGCTTACCGGGTCGCGCACGAACCACATGGTGTTTAATGGGCTAACGAGCAGCTCGTCAGGGGCATAGGCCTCGCCGGTTAATTCGGCGAGTCTGTCCCCGCCGTCGAAGCAGTATGTAACTTGCCCGTGGCGGATGCCGCCAATCGATGCCGAGACGAGCTCCTGCGCCGATCGGGTGTGTTCAAGATGCTCGCGGACTGCTTGCTGCAACTCGGCGCCAATCGCGCCGCATTCATCGACAAAGGAATCGACAAAAGATGCTCGAGCTTCGGGGCACGAGTCAAGCGCTTCTATAAGAAGTTGGTCGAGATACAGAACCTCTACGCCTTCATGCTCGAGCACTGAGGTATAGGCATCACACTCAGCTAGGGCTCTATCCAAGTCAAATAGGCTGCTCGATGGTCTTAGGCTAAAAACTTGGCCAAAATGGCCTTCGGGATAGTTTTGGGTTTCGATACCGGGTCGATATAAAAGGGCCTGTTTAAGCTTACCGATTTCGCTGGTGACATGAATTGGCATTAGAACGCTCGCTTTAATTCGGATGATGACTGATGTCAATTATCGTTCTGCTGGGAGAAGTTTAAGTGAGTATGTTGTGGGTATCGGTGGACGGCTTAAGCTCTTGATTGAAAGTCACCAATTGATAAAAAATATCAATTTAGTTCGATAATTGAGCTTATATATCAACTAAAGCCCGTCTGCCTTTTAATACTATCCATTCGCATAAATATCTAATGTCAACTGGCGTGAAAACCGAATAATAAGGTTGCCGGCGAAAAGCTCGTATCGAAAACCTGCAAACTAAAGGAGGCATAATGGCCGAAGTGCAAAAGAAACGTGGGCTACGAATTCCGCACGTCTACACCATTATCTTCATTCTCATGGTGTTGACCGCAGCTCTTACGTGGATCGTTCCCTCCGGCTCGTTTGAGAGGCAGGAGCTCAACGGACGCGAGGTCACTGTTGCTGGAACATATGAGTCCGTTGAAAAGGTTTATGCGGACGAAGACGGCGCTGAGGTTGACCTGAAGCAAGGCCTGTTCGATGTGCTCGAGGCTCCTGCGGTGGGAATTCAGCAGGCAGTTGAGGTCGTTGCCTTTATTCTGATTGTCGGCGGATCCTTTCAGGTCATTACTGCCACTGGAGCTATCACCAACGGCGTGGCGCGCATCGTTAAGAAGTTCAAGAGTAAAGACATCCTGATTATTCCGATTTTGATGGCGGTTTTTGCGCTGGGCGGTAGCACGTTCGGCATGGCGGAGGAGACCCTTCCATTTTTTGCCATCTTGCTGCCGATTGTTATGGCTATGGGGTATGACTCCATTACGGCCTTTATGATCGTGTTCGTTGGCGCCCGTATTGGCTATATCGCATCGACGGTCAACCCCTTCAATGTTTTGATTGCTCAGGGAATTCTGAATATCCAGGGTAATCCCCAGCTCTGGCTTCGCGTTGTTGCCCTTGTTGTGCTGACCGCCATCGCTATTGCCTGGGTCGTGTTGTACGCTCGAAGGGTGAAGAAGAACCCCGAGTCCTCGATTGCTTACGCTGATGATATCGAGAAGCGCAAAGAGCATGCATCAAATGACGAGCTGCTCGAAGCCGATTTCACCGGGCGCCAGAAGGCCGTAATCATCGTATTCGTGCTTGGAATCGTCGCCATTGTCTGGGGTCTTGTCACCCAGGGCTGGTATATGAACGAGATCTCTGCAGTCTTTATGGCTATGGCGCTCCTGTCTGGCATCGTATCGGGCATGAGCGAGAAGGAGATTGCTACAGAGTTTGTTAAGGGTTTGGGCGACTTTGTTTTCTCTGCGGTCGTGGTCGGTCTTGCTCGAGGCATTTTGGTTATCGCCAACGATGGCTTGATTATCGATACGGTCCTAAACGCTCTTGCGACTGGCCTTGCCGGAATCCCCCCTGTTCTCTTTACCAGCATTTTGTATGTCGTTGACAACTTGCTTTCGATTCTGGTTCCCAGCTCTTCGGGCATCGCGGCGCTCACCATCCCCATCTTTGGGCCTCTGGTTGAGCTCATGGGGCTAAATCCAGAAGCTGCGGTTACTGGCCTTTCGATGGGATCTGCAGCGATGTCGCTGATTTCCCCCACCAGCGCAATGCTTGTCGCCGGTCTTGGTGTTTGCAAGATCTCTCTTGGCCAGTGGTGGCGAGTTTCCTGGAAGTTCTTCCTTGTGGTCAGTGCGGTCTGTCTCGTATTTACCGCGGTATCCGGTCTGCTTCCGATTGTCTAGCAAACGAAACGACAACTTTGTAAGCCATTGCAATAACAATTGAGCTCTAATCCAGAAAGGAACGATGATGAGCAAAGGTCTGAACGTTCATAGCGAAATTGGTGCCCTCAAGAAGGTATGCGTGCACCGACCGGGCTTGGACCTGGTAAACATGAAGGCGGAGGATTTTGAGCGCGCCTGGATTCATGACGCGTTTTATCTCGAGTATGCCCAGCGAGAGCATGACGAGTTTACTGATCTTCTTCGCGGTGCTGGCGCTGAGGTCGTCTATATGGAGGACTTGCTTGCCGAGACTTTCGATCAGGTTGAGGGTTCTCGTGCCGAGTTTATGAGCAAGTTCATTCCCGAGGCCAAGATCGAGAACCTGGCGCTTCGTCAGGCAGTCGTGGAGAAGCTCGACTCCATCAAGGACAACAAAGAGTTTGTCCTTACCGCTATGGGCGGCCTTTACGTACGCGATCTCGAGATTCCGCATGTGGGCGGTTCCCTTGCGGCCATGGATAGCGACGAGCTGAAGCCCGACGAAATGGTCTTGTTCCCGATGCCCGCTTCCTACTTCTCGCGTGATCCGATCGCTGTGGTCGGCAAGGGTGCGATGATGAACCGCATGTACTGGCATCAGCGCAACCGTGAGGTCGTATTCTATGAGACCATCATGCGCCACCATCCTGATTATGCTGGGGCTCCGCTTTGGTACGACCACAATAGCGATTGGCATATCGAAGGCGGCGACGTTCTGAACATTAACGCCACCACGCTTGCAATCGGTATTTCCGAGCGTACCCAGACCGCGGCCATCGACCAGCTTGCCAAGAATCTGTTCTGGGGCAAGGGCGAGTCCGAGATCGAGCAGGTATTTGCCATCAAGATCCCCCACGGCTATGCCTATATGCATCTTGATACGGTTTGTACTCAGGTTGATTACGATAAGTTTACCGTCTACCCCGGTATCTACGAGACGCTTCGTGCCTATCGACTCACCAAGGGCGATTCGGATGGCGAGGTCTGTATCGAGGAGATCGAGGGGACGATTCAGCAGATTCTTGAAATGGCAACCGGTATCGACCATATCACGATGATCGAATGTGGCGCCGGCGATCCGATCGAGGCATCCCGTGAGCAGTGGAACGATGGTTCCAACACGCTTGCTGTTGCGCCGGGTAAGGTGTGCGTCTATGAGCGCAACGTTGTTACTAATGATGCGCTTTATAAGGCGGGCGTTGAGCTGTTGGTTGCTCCTTCCGAAGAGCTGTCTCGTGGTCGTGGTGGCCCGCGCTGCATGACCATGCCGTTCTGGCGCGAAGAGATTTAATACCGTTCTGGCCCGAGATGCGCGGATGCGCGTTCTTCGCGCGCCGCGCACTCATCAATTAGGTAAATAATGAAAGGAACCTATCATGGCACTGAATCTTTCTGGTCGTAGTTTTCTGACCCTGCTCGATTTCACTACCGAGGAGATCGAGTATATGCTCGAGCTTTCGAGGGACTTTAAGAATCTCAAGCGCATGGGCGCTCCCCATCGTTATCTTGAGGGCAAGAACATCGTTCTGCTGTTTGAAAAGACTTCGACGCGTACGCGCTGCGCTTTTGAGGTGGGCGGTATGGATCTCGGCTTAGGTGTAACCTACCTTGATCCCGGTTCGTCGCAGATGGGCAAAAAGGAGTCCATTGAGGATACCGCCCGCGTGCTTGGTCGCATGTACGACGGTATCGAGTATCGTGGCTCTGACCAGTCCATTGTTGAGGAGCTTGCCGATAAAGCCGGCGTTCCCGTGTGGAATGGTCTCACCAATGAGTATCACCCGACCCAGGCTTTGGCGGATATCCTTACGATGCGCGAGGAATTCGGTGACACGCGTGGCCTCAAGCTGACCTATCTCGGCAAGGAGCAGGGCAATGTAAGCGATTCCCTCATGGTGATCTGCGCTAAGCTCGGCATCAACTTCTGCTCTTGTGGGCCGAAGGGCGATGTTGAGGGCGCTACCCACTTTGATCCCGAGCTGCTTGAGACTTGCCAGAAGATCGCCGAGGAAAATGGCTGCACCATTCAGCTTACTGACAACATCGATGAAGGCGTAAAGGATGCCGATGTTATTTACACCGATGTCTGGGTTGGCATGGGCCAGGCTGAGGAGCTCTGGAAGAGCCGTATCAAGCTGCTCTCCCCGTACCGCGTAACCTCGGAGGTCATGGCGAAGGCAAACCCCAACGCTATCTTCATGCATTGTCTCCCGAGCTTCCACGATACCAAGACCACCATCGGAGCGGAAATCGCGGAGAAGTTCGGCGTAACCGAGATGGAGGTCACCGACGAGGTCTTCGAGTCCGATAAGTCTCGCGTCTTCCAAGAGGCAGAGAACCGCATGCATACCATTAAAGCTGTGATGTACGCTACTCTTCGATAAGGAGGCACGCATGTCCAAACCCTACGGTAAGCCCGATCGTATCGTCGTCGCCCTCGGCGGCAACGCCCTCGGCAACAACCCCGTTGAGCAGATCGAGGCCGTGAGCAACACCGCCCACGCCCTCCTCGGCCTGATCGAGCAGGGCAACGAGATCATCATCACCCACGGCAACGGCCCGCAGGTCGGCATGATCCAGAACGCCTTCGCCGCCGCCCACGACGCCATCGGCACCCCCGAGATGCCGCTGCCCGAGTGCGGCGCCATGTCCCAGGGCTACATCGGCTATCACCTGCAGCAGGGCATCGGCCGCGAGATGCACAAGCGCTATAAGCGCTGGCACGCCGCAACCGTCGTCACCCAGATCGAGTGCGACCCGGACGATCCCGCGTTCAAGAACCCGACCAAGCCGATCGGCCCCTTCTACACCGAGGAGCAGGCCAAGGAGTTCATGGCCGAGGACCCCTCCAAGGTCTTCGTCGAGGATTCCGGCCGCGGCTGGCGTCGCGTTGTCGCTTCCCCCGATCCCAAGAAGATCGTCGAGGCTGATTCCATCCTCAACCTGCTCGACAACGAATTCATCGTCATCGCCTGCGGTGGCGGCGGCATCCCCGTCGTCCGCGACTACGAGAACAAGGGCTGCTACAAGGGCGTTCCCGCCGTCATCGACAAGGACCTGGGCGGCGAGCTGCTGGCTGAGGACTGCGACGCCGACGTTCTGTTCCTGCTGACCGCCGTCGAGCATGTCGCCATCAACTTCGGCAAGCCCAACCAGGAGGAGCTCGAGGACCTCACCGCCGACGAGGCCGAGCGCCTGGCCGACGAGGGCCAGTTCGGCAAGGGTTCCATGGAGCCCAAGGTCCGCGCCGCCATCAAGTTCGCCCGCTCCCGCAAGGGCCGCACCTGCATCATCGGCGCCCTGGACAAGGCCGCCGAGACCATGGCCGGCCTCTCCGGTACCCGCATCCACGAGTAGCCTCTACTCCATTGCCTCTCTCGTGGGCGCCAGGCAAGGCGCCCACAAACTAGCCTATCTTCATGAGCCCCGCAGTCCGCTCCGACTGCGGGGCTTTTGCTATTTACCTGGTCATTGGGGACGTTCTTAAACGACTAGTCAAACATGAGCGTCCCCAATGACCACTCATTTAAGTCTGTCCCCAATGACTAGTAGTAGGCCCACATGGCTTCGACTTCGTT
>UQWV01000068.1 GCA_900544845.1 uncultured Collinsella sp. | reverse complement strand
CCGTTGATCATATCGATCTGCGTCTGAGGGGCGAATGAGAACGTGGCTGCAACGGGCGGTCGGTCGGCAAAATCGAATTCAAAGAACAGGTAGTCGCTGAGGTTGAAGTCCGCGGGGATGACGTAGGCCTTCGAAGGACGCCAAGCGCGAACGATACGGTCGCAGCGGAATGTCCTGATGTCGTCGGTGACGTTGTCGAGGCCGCAGAAGTAAGCCACGCCCTCGCGCTCGAACATGCCGTAGACGCAGACGGTACGTTCTCTCTGCTCGCCGCGTCCGTTCTGATATAAAAATCGCAGCGCGCATCGCTCGGCAAAGGCGCTCCAAACCGCATCGACGGTGGGAGAGCGGCTGATCGGCGCCTCGTCTACCGTCGTCCTGCCGGTGAGATAGGCAATCTTGGAGCGAATATCGGCAAGCGGTGCGGCAAAAGTGGATGAGCCGGCCGCTAGTGTCTGGTCGATGGCGTTGAGCAGGATATCGGCGTCGTCTGCGGTGATGAGGCCGCCTGCAGCAAACGTGCGCTCGCGGTCGATTGTCCACGAGCTTTCCTCGGTCTCCTGCGCACCGGCGGGGCGAACCTCCTTGATTAAGATGCCACGCTCGAGCAGTTTGTCACGATCGCGCCGAAACTTGCGCTTATCCGAGTCGATATTGCCCGAGCCATATCCCAGGTCAGAATCCAAGACGATCTGCTCGGTCGTCAGCGGTTCGGGGGAGCTGTTGAGCACAAAGAAAAGATTGAGGATGCGCTGAGCCGTTTTATCGAAACTGGGCTCCGAATTTCCCTTTTTAATTGTCTCGGTCGTGTCGCTTGCCGTCATAGAGTCCTCGCATGAGAAGGTGGTTTGCTGCCATGATTTTAGTCCGATATGGAGATTAGGCTATATCCTTGTCCGCTCGGGGCGTTAAGATGGCCCGAATTCGGTCGTTTGCGCTCGCTCGGGGTATACTTTCGACTATATACGGTTCTAATGTGCATGCATTGGGCCTATTTGTCGGATTATGGATGTGGAGCGCACATGGCGAACACCCAGAACTATATTAACCACCTGCTGCAGAACACCGGCATTACGCCGGCATGCAGCGAAGAAGAGCGCTTGGCTGCCGAGGATATCGCTCAGATCTTCCGCAACCACGGCTTTGACCCCGAGGTTCAGGAGTTCAATGCCCCGGCGCCCAGTAGGTTGGCATTTGCCGTTACCGGTATTCTTGCGTTTGCCGGCGCCCTGCTGATGGGCATCGGCGGCGGTATCGGCTTGGTCGGCACCTTACTGGCCATTGTCGGCGCCGTTCTTTACGTGCTCGAACGCACGGGCCACCCCGTGGTTTCGCGCCTGGGCAAGACGGGCGTGAGCCAAAATGTCATCGCCTACCACAAGGCCTCGGGCCCGCTCGCGTCCCCGCGTAACCGCCCGGTGGTCGTTGTCGCACACTACGACTCTCCCCGTGCTGAGCTGCTCGCCCGCGAGCCCTATGCTTCGTATCGTGCGCTCATCGCCAAGCTGTTGCCCGTTGCCACGGTTGCCCCTGCTGCCGTTGCCATCCTGCGTATCCTGCCGCTCCCCGGCGCGCTCAAGGTTCTGCTGTGGATTGTCGCGATCCTCGCTTCCCTCGTTGCACTTGCCAACGCGGCAAACATCATCTCTAACCGCCACATTCTTCCCTATACGTCCGGCGCGGTGTGCAACAAATCTTCTGTCGCCGCTATGCTCGGCGTTATGGACAACGTTGCTCCCTTCCAGGGTGAAAACGAGTTTCCCGACGATGTTCCGTTCGATACCTATTTTGGGGAGCAAAAGCGCCGTGCCGAGGAAATGGCGCGCGCAGCGGCGGAATATGCCGCGGCCCAGCAGCAAAACGACTACGGCAACACCATCGAGTATGAAGAGCCTACCTGCGCCGAGGACGAGTTCGGTCAGCCGATTGCTCCCGACGCTCAAACCGAGCCCGAACAGGGTGAGGCTTTCGACGAGCAGATCGAGGGCTTTGAGGGTGCGTCTGCCGACGAGACGCTGATCGGCGCCATCGTGCCCGAGGATCAGAATCAGGCTGTCCAGGCCGAAGAGTTCAATGACGAGGTTTCCGCTGCCGAGCCGGTGGAGGAGCCTGTCGCGGCCGAGCCCGAGCCCAAGCTCTATCGCAATGCCGCCGGCAACATCCGCTTTGGTTCGGATGCCATCCGTGCGCTCGGAATGCTTCCCGAGTCCTGCACGCTCGATTACGAGGAGGGCGAGGAGCCGACGTTTGAGCCCGAGCCTGCCCCCGTCGTGACTGCACCTGCGCCCGCTGTCACCGTGGATGATGAGTCTGCCGCGGTTGCCGCTGCCGTTGCCGAGCCCGAGGCGGTGTCCGCGATCGATCCCGCGGCAGGACTGGACGTTTTGGCTCCCGCCGCGCCGGCGCAAGACGTTGCGGACGAGTCTGACGACGATTACGTTGAACAGCCGAGGCGCGTGTCTTACGAGAGCGATACTGATTTCTCGGCCGAGATTCCCGCGGCAACGCCCCATGCCGATATTGCATCCGCGTTCTCGTCGATTGGCGCCAGCGCTTCCAACTTCTTTAAGGGTGCGCTTGCAAAGGGCAAGAAATTTGTCGACGATTTCGAGGAGAAGCGCGCTGCCGCACGCGAGGCTGCCGAGCAGGAGGCTATCGCTCAGCAGCAGGCAGCCGAGGCGGCACGTGAGCACGCGGCGCAAGAGTTCGAGCAGAACGAGGCTATGCAGTCCGCGCCCGTCGACGCCGCCGAAGCTACAACGTCCTTTGAGTCCCAGCAACCGACGTCCGCGGATGTTGTTGAGGCAACAACGTCTTTCGAGGCTCAGCAGCACGTCGATAGCACCATGTCGTTTGATGCCGCGAAGTTCGATTCCACGATAACGTTTGAAAAGCAGGGCACCGCGATTGCTGAGCCCCTTCCTATTTCCGATGAACAGGGCGACGCGGTGGACGATGACGAGCCCATTGATGCTGCCGAAATTCAGGATGCTGCCGAGGACGAGTCCGTCGAGGCCAACTCTGACGAAGAGCAATACGCGGCAGCCGATCAGGGTGATTCGACCGAGGTCGAGCAGGAGGAAGTGCCTGCGGTTTCCGAGACTCCCGAGACGGATGAGTCGAGGCCTTATTCCACGCAGATTTTCACCATGCCGACCCCGAGTGGTTCCGGTGCCACGGTTGCCAATGTCGCTCCCACCCAGGACGAAACGGTCGATTCCCTTATGGCCCAGATTTCCTCCCAGGCATCGCCGCGTCCGCAGATGAATGTTCCCGATCCGGCGTCGGCACCGTCGCCTGCACCTTCCTCGTCTCCGCTGGCTTCAGTCCCCGATTCGTCGCTGCCGTCTATGAAGCAGGCAAACGTTGCGTCTCGCACGTCGCTGTTCGACCTTCCCGATCCCTCTGCCCAAGTCAACGACCCCTTTGCTACCGCCCAAGGTCCCGAACCCACATCGGCACCCGTTGCGCCTCCTATGCCCGTTGCGTCGGGCGCGCAGCCGATCGAGACCATTTCGGCTCCCGCCCCGGCGGCACCCAAGTCTCGTAAGCGCGGCCTGGGTGGCCTGTTCGGTCGTAAAAAGAAAAACGAGCAGGACAGCATGAGTGACTGGCTGGGCGTCGAAGACGATTACGATGCCAAGAAATCCGGTCGCGGTATCGGTTCGTGGGATAACTTCGAGGACGATAACGATGGCTGGAAGGGCGGCGCTACGTCTTCCGATGGCGCTTCTTCCGAAGATATGCTCTCGGCTGTCGCCTCTATGGGCGATGATGAGCTGCTCGGTCACGATATCTGGTTTGTGGCAACGGGTGCCTCGGATTGTGATGGCGCCGGCATGAAGGCCTTCTTGGCTTCGCATCGCGATAAGCTCCGCGGCGTATTCTTTATCAATCTTGAATCCGTCGGCGCCGGTAGGCTTTCGGTGGTGACGGTCGAGGGCGAACAGCAGCTGCTCAAGGGCGATCGCCGCATCATGAACCTGGTCAGCAAGGTCTGCAAGTCGTTCCATGTCGATTGTGGCGCGCTCGAGATGCCCTATGCCAAGACCGATGCCTACGCCGCGCTCGAGGCGAGCCGCCGAGCCCTCACCATCGCCGGTGTGGACGGCACACGTCTGGCTTGCGCTCGTACCGAGGACGACCTGCCCCACAATGTCAACCCGACGAACATTGCCACGGTATCCGAGGTCGTGACCGAGGTTATCCGCCGTTCGTAGACGGAGCTCTAAGGAGTCAACGTGTTTTCGTATATTAAGCGCCATTGGCCTGTCTACGTGATTTTGACCTTGATTGCCATTGCGTTAGGATTTGGGGCTGCCTACATCGTGGGTGCAAAGGGCTCGACCCCCGCCTCCGCAATCAGCGAAGAGGTGGAGCAAGAACAGAGCACGGGCGCCGATGGGATTCCTGAGTCCGAGCAAGCAATCGTTGATGGTGGATCTTCGTCTGCAGAGTAGATACGGCGATTTACATGATTGAAAGCGGGCGAGCCAGGGGACTGGCTCGCCCGCTTTTTCATCGCGCTAGCGCTTCTTTGGGATCGACCTAAGGCGAGCGAACCATAGGGCTGCGGCACCCGAGGTCAGGAGCGCGGTGATGCAAGCGGCGATGGGAACTGGTCCTGTTGCCGGTAGGTCCTGCGGTAGGGTACAGCGTTGAATGACACAGTCCTCGTCATGTGACTCAAGTTTATCGCCGCCGCCGTTGCGACAAAGATCGACGCGTGCGCTGTTGGTGAGTGCGGTTTGGGGCGTATAAGCCGATGTTGCCTGCATGTGCACGACTGCGCCCCGAGCGTCTGCACCAAGGATTGCTTTGGCATCGTCAAGGTCGTCGTGCTCATCTTTGAGATCATCGCGGGTCCAAGAATCCGCATCGCTTCGAGTCGTAAAGTCGGCGGCTACCGCACCGTATTCAATTCGAATGGCCGTTACGACGGTATTGGATGCAAGGTCGAGTTCTTTCGCCTCGAGTGTGGTGGATTCCGTGGTCGAGATATCCGCCTTCCAGAGGTGCCAACCGTCGTAATCGACGAGGCGACAGTCCTCACCCAGGCTCTCTTTTACTTCGTCGGACTCAAGCCAAGGATTTTCGTGCCCATCGTCAAGTGTCGCGTTTGCCGGCTCATCGACGTCTGTCGAGTCCAACGGCGTCGTGCGATACCACACGTTGCACAGACCATTGAGGTCGCCGATGGCGACGGGGGTTTCGATTGAGACGAATCTCGCCGTATCGTCCTCGGCACACTCAAGATCATCGGTAATTGTGAACTCATCAACCCAGGTAGTTGAATCGTTTCGAGCGTCGATGGTATAGGAGAAAAGCCCATCCGTATTGGTTTGCATCGCGGCGCGGTTTTTACCATCGCCGTTAGCCAACAGGCCTTTTTCGATAGGTTGGACAAGTTCCTGACGCTTGTCGACCTGTCCCTTGATCTCGATGGGCGCATCCTTCATCGCGACGAATTGGACTTCTCCCGTATCCTTTATTTCAAACGTTATTTCCTCGGCAAGGTCATAGGTCCGCGGAGACATCATTTCGCGCAACGAGTAGGTGCCGGGTGCAAGATGTTCGACGCGGTGTGGCTTGTCGGATGAGGTCCAGGAGTCTATTTCGGTTTTATCGGGACCATATAAGGTGAGTTGTGCGCCTTCCACTTCCTGCTCACCGCTTGCATCGACCTTGGAGATATCAACCTTGGTGTAATCGTCGGATACGTTAAGCCGTGCTTCTACAACGGGTGTTTTCTGGTCGGCATAAGTAAGGTCGACAATATGGGTTGTCCGATCGAGCAAGAAGCCTGCCGGCGCTTGAGTCTCGACAACCTCGTAGCGTGCGGTGCCAAGTCCCAGCGGGAGGTTGTCCGCGCGTGCTTCTCCAGTTTCATCCGTCGTGATGGTAGCGACAGTCTCACCGTCGAGCGCGGCAATGCTACCGTCGGGGCGCACGATATCACTCGAGGCACGGATCTCAAAGACGGCGCCCGCGAGGCTGCTGCCGTCTATGACATCGGTTTTAACGATCCTGATGTTTCCGGTCGCGGCGTGGTCATAATACGAGGCGATTGCAACGGGCGTTAGGTTCATGTCGGCGGGTATGTTTACCTCGATCTCCTCGCCGACAAGATAGGGCTCTTTGGCCGAGGTTTCGCGTACATAATAGGTGCCCGGCACGAGCGATTCGGGCAGTGTGACGGTCCCGGTTGCGTCAGTCGTAAAGGTGTCCATTACGTTATGTGTTGGATACCAGCAAGTTTGTGAGACAGATTCGTGATTGCTGTCGAGTAGTTGGAAGGTGAATCCGGCTAGTGGAACAGAAGCGCCTGTTTGGGCATCGCGTTTTACAATCTGGAGATGCGTCGACAGAGCGTGGTTGTCCACGATATATTGAAGCTCGGCGCCGTTGGAAATCTGATTGGCCCCGACGGTCCATTCCCCTGCACGTTTAAAACCCTCGGGGACGGTTTCCGGAACCTCGCGAACCGTGTAGCCGGCACGGTCGTATGGGACGGCTCCGTGGACACCGACGGGTCGCTTGCCTGCGCCGAACCATGCTTCGGGCTGATCTTTGGTGGAGGCAAAGCCATAGACGTTTGTGGTCAGTGTGCCAACAACCTGCTGAGAGCTGTTGCTGACAACCTCAAAGACAACACCTTCCGCCGGCTGCTCCAGGCCGGATTGGTCGCTATTGCCGTAATCCTTGAATTTGGAAATCTCAAGGTTAAACGCAATGGGGATATCGGAAACGCGAGATTCGATCTCGACCACGCCTGAATCGCCGAGCTGGTCGGCTCCAACGGTATAGGTCCAGCTGTCGTTGGATGGCAGGTAGCCCTCGGGGGCTTTTGATTCGTAGATGGTAAAGGTTCCTAAGGGGACATCGGCGAGGGTGGCCCGACCGCTTTCGTCGGTCGTGAGGATTTGTGCCCATCCAGGGGTTGATTGCGACACACACGTGAACTCTGCTCCTGCGAGTGAAGATCCCACCTGGGGGCCGGCATTCGTCGCGGCATCGAGTTTTACGATACGCAGGTTGATGGTGCCGGGCTGTTCATCAATGGCGACCTGTCCACCGCCATTCCCCGTGGTAAAGGCGATGCGATCACGACGGGGGACATAGCCGGCCGGCGCCTTCGTTTCAACTAGGTAGTATGCCGTGTTGGGCAGAAGTGTTGCTTGCGCCCGACCGTTGCTGTCCATCTGGATGGTGCCGACATGCGCGCCGCTGGCGCTCTCAAAAATATCGAATGTTGCCCCGTCAAACTGATAAGTATTGTTTCCGCTGGTAATGGCGGCGTTTGCAGACTGTTTTTTGAAGGAAACAGAGACCGCCGGCAGTACATAGAGCATGTCTTGACGTTTGCTGCCGCCCGATACGGCTCCTAGATAGCGCCGCGCGCGGTGCGGAGCGGCTTTGATGCTTCCTGATTTTGCGTTGTCGTGGAGCCACCGCGCAGCCGCCACGACTTCATTGTCAGCGGTAAAGTGCCCACTCTTGGTTTTGCCCTGAGCGGTCGTGTAGGAATAGGTACCGTCGACATGGGTAGTGCCGTTGAGCATCCATACGGCAAGCTGGGTTGCGGCGCGGGCGCGATCGGGTGAAAGATGGTAACCGCCAAACGACGTGGCGGTAGGATATCCGTGACAAACGATTGCCGCGAACTCGTCGTCGAGCCACACCCAGCCTTGATCAAAGTTGAGCCATGGGCCGCCCGGCTTGGTGGGGCCGGGGCGCTCCTGGTTCATGCAGTAGGCAATCGAGGCGTCTTGAGCTTCATACTTGCCGATGAAGAAGGGCCCACAATCATCGCTAATAGTGCGGAAGCCGAGCTGGTCGTAGCCATCGACGGCAAATGCGGCTCCCGGTGCCAGGCAGCCGAAAAGCAGGAAGAGGAGCAGGAGCAGCGGACCTGTTGCGATTGCGCTGTGGACAGAGTGCGTGGGTGCGTTGGACATGGCTGCTCCTTATCCCTCGTGCGCCGCACGGGGAGGCTGCGACGCGTAGGATGAGGCTACCCCCGAGGTTCATGCGGGTAAGTACCGGAGCCTGACCAAAAGCTTGCCCAATTCCTGACAAATTGAGCTCAAATACAACAATCAAGCAAAAGTGCAGGTAGAAGATAGGGAGAACAGGAGGCCAAAGGTCCTCATCTCCACAATTGACGCGATTTTCAAACGAATCTCCACAGCTAAAACAAGCATCGCCACCCTTGTATCGAACAAGACAACCGCGTTATACTATCCCCCACATATGCGGGCATCGCCAAGTGGTAAGGCATCAGCTTCCCAAGCTGACACTCGCGGGTTCGAGTCCCGTTGCCCGCTCCAGTAAAAAGCACAAGCACGGCAGCGTTACGTTGCCGTGCTTTTTACTACCAAGCGCCGGGACTCGAACCCGCCAGGGTGCGAGCGCTAAGCAAACGCGAAGCGTTTGTAGCGAGCAGGCGAAGGCGCCGACAGGCGCCTGAAGCCGGTGCGGATTTGCGAAGCAAATACGCGGACGTCCCGTTGTCCGCTCCATGGAGCACAGAAGACCTCGGGACGGCCAATTCAACAAAGTCTTCCCCATCGTCACCGTGAATCCGAGGGGATCGACCGCAGCCGGTGCGGATTTGCGAAGCAAATGCGCAGACGTCCTCATGCCCGCTCTTGCGGCAAAATGTTAGGTTAATGCCTGCTGCCCATACTTGCACCTGCGCACGGTACAATGGATGGGTTACGACCAACGTGCCAATAACCAAAAAGGAGCCGCTATGATCGATCGCTATACCCGCCCGGAGATGGGACACATTTTCTCCCTCGAGAACAAGTACGCCATTTGGCAGGAGATCGAGGTCTTGGCCTGCGAGGCCCAGGCGGAGCTCGGCAAGATCGGTATTTCCAAAGACGAGGCCCAGTGGATCCGCGACCATGCCAACTTTGAGAAGGCGAAGGTCGATGAGATCGAGGAAGTCACGCGCCACGACGTCATTGCCTTTCTGACCAACATGAAGGAATACATCGATGCCGATGTTCCCGAGGGCGACCCCAAGCCCAGCCGCTGGGTTCACTATGGCATGACCAGCTCGGATCTGGGCGACACGGCCCTGTGCTACCAGCTCACCCAGGCCTGCGACCTGATCATCGAGGACGTCAAGAAACTCGGCGAGATCTGCAAGCGTCGTGCCTTCGAGGAGCGCAACACGCTCTGCGCCGGACGTACTCATGGCATCCACGCCGAGCCGATGACCTTTGGCATGAAGTTTGGCTCTTGGGCCTGGGAGCTCAAGCGCGATCTGGATCGTCTTGAGGACGCCCGCAAGAATGTTGCCTTCGGTGCTATCTCGGGCGCTGTCGGCACGTACAGCTCCATCGAGCCGTT